>CAKQXQ010000017.1 GCA_934292805.1 uncultured Roseburia sp. | reverse complement strand
TCAACCACTGTCCGGAAGGTCATTTATACAACAAATGCGATAGAATCACTGAACTCCACATACCGGAAACTGAATCGCCAGAGAAGCGTATTTCCAAGTGATACAGTGCTGTTAAAAGCCTTATATCTGGCCACTTTCGAGGCTACTAAGAAATGGGCAACTACCATCCAGGACTGGAGCCAGGTCTATGGGAGTTGAGTATCATGTACGAAGGACGACTTCCAGAATAAGTAAAAACATAGTCTAAGACAGGCGGCCATCCGCCTGCTCTTGACATGCCTGGCAGTAACTGTTATATATAAAACGAGGGTGAAAAGCCTGATTTGTAAGCTTTTCACCCTTCATTATCATAGAAGAATCTAATTTACAGAGATTTTCTCATAGTCTCAATATCTTGTTTGGTACAACGAAGAACATATCAAATCTACACTCAATTACATGAGCCCATCAGAGTATCGTAAGAGTCTTGGATTGATTGCTTAATCAGTCCATGATTTCGTTCGCATCCCCTAATGTCCTAAAGCCATAAAAAATGCAGGAGAAATCACATTTTTGTAATCTCATCGGTATGTTATTAACCATTATTACAAGATTCCTTTTCCATCTCCAAGGAGAATAACCTTTAAATTTTCATCAATTTGTTCATCATCAAGCCATTGCAGAATAAGTGGTTGAATACCTTCCCTACTTCCTACAGGTCATATTTTCCAGCACATAAAACTCTTGTCTCCTCACCCGGTAAGGTAACCTCTGCCTCAGTATTCGCAGGAATAACAATATGATATCTAACAGAACCATCCACTCGCTTCCAACCACTCACCACTTTACCATAAACAGAATCATATGACATTTCAATCTCATCTAGATCACTCACTAAATGCGGTTTAATTATAAAATGATTTTTCTGTTCACTGAGTTTTATACCACATACAGTATCAAATATCCATTGGCAACAAGCTCCCTTAGAATAATGATTCAGTGATGCATCATCTGTCCAATTCTCCCAAACTGTAGTTGCTCCATTATTAATCTGTTGTACCCATCCCAATTCCGGATTTACAAGCATGCGATACGCATCGTCAGATTCACCTGCCTCAGATAAGCACTCAAATACAAACGGTGTCGTCAAAAATCCGGTACCAATCTTATAGTCACGCTCACGATTTAATTTTACGATTTGACTGAGTAATACGCTTCTAACCTTATCATCAACAAGTTTTAATCCGCATGGACGTACAAACTTGCACATTCTATTCGTCTCAATCTTTCCATCTTTTACAAAATAATAGTTGTAGGATTCTTTTGTTTTTTCTGCAATCTTTTTATATTCATCCGCAAGATCATTCTCTTTAATATACATTGCCATCTCACTCATAAGAGCTGCATCATAGGAAAGATATGCTGTCGCCTCTTCCGCCATGGGTATCATCATCTTATATTGTGACGGAGCGCAGTCCTCTGGTTCTGTCCATTCGCCAAAATCTCTTCCACAAGCACACAGATATTTGTCAAATTTAGTCCTTGGTGGATACAGCAATGAAAGAAGATTTCTCTTTCCCATTCTTCCCTTATAAAATTCAAAACACTTTTTCATTGGCTCCCAAAATTTTTTCATAAGAGAGTCATCTCCATATCGTTTCCAATAATAATATGGAATCATTATAAGAGCATCCCCCCATCCGGCACCGCCTTCCACAGACAGCCACTCCAAAATCTGAGGATTGTTTGGGTTTGATGGATTAATATTATAAATAAGTCCATTTTCTTTCTGTGAATCAACTACATCCTGAAGCCATTTATGAAAAAAGCTTCTTTGATCCATCATATAATTTCCCGTATTAAAAAATAACTGCGCGTCTCCAGTCCATCCGGCACGTTCTCTGGTAGGGCAATCAGTTGGTACATCAAGAAAATTTCCCTTTACACTCCAGAATGTATTTTTTACAATTTGATTGAGCATATTATCAGATGATGCAAATTCAAATGAAGTATCCATATCACTGTATACTGCAATTGCAGTAAAGTTTTCCGGTTTTATCTCTTCCGGCCATTCAAGCAACAATACGTATCTAAATCCCATTACTGTAAATTTAGATTTATATACATGTTTATTACTATCACAGATTATGTCTGCTGTCTGAAAATGGCACGTATCATACTCACCTTCCCAAGAGATGTTTTTATAAGTGAAGTTTCCATTTTCATCCAACTTCTCGCCAAATACCATCTGGCACTTTTTACCATTTGCTCCACATAATGTCGTTTCCACATATCCCGCTATATTCTGATGAAAATCCAGAACAGTATGACCATCCGGACATTTTATGATTGTCGGATTTGCAAACCTCTCCTGCTCTCTTACCGGAACATTATTAGATGCACAAAGTATTCCATCATATTGGGTCGTTCTTGCGTTCCCACTGTAGGATGGCGTACATGAATAATCTACAATTTCACCATCTTTCATATCTGCTAATCTGATTGGACCATCATTCGACCATTCAAATTTTTCATCCGTGCATACATCTTCCACAGTGCCATCTTCATATACAATTTCCAACTGCCCCATTACTTTTGGTTCATGCCCATAAGTCTTTGCCTTTCCAAATACCCCTGTCTTACTTGCATAAAACCCATCTGCAAGTTCTATTGTCCAAGAATTTGTCTTTTGTGAGAACATTTCCGTCACGTCATACACCTGATAATGAGCCCTTTTCTGAAAAGCTGTCGCCCCCGGTGCAAAAACCTGATCACCAACCTTCTCTCCATTCAAATAGGTTTCATATAAGCCACATGCAGTCATGTACAATCGAGCGTGCTTTACTTTACCGGAAAGCGTAAATTTCTTTCTAAAGTAATCTACCGGATATCTCATTTTCGGATTTTTCTCATGGTCATAATCTCCCATGATAAACGTTGCTTTCCAATCAGATTTTTCCAGTAAACCCATTTCAAATGTTGCGTACTCGCTCCACTCCCCCTGGATACCATTCTCGTTCGTAAGGCGAATGCGACAACTTACGATATCTCTACTTTTAAAATTATCCTCAAATCGAAACTCCATGATATCTGTATTTGCTCTGATAATCTTTGTTTCTCTGCATTCCGCTCCAAAACTTTGCACATTGTATTCAATCTCATATGCACTTTGCTTTATCGCATCTCGACATTTCCATGTCAATACTGGATTCTTTTCATCAATCCCTATCGGATTTTTCATATATGCGATTTTTAGATTTATTGCCTGAATCATATATTCTCCATTCCAAGTTCATTCGTCAAAAACTCATATACCTGTCTGTATACCTTAAATGCCTCTGCATCCTTCAAGATCATTGCTTTTTTCGTTGCCCATGATTCCTGCTTCATAAAGTTTTCTCTGCCAGCACATACACGGTTCATCAGTCATTATCCACTTTTCTCATACCTATTTATCCTCGAATTTTATACTCTTAAGATTAATTGCTCCATATACCTCTTTTTTCATCACACTAGTTCTTTTGACTTCCATCCTCATTCAATCCATTCTCCACTCTAAGTTTCTTTAAATCTTTTTCAAGGTTAAAGAATGCAAATAAAATTACACATATTCCCAGAAAGATAAGTGGCATCCAGTTGAATGCAAAATTAATTCCTGCCATGGCAGAGTTCACAGCGTCCACTCCACCCTCAATATATTTATTAAATCCCGCTTCTCCAAGTGCTGCAAGTTCTGCCCAATCATCAAAACCATTGTCTACAACACCCTTCGTCAAATAATCAAAACTTGTCAGTGACAAAATAAGTCCGATGATTACTGAGCTCAATGAGGTAGCCATCTTTTGTGCAAAACTTACAAATGAAGAATACATTGCCTCTGCAATAACACCAGTCTTATACCGTCCGTATTCCATACATTCATAATTTATCTGTGAGCCAACACATGCAACCAGAATATTAGGGAGACTCACAAATAAGTATCCTATCATCTGTATCAGAAGTAATGATGGCATAATTAGACGAAGTACCACCCCAATCATCGCAAATACAATGGACGTCTGTACCACTTTTGCAGTACCAAATTTCTTGCATAGCTTTGGTATAAAGAAAAATACCGGCATCTCTACCACAGACAGTGCCATTACGATAGAAAACACACTCAAGTCTCCATATACATACTGGAAATAATACTGACCCGTTGTAAAAGAACTCATCATAACAAGCATGTACAAGAAATTAATTACTGTGTACATCATAAGATATTTATTCTTAAGCACACTTTTTAAAAAGGTTCCAATAGGCACTTTCTCTATTGCTTCCTTCGCATCATATCCACCAAAAGAAGCGAGTTCTTCCTCTGTATATTCTTTGCATATCATAAACGAAATTAAAGATGCTACGATTCCAAATACTCCCACAATCAAAACAAGAATTACAAATCCCTGCTGTGATCCGTGGAATACATCGATAATTGCTGGAAGTGCCACTTGAAGCCCAAGTGAGCCAATAGCATATACAACCCCTATAATCGTAAGTGTCTTAATTCTGTTTTCCTCTTTTACGATACTTCGTTTAATATTTGTTTCGTATGCAATGTTGGTCATGGTAGAAAAGATTGCACTATGCATTGTTGCAAACACCGTAATATAAACTACCAACCCCATATCGCTCATCAGCGCCCTTGGTGCTATAAAAATGAGTATAAGTGTAATCCACATCGGGATTGCTGCAAGTATCCATGGTCTTGCCTTTCCCCATCTTGTATGTGTAGAGTCAACGATTGTTCCCATCACAAGATCCGTAAGCGCATCAATTGCTGTCTTAATAGCCACTCCAATCGAAATAGCTGCTGCTGCAATGCCAAGACTATTCGTAGCGAAATACGTAACCTCTCCTATCATAAGTCCCGCTAAGATATTTCCTAATCTTAACAATGCAAATCCTAATGTTTTCTTTTTTGAGAATTTCTCATCTGCAATATTTAATTGCGTTGTCTCCATATTTTCTCCTCCTAAATTCAGCGTTTTAATAGCATTGCCCTTAAAACTTTTTCCTTTGTGAGTTTAATCATACCTTCTGATTTCAAAATATAACATCTCACCAATTCATACATATTTCACTCCCATAAAAAAAACTTCCCACTTTTATCTGTGATGAAACTCATATTGAAATTTTCAAATTAACGTAATATAATTTCTATACTAACAGTTTCCACATGCCATTGTCATGTTTTACTGTATTTTCAGCATTTCAAACGTTTTCATTCTCAAAGAGGAGTTTATCCATGGAAATAAAAGGTACCGATCAGATTTATCATATTTTGCAAAACTTAAGTAATCTGGAGATGGCATTTCTGGACTATTCGAATAATAATAAAGATTTCGTAGAGTATCATACTTATATCGAATACTTCAACAGCTATGCCATTAGAAATCATAATCTTTCACGATTTTACTTTCCGATAGCTATTACTCAAGAACTCAATCTACCAAAGTACATTACGGATATTGGCACTGTTCCAGAAAAGCTCAATATTCCACCCGGATACGATTACGCTATGGCAAAACAGTTCAATTTTCCCGGCGGAGCACCTCACTCCTGCGAATACTACTCTTTATTCTATATCATTGAAGGCAAGGCGGAGGTTACGATCAAAAATTCACAGTTTGCCTTATTTCAGGGTGACTTTATTTTCATACCACCTCATGTTCAGTATATGATTACGTCTGTCCCTGAAAGTATTTGTATATGTTTTAACCTAAAATGCAGTTTTGTCACGGCACAGTACTCAGATATCTTTCATGACGACAAACGTCTAACCACATTTCTTATGGATAGTCTCAATGAAAATAATCAAATGAACTATTTGATTATCCGAACAAATGCCAACGAAATCATTAAAGATTTAGCACTTAACTGCTTTGCTGAATATATCAATCAAAATAAATATGCAAATAATATTATGAAAAACTGTTTATCGCTTATTTTCACCTATGTGCTTAGAGACGAAAATACCCAGATAGAATCATCTATCCGGGTAAGTCAGAATGATCTCCAATATCAGAGAATCATCGATTATTTAAAACAAAATTATCAATTTGCATCTTTGAATTCCACAGCTGAATATGTCCATTACACCAAGCAATATGTCTGCAAAATTGTAAAAGAAGCTACCGGGAAAACATTTAATACCGTTCTTATAGAAATACGTCTTGCCATCGTCTGCCAGTATCTAGAAAACAGTGATTTCTCTCTGGAATACATTTCAGAACTATGCGGTTTCTCTGTAAGTTCTCATCTTAGCCGCGTCTTCAAAGAACACTATGGCATGACACCTAGTGCTTACCGCAAAGCACACAATCCGCATTAAGTCCGCTATACGTTCCGCCATCCTATCTGCTCCAAGCACATTCGGATGGATTCCATCTGCTACGAACCATTCCGGGTGAGTAGCGGTAAATATATGTAGATCAAGCCAAAAATATATTTACCTTTCATGAACTCTAGCCTCTTTTCGTACAACATTGAATTTTTCTTATTTCTACTGTATCTATCCCCTCAGCAGATACTGAGATAATAGCTTCACCTTCTTCTCCTGTTGAGCGAACATAAAATCCCAGTGTTCCATTGGATGTAGTAAAACAATTTCCCATATATCGTTCCTCAGTAATCGGTTCTCTGCTTCCAATTGCAATAATCTCGGCAGGACCTGTAACATCAACAATTACCATTCTATCTTCCAACAGTTTTACGATACCATTATGATCAGTAAGTTTGACCAATACAAAAGTGACATCCTCTCCATCTGCATACAGTTCCGTCTTTTCAGGAATCACTCTGATTACATCCTCCTTGCCAGCTGTCTTAATTGTCTCTTCCGCAATTACATTCCCCAATTCATCGTAACTTACTGCTTTTAATTCTCCCTGCTTATAAACCGTCTCAAAGCAGGCTTTTGTGTCAACCAATTCTTTTCTTCCTATCGATACTCCATCTTGAAACAGTTCTATGTACTTTCCAATGCTATATACCTCAATTTCAGCCTTTCGACCTTCACATCCTTTGAAACTCCAGCTTGATATAGCGTCTGTATCTCTCCACATTCCAAAAAAATGTTTTTCTCCCGAATGGTTAACTGGACGAACCGCTATGTAGGGTTTCTTATACAATCCCCATGCTATATTTGCAGCATATCCTTCCGTCTCCATCTCTCCAAGGAGATTTATAACGCCACATCCGGCACTGACGCAAGGATATGGTCTATTAAATCCTCCCCGTGTAGTGCCATAAATCGGCACACCTACTCCTGCCTCGCCCAGATAATCTATAGCGGTCCACATGAAATCTCCTATCAGATAAGAATTTTTTTCAATTAGCGGCCAGCGCTTTGCCATGGAATGAGGATATGTCTCCGACCCCACCATAATCCTCATCGGGTCGTGTTTGTGATGTGGTTCATAACAATCCTCAGCATAATTAAGTCCTACAATATCCAGTTCATCAAAACATGGCCTAAGAAGTTTCTCGACTTTTTCCGGTTTACCCATTATCTTTCTAATAAATGGAACCACTGTGACAATAATATTCGCTAGCAAACTTGCTGTTGCCTGAGAATTTTTCGTCTCTTCATAAGGATTCACCTCATCCAGAGATGTACACTTTGACTTAGAGCCCCCCATACTGGATACAACCGGATTGATGCAATTCACAACAGGTCGCGTGTTATCCTCTTCATGACATATTCTAGCCAATTCGCGGCTAATTTCTACACCACTTTGTTTTCCTGTGTCTCCAATCTCATTTCCAATAGAATACATAATTACAGATGGGTGACTTATATCCTTTCTAATCATAGCGCAAAGGTCAGCTTCATGCTGCTCATCAAAATAGATTGAATAATCATATTCTACCTTCATAAACTGCCATTGATCAAAAGCTTCATCCATCACATACATTCCATACTTATCACAAGCTGAAAGCAAAGCTTTGCTGGCAGGATTATGAGCCGAACGGATGGCATTGAACCCCGCATCTTTTAGAATTTTAACCTTCCTCTCTTCCGCATAATCAATGGCTCTACTTCCAAGTATTCCATTATCATGGTGAATACAACCACCGCGAAGCTTTACAGACTTATTATTTATTTCAAGTCCGTGCTCTGCACTCCATGCCAAAAGTCGAATACCGGTCTTAATCTCTTGCCTATCAATCACCTCTCCTGCATTATTCACAAGATTGCACTCTACTCTATACAGATGTGGCGATTCATCACTCCATAACTTTGCATCCTTGATCGTAAGTTTTGCATTTAATCCTACACTGCTCGCCACAAGTGTATCACCATCATAAACCTTGATTGTCACATCACAGTCTTCCGTAGCTTCAATCTCTGTCTTAACACAAATTACAGCAGGGTCAATACTCTTTGTAGTAACTTGAATTCCATCAACTGCAATATGGTTCTTATTGCCCACATATAGATTTACATTTCTGTAAATTCCACTTCCTGTATACCAACGGCTGTTAGGCGTCCTGGTATTATCCGCTATGACTCTTATCTCGTTATCTTCGCCATAGTTCAATTGTTCTGACAGTTCAAGAACGAATCCCGTATAGCCGT
Source organism: uncultured Roseburia sp. (assembly GCA_934292805.1). Classification (GTDB taxonomy): domain Bacteria; phylum Bacillota; class Clostridia; order Lachnospirales; family Lachnospiraceae; genus Roseburia. The sequence continues at coordinate 40,254 of CAKQXQ010000017.1, read as the reverse complement.
ATATCCAGCCCCCAATGTACTTTCCATTCACATAGACAGAGGAATTCTGATAGATTCCCTCGAACTCAATCAAAATACATTTACCATCCCACTCATGTGGTGCATAAAAATTTTTGAGATATACATACCTTCCACCGGGAAAGAATCCAGCCGCTGCACCGTTCTTCATGTTTTGAAGGCGTTTCTCTGTCTGCATTGCGTCATGAGGAAGCGTCACTTTTATTTCATCTCCCCCCGTTATATCATTTTTAAATGTCCAGTCTTTGTTGAATCTAATCCTTTCCATATTTTTGTGTTTCTTGCTCATCTACATTCATTTCTCTTAGTTCTTGTAGATAAAGCAAGATATCATGTCCCCTTTCTAAAGTTGTATCTTTGCAGATTATAATTTGTAATTTAATTATAATAAGTCTCCTCGCTTTAGATAACTCACAGTATATTTTATTACTATGCATATTATGAAAATAAACTTATCTAATATATCTGTGATGAAACACTCTTTATCATCTACTCCAATCAACTCAAGACTCACTACTGTTGATTGGCTAAACCTTAAGCAGACCGGATTTCCACCTGTTAGATTAATTGGCTGGGCACACAATTCAACTTTTCCAATACGTTCTCCCCTATTGCCTCAAAAACACTCTCGAGTATCTACCCGAGAGTGCCATTCTTTAATCACTATTCAATTACCCAAACAACCTTCCTCTTCTTCCGTTCTATATTGTTACAACCATATGTACCGTACTCTTGCTTATCCCAAAATGCTTCGCAGCCTGTCTGACTGTTGTATTATTTTCAATAATATATGCTGCAATCTCGACTGCTCTTTCTTCAATATAACTTTTCAAAAAAACTCCCCTGCAATACTCATTTTTACATTGTATGCAGGGGATTCCTGTCCTATGTTCATTTATGTCCCGAAATTTCAGGTGTTTTCAGATCACCGGATTACAGCTCTTTTAAAATCTCCTTCAAGGCATCTTCCACTTTTGCACATCGTTTTGCCTTGATATCTTCCATCGTCGGATTGCACTTCTTCATCAGATACGGTTGTCCGACAAACTTCATCATAGAACGGTCATTCTCGTTGTCACCAAATGCTGCCATTTCCTCCGGCAGGATTCCGAGCCGGTCACCGATCACCTCCAAAGCCTCTCCTTTTCCGGTTCCATGTGCCACAAAATCCACCCAGCGGTTGCCTGATGTCATCAGTTCGCATTCTGTTCCGGCAAAAAGCTTCTTAAAACGCTCCGTTACAGCTGCCTGCTTATCTGCCTCTGTAAAATATGCGATCTTGATGATCGGCTCTTCAATCAGCTCCGGTGTTTTGATCACAGTCACGTTGTTTCCCATTACCTCTCGTACATGTGTGACAAAATCCGGATCCTTTGGAACCAGGTAGCATGTCCGCTCTCCGGAAATAACGATCTCACAATCCTTATCTGCAATTACCGCATTACAGATATCCATCGCAAGACTGTCATCAAACTGTTTTTTCATAAGCACTTCATTCATATACATTACAAGTGCTCCGTTTTCACACAAGTAAAGGATCTTATCTTTGACAGGAGCGAATAATCTCTGAAGACTCTGATACTGCCTTCCGCTAGCCGCTACAAAGAATACCCCCTTCTCCGCCAGCTGTTCGATCAACGGGAACAATTCCGGGTCGCAGCTTTGCGCTCCATTTAATAACAATGTTCCATCCAGATCACTGGCAATTAATTTTATCTTTGACATATCCTTATTCTCTTCCTGCAATCTGTGGTTGAAAATCATCTGTATCTCCGCAGAAAAATCCACCGCATGCTGCAAGGATTGCCTGCATTACTTTCTCTGCTTCCTCATAATTCTCCGGACGAAACGTTGCAAGAAAAACCTTTTTCACATGATTTTTTGCTGCAAAAGCTGCTGTGATCTCATCTTTCGGATGAATCTTTGCTTCTTCAATATCGAAAGAGTTTCCATCCGGCATCCCCACTTCCAAAACACCTGCTTCATCCCATATCTCAATATCATATTTTTCTTTTGCATCTAATGCTTCTTTTATCTGTCTGAGATCAACTTCCTGTGGTGTCATATAAAGCCAGTCACCTGTCATGATTTCTTTTTTCATCTGTTTTTTCCTTCCCGCATCTTCTTTCAAATATATGATTTTTGTTGAATTGAAAACGCAGACAGCCTTATCCGTTCTCTGACTGAGATAAACGCTCCGTTACCAGCAGAGGACTTCGTGTCCATCCTCTGTCACAAGTACCATAATCTCCCACTGTGCAGATGGCAGTCCATCGTCTGTATATACTTCCCAGTCATTCTCTGAATCTACATAAATATCCGGCTGACCCATATTGACCATCGGCTCAATTGTAAAAATCATTCCAGGAACAAGAAGCATCTCCTGTCCCCGTCTGGAATTGTATCCTACCCATGGATCTTCATGAAATTCCAGTCCGACTCCATGTCCACCGATCTCTCGAACTACAGTATAACCATTGGCAAAAGCATGATCGTGAACTGCCTGACCCATATCTCCTAAAAATCCCCATGGTTTTACTTCCTTTAAGCCAAGCTCCACACATTCCTTTGTTACTTCAACTAACTTCTTCTTCTCCGGGCTTACATCCCCAATGCAGAACATTCTGGATGAATCCGAAAAATAACCATTCAAAATTGTGGAACAGTCTACGTTAATGATATCACCTGACTTTAAGATCACATTCTCTGACGGAAAGCCATGGCATACCTGGTCATTGACCGATGTGCATACCGAATACGGATATCCCTGATAATTCAATGGAGCAGGGATTCCACCCATGCTTGTTGTCATATCATATACGATCTTATCTATCTCTGCGGTCGTCATACCTTCATGAATATGTTTCTCGATATAATCAAGCACTGCTATGTTAATCTTACAACTCTCTTTGATCCCTGCGATCTGATCTGCGTTTTTAATGATATTATGAGACGGTACAATGTGTCCTGCAGATGCATATTTTGCAACTTTCGCATCGAACGCTTCATGGCATACTTTATACTTTCTGCCGCTTCCACACCAGCATGGATCATTTCTGTTAATTTTTAATGACATAATCTTCTCTTTTCTGGCAGGATTCCCTGCATATTTTACATTTTATTTGCAGAGTTCTGCTACAACCTGGTTGATCACGCTTCCCTCTGCTTTTCCTTTTAATTCCGGCATGACATTCTTCATAATCATACCTTTATTCTTGCCTGCTACAATATCTGCAAATTTCTCTGTGATAAATGCCTTTACTTCCTCTGCGGACATCATCTTCGGTGCATATTCCTGGAAAATATCGTATCTTGCCTGATACTCTTCCTTAAGGTCAGCTCTTGAATCCGGGCAGGTATCCAACTGCTCTTTTACGGATTTGATCTCTTTTAAGATCACACGGTCTACGATCTCTTCGCTGATATTCTCTCTGCATCCCTCATCGATGGCAACCTTTTTTGCTGCGGATACCAATGCGGAAATCGCATCCTTACGCACTTTATCTCTCGCTTTCATTGCTGCGATCATATCTTTCTGTAACTGTTCAAACTGCATAAATCTTCCTCCTTGTTTCTGGAGACAAAATCCAGATCTTTAAAACAGATTCTGTCTTAATTTTTATTGAAAATATAATGTTCTGCTATGTTATACGTTAGTTATGGCAAACCACGAAAATCATTATAACACTTTTCCCGGTGAAATACAAATATCACATCATTTATAATGTACACACATCATTTATAATGCTCTGTCTTATAATACTCTGCGGATTGTGAGGATCGTGCGATACGTTGCATTGCCATAACAGATTCCATTTGTCGGACTGGATGCATGCACGATTTTTCCATTTCCCATATAAATCGCCACATGTCCCGGATAACAGATAATATCTCCTGCCTGTGCACAGTCGTAGCTTACAGCCTGTCCGCAGCTTTGCATCGAGTAGGAATTCCTCGGCAGTGAAATACCAAACTGTCCAAAACATGCCATGACAAAATAGGAGCAGTCTGCCCCTTCTGTCAGACTGTTGCCGCCAAAAACATATGGATATCCTACATACTGGCTTGCAAAAGAAACAACTGAGCTTCCGCTGACACTTGTGGCATAGGAAGGATTCAATCCGGTTGTTGTCAGTCCATTTCCAGTATTCTGACTACTTCCGGTATTCTGACTGTTTCCGGTATTCGCAGTTGAATTATTTCCTGTATTTGCAGCCTGTGCTGCCTTTCTTGCTGCTTCTGCTGCTGCCGCTGCCTGACGTGCCTGTTCATCTGCAATAATGCGGTTCTGCTGTTTGATCGTAGCCGCATATTGATTTGCAAGATTTCTTGCACTTGCCAGCTGTGTATCGAAGTTATCCATCGCTGCACTCTTCTCTGCGATCAGCGCCTCTAAGGAGGATGCCTGTTCTTTGTAACTGATCTCCAACTCCTCCATCTCAGCCATCTCCGAATCCAGCTGGACTTTCAGATCCGCCACCTGCTGCACTGTCTCTTTGTAAACATCCAGCTGCTTTCTGTCATAATCATAGACTTCTGACACATATTCCACGCGGTTTAAAAGATCCGTGATACTCCTTGCTTCCATCAGAGCCTGCAGATAATTGTCATCCCCATTCTCATACATATACTGGATCCTGGTCTTCATTGCCTCATACTGGATTCTTTCTTTTTCCTGTGCCGCTTCATAATCCTTATTCGCCTGATCGATCTCTGCCTGTTTATTGTCAATGTCATGTTCCAGCAGATCCATGTCCGTAAGAAGTGCCATTAACTGATCGTCATACGCATCCATTTCTTCCTGCAGATCACTCTGTGCCGCTTTGATGGACTCAATCTGACTGTTCACATTATCCAGTTCCTGCTGAGCTTCGTTCTTCTTCTTATTCGCATCATTGATCACCGAAGCACGGACTGTTCCGATTCCCGTTAAAGCCAGTGCAAAGACTGTGAGCAATGCGATCATCCTTTTTCTGTTTCTTCTGTCTGTTTTATGTATATATCTCATTCTGTAATCTCTCCTTGCAGAAACTTTCATCCTGTAAAGTTAAAAATAGATGTAACCTCAAAGTCACATCTATTTTAACACATCTGCAATATAAAAAGATAGTTTTTCCATTATTTCACATCGAAATTTTCTTGACGATCAGCAATTTTTCTCCACGTGTTAACGTATCTTCCGTTTTTTGATTTTCTTTTAAAATACTTTCTACAGTCGTATGATTTTCCTTTGCGATCTGCCACAGACTGTCCCCGTTTTTTACGATATATCCGGTCAGACCCGGTTGTTTTTTCAGCTGTTCCAGATCCGGAAGTTCTTCTTTTATCTCTGTGATATTTTCAATCTGTTCCATCTCAAATGCCAGAAGCTTTAAGTTTAATACAGCCTTGATCTCTACATGTTCCTGATCCAGCATCACAGCTGACATCTGCCCGATCTCACACTCTAACTCAGTCATTATCTTATCCCGCTTATTTTCAGCATCCACAATCTCGATCAGCTGTTCAAAAGGATAGATTGCCTTTCTGGAACCAACCGGCATCTTATCATCTGTCGTTACGTATAAAAGTTCCACACACAACACACCTTCTGCATAAAGTCCCTGTGCTGTCAGTTCTTTCTTTTCCACATGAACCTTTCCCTCGCAGGCACAGATCTGTAAAACCTTTTCCGGGATTCCCGAAAGCTCCATCTGCTCTGTCATACGACACTGACAGTCGTTTTTCACAAGGATATGTCCAAGCATCACATTTTTTCGTTCCGGCAAAAGTTCTTTCTGCAAAGAATAAACATCTTCCAACACTTCCACCTTCTGTTCCTGCCAGACCCTGATCTCCAGATTTATGGCCAATTCCATTACAAACATCCGCTCTTCCCCATCGTAATCCGGCTTGACTTCAAGCTCCATGGAAGACGGTTTTGTCCGGATCTTATAAATAAGGTTTTCTGCATCCTTGCCATAACAATCCACGCTGCACTCTAATGGCAATACCGTTTCATACCACTGTATCCTGTCTGTCTCATCTTCCTCCTGGTATAAAACAGCTGCAAGAACTTCTCCTGTGACACGAAGCTTCTCCTGTTCGATCCGTGTATCAACATTACGAAGTTCCAGGCTTTTCCATAAAATTTCCTGGACATTCGGTTTGCTTGACGGCAGCACAAACTCACTCTTCTGCCTGCAGACATCGTTCTTGCGGTACAAAAGCTGTAACACCGGAATCTGCCTGTATCTTTGCTCACACTGTGTATCACTCTCAAATCCCGTACACAGTTCTTCCTCCTTCTCTTTCCAGACGGATGCTTTCAGGAAAAGTACGGCCCGCACACTGATTTTTCTCGGATGTATCACGCCGATCGTCAGATCCTCCACTTCACCTGATGGCTGCACCAGATCATAATCCGTCAGGCCATTACAATTAATCTTCTCCTGAAAAGGGATTTCACCTTTGAGACAGCTTATTTTTCCATTTTCCTGGTCACTCCTGTAAAGAACTGCAAACTGAAGACATCCTTTAATAAAAGCTGCACCGGATGTTACCTTCACCTCATCAAACTGTAAGGTTCCATGCTCCTTTATAATTTTCACGATGTCCGGTCTGTAATCCGGAACATTATAATCATCATCCAGCGTGATCTGTGTCTGCCCGCTTACCGGACTCCCACAGCTATGTAATTTTATTGTATTTAATTTCAAAAAACTCCTCCATTCAAACCTTTTTTGTTCATTGTATTCATATCCTGAAATTTATATGACGTCGTTTTCAAATCTGCATTATTCAAACACTACATGTTCATCCCGCAATGCTGTCCTTACCACTATATAAGGAAAACTGGGACTCTTTCCGATCGTCTCCCCTTTTCTTGGTCCGATCAGTTCAGTATAGAAAAGAATTGCATTCGATGTAAGATACAAATCTCTGATGCTGATACTATATCCTCCTGTTTCCTGCTCGCCATACCCTCTTACAATATACAGAAATTGATCATCTGAAAAAGTCATTTTAAAATCTGCTGCCTTCTTTTCCCCGATCATTGCCCCCAACTCTTCTGGTATCTCCTCTTCCGGAACGATGGTATACTCCAGTTCACTGACTTTTGTACGGTTTGACTGCTCAATACTGCATCCTGCAGATATCAGCACAAAAAGCAGTATTACGCAGATCCACATTTTGCAATTTTTCTGTCTTCCGATCTCTTTCACAATTCTCTCCGATTCTGCACGCACACAGTGCTTTCTGTTTATTTCATATAATAATACGCACGCTGCCGGTCTTTTATTCCTGATTTCATCCGGTTTTCCTGAGTTTCGCCTATTTTTCGGGTCTCTGAAAATTTTATCGGTTGTTTTTCTTATAGTTAACCTTTATAATGAAATATGGTCTATAAATAATATTGATATTGAGAAAGGGTTCTTTTTATGATAAGACTTATATTTGCATTACTTTTCGTAATTCTCTACCTCATCATCGGTATCCCGGTGCTCGGTGTGGAATGGATCGTTGCCAAATACAACAAAAAAGCGGCTGACCTAAGCCAGCTTCGCATGGTACAGTGGGCGTTCCGGGTGATCTTATTTATCTGTGGAACAAAAGTTACTGTTATCGGAGAAGAAAATGTTCCTAAGGATCAGGCTGTTTTATATATCGGAAATCACCGGAGTTACTTTGATATTATCATCACTTATGCCCGCTGTCCGGGACTTACCGGATACGTTGCCAAAAATGATATGGAAAAGGTTCCTCTGCTCCGTGTCTGGATGAAGCGTCTGCACTGCCTGTTTATCGACCGTGAGAATGTAAAAGAAGCTTTAAAAACGATCCTCGCCGGAATCGAGAATGTAAAGAACGGAATCTCCATGTGTATCTTCCCGGAAGGCACGAGAAACAAAATCAACAGTGAGATGCTCCCATTCAAAGAGGGAAGCTTTAAAATCGCAGAGAAGAGCGGATGCCCGATCATCCCAATGGCAATCACCAACTCTGCCGATATCTTTGAAGACCATATGCCACGCGTGAAAAAAACACATGTCATTTTAGAATATGGCAAGCCGATTTATCCGAACGAGCTGGATAAAGAACAGAAAAAGAAGATCGGAGCTTACTGCCAGAATATCATTGCAGAAATGCTCGAAAAGAATCAGGCAATGATCTGAGTTTTTCATAATAATGGGCACGCTCCTATTACAAAAAAACATCTGCCGGAGGTCTGTTTGTTCCAAGACTTCCGACAGATGTTTTTATTTCTGTTATTTATATCATTTTACTATTCTGTTAATCTCTTCACGATCTTTGGGAATCCCATAAAATGTGATGCCTTCACAAGAATGGTATCGCCTGCTTTCACCTGTTTCGCAAGTTCCTCGATCAATGCCTCTTTTTCTTCATAGTAGTGAACTTCTGTATCACTGCAGGCACGGACTGCATCTGCGATCCCGCCTGAAAGTTTTCCTGCACAATAAAGCAGATCGATCCCTTTTCCTGCAAAATGCTCACCTACCATATAATGAAGCTGCCATTCCTCTGCTCCAAGTTCTCCCATATCGCCGAGCACTGCTATTTTTCTGCCTGGTGCTTTGGAAAGTACATCGATCGATGCTTTCATGGAAACCGGATTCGCATTATAACAGTCATCGATGATCGTCAGCCCATCTTTGTGAATAAGATTGCTTCGTCCACCAATCGTCTGTACTGATTCAATTCCACGCTTCATTTCCTCATCGGTCAGCCCCAACTCTCTTGCTACGCTCACAGCCGCAAGTGCATTGTATACATTATGCTCTCCTGCAATCGGAATTGTAACTTCAATCGTTACCTCATCCCCTGACTCCTTCGACGGATAATGAATCGTCGCTTTTGTTCCTGTTAATCCGACAGCTTTTACATCTGTTGCATAAATAGTTTTTTCCGCAAGTGTTTTGATGCCTTCCTCTGTCTCTTCCACCTTTGCTTCCTTTTCAATACCATAAAAAACAGAAGGTTTTCCATTCACAGTTTTCTTATCACAAAGCTTATCATCATCACCATTCAGCACTGCAATGCCATCCGGTGTCAAATGTGCAAAGCTTTCTGTCTTTGCTTTTAAAATGCCATCTCTTGTGATCAGATTCTCCAGATGGCAGAGTCCGATATTGGTGATCACGCAGATATCCGGGTAAGCCATAGCAGACAGCCGGTCCATCTCTCCGAATTCTGAGATTCCCATCTCTAATACGGCCACCTGATGTTCCTCCCTGATTTTGAAAATCGTAAGCGGAAGTCCGATCTCGTTATTTAGATTTCCCTCTGTCTTTAATACATTGTACTTCTGTGCCAGAACAGACGCGATCATTTCTTTGGTACTGGTCTTTCCAACACTTCCTGTGATTCCGACAACCTTGATATCTAAGCCTCTACGATAATCCGCTGCAAGCTTTTTCATTGCTTCCTGTGCAGAATCCACAAGAATATAAGGACCTGCCGGCTGTGCTAATCTTTCCTCTGAGAGAACTGCAAGTGCTCCTTTTTCAAAAACCGCCGGGATAAAGCTGTGCCCATCTACTTTTTCTCCACGTATCGGGATAAATAAATAATCTTTTTCCACAAGACGGCTGTCGATCACTGCACCTTTTATCTCTCGTTTTTTATCGGATTCGTTTCCTATATATGTACCACCGCAAACAGCTGCAATATGCTCTAAAGTCATATTTTTCATATACTTTCTCCTGTTATTATCGAACAACTGCCACCGTTTTATCATTGATGGCGGCATGTCACTGTTATTTATTTCTCATATTTTTTCAAAGAAATCTCGATCAGCTTCTCACAGAGCTGATTGAAATTAATACCAAGAACTCCTGCTTCCTGTGGAAGAAGGCTTGTCGGTGTCATACCCGGAAGCGTATTCGCCTCCAGGCAGTAAATCTCATTCTTTTCATTTAAAAGAAAGTCAGAACGAGAATAAGTGTCCAGTCCTAACACTTCTGCTACACGTTCAGCGTAATGCTGCATCTTCGCTGTAATCTCTTCCGGAAGATCTGCCGGGCACGTTTCTACTGCACTTCCTGCCTTATATTTATTCTTGTAATCATAAAATCCCTGGATCGGTGCGATCTCGATGATTGGAAGTGCTTTGTAATCGATCACTCCGACAGAGAATTCACGGCCTTCAATGTATTCCTCAATGACCAGATTGTCTTCCCATTTGAATGCTTCATCCAATGCACTCTTAAACTCATCTTCTGTTCTTACGATCGTAACTCCGATGCTGGAACCACCGCAACATGGTTTTACAACACATGGAAGCTTCAATCCTGCTTCTGCTGCAGAATCTGTACGGTTCTCCTTCTTCATGGAAATACCCTGTGGAGTTGGAATGCCTCCTGCTAAAAACAGCTGTTTTGCCATCCCTTTATCCATTGCGAGTGCACTGCTTAAATATCCGGTTCCTGTATATTTGATTCCAAACAGATCAAATGCTGCCTGGATCTTTCCATTTTCCCCATTCTCACCATGCAATGCCATAAATACAATATCTGCCATGCGGCACATATTGATCACGTTTGGTCCAAAAAAGCAATCCGACTGGTCTTTTCTTGACGCTTTTACCTTTGCAAGATCCGGTGCTGTTTCCGGGATGTCTTTTACCTGTACGCTGACTTCCTCTGTGCGGTCAAAAATTCCGGTAAGATCTTCTTCTTTATCGCTATATCCCATAAATACGTCCAGTAAAATAACTTTATGTCCATTCTCCCTGAGTGCCTTTGAAACCATATCTCCTGTCTTAAAGGATACATCTCTCTCCGTGCTTAACCCACCTGCTAAAACTACAATATTCATGATATTATCTCTCCTCTATTAAAATATTTGCATGTTCATTTCTATGTAAAATAAGAATGATTCAGTCCCGCATTTTCGTTTCTTTTCCTGTGGTGTTTATCATCACCACGTAAATCGTATTTATAGTAACCCTTTTTTTTCAACCTGACAAGATAGAATCCAAACATATTGCGAGTTTTTCCTGTTTTTTCGGTGATCCGATGCATGATGATCTAATGTACGCAAAAGGACAGCTTCCGCTTTCACGCAGAAACTGTCCTTTGTCTTCTTATGTAGTGCAATCGCTTTCCTCTCTTTATTCTTGATTTATCTTTTCTCTTTCTTCCTCCCACATGAGTATAGAGAGAAAAATCTGGCGTGCAAGCAGATCATCCTTCTTCACGAGACTTCCATACTCATAAATCCGGTCTAACGCCTGCTCTGTTTGATTCTGTCTGATTGCAAAAAATATATTCTGTAGTACCTTCAGTCGCTGTTCATTCAATACATTGGCGTGTATCAACGCCTCCCCCATCATCGGATAATCCTGTAAAATTTTAATTAATTTTTCATGTAACTCTAAATTTTTCAACTTCTCCCACAAGCATGTACTACATATGAATTATTCTTATTTTATCATTGTAGTTCATTCGCTGCAATGAAACTATTTGGGAGGTTTTCTTAGAAAGCAAGAATTTTGACACCTGATTTCTATAAAGTAAAATAGAATCTCGCCTGCGAGATTCTCCGCCTGCGGCGGGTCGCAATATGCGACATGTTTCTTATCCGCCGCAGTGCGATCCTCACGGAGTGTTTTTTATGTAATAGAAACGAAGTTTCCTATTACATAAAAAAGAAGGAGAGCTTCTGCTCTCCTTCTGGTTTATTGAATTCTAGTATTCTGGTTCGATCAATCCGTATGTATTGCCTTTTCTCTTATAAACAACGTTGACATCTTCTGTTTCTGCATTGATAAATACGTAAAAATCATGTCCTAATAATTCCATCTGTACACATGCATCTTCCGGATACATTGGTTTCATATCGAACTTCTTAGATCTGATGATCTTAATCTCTTCTTCTTCGTCGGACTGTTCATCCAGGAAATCCTGCTTAAATACAGATGCTGCATTCTGTTGCTTTGTAACAAGCTTGGTTCTATATTTCTTAAGCTGACGCTCTATCACTTCTTCAACAAGATCGATAGAAACATACATATCATTGCTAACCTGCTCCGAACGGATATAGTTTCCTTTCATTGGAATTGTTACTTCGACTTTCTGACGTTCCTTCTCTACGCTTAATGTTACGTACACGTCTGTCTCAGGTGTAAAGTACTTCTCGAGTTTGGAAAGCTTGTCTTCTACAGCAGCTTTCAGACCTTCTGTTAATTCAATGTTTCTTCCTGTAATCTTAATTCTCATGATGCCAACCCCTTTGTCGTTTATTTGATACAGATTCATATCATGTTTTTATTATACCATATTTTTACACATTATCAATATTTTTTCCTATATAGAACAATAATTTTTACTTATTTTATATAATTTCTGAAAATTTAATAATTTAGAAAAAAATACATCCCGGGTCTGTTTTAAATCCGGGATGCATTTCTAATTGATTTCTTCCATTCCTAATCTGTCTGTTTCAGATTAATCTTCCTGTGACAGGCTTCCTTTTTTAGAACGTGTCTTGCTGTATACAAGAAGTAACAGACTGCCGATCACTCCTGCTGAGATAGAGTTTGTGATCATAGCGATCACTCCCTGTGTGAATACATAATTTGCAGGCTGGCTGTAAATTACAATATCAAGAACCGGAGCAACTACGATCCATGCAATTGCGTTTGCGATAATCTGATATACGTTAAAGCGGATCACATCTTTTTTACCAAAAATTCCTTCTTCTACATTCATTTTTGGATAACATAATCCAACAAGGAAGCAGGAAAGACCGGATGCGATCACCCAGCTCCACCATGGAGTACCATACTGTACTGCATCAGAAAGTGCATGTCCGATAAATGCGATCAGAAATCCTGCGATCGGTCCGAATAATGTAGCAAAAAATGCTCCTACACCGTATGCAGTCTGGATGTTAGTATCCGGAAATCCGGTAGGGATTTTGATAAACATAAACAGTAATGTAAATAATGCTGCACCCAAACCAGTTGCAACCAGTGTTCTTGTCTTGAACTCAAATAACTTTTTCATAGCAATGTCTCCTTTGTATTTTCAATTTATATTTGCAGGAAATCTGTTTCCTGACAAAAACGAATTATAGACCATTCCATCTCCTATTGCAATGCTTTTAATCACCATACACAAAAGGATTCCAGAATCTTCCATGATTATGCAGCTGACTGAAGAGGATCACTCCGGCAAATACAGCTATTGCAAGGATCATGCAGATATAATCTGCCACCGTCAGTTCTTTCTTTGCATACCAGGTACGTTTTTTATTCTTTCCAAACCCACGCAGTTCCATGGCATTTGTGATCGTATCAATACGTGTAAGTGTTGAAAAAATGAGTGGTACACAGATATTTACCGTATTACGGATACGGACAGATAATTTTTCTTTCTTGGACAGATCCAGTCCCCTGCTCTGCTGTGCCAGCGAAATATCATTATACTCACGGATCATATCCGGGAAATATCTTAGCGTAAGTGACACTGCATAAGCAGCCTTGTAGCTTACTTTCATGCCATTGATCGCAGATGCAAACTCACTTGGGTTGGTTGTCAGGATGAAAATAATTCCAAATGGGATTGCCGTGCAGTATTTGATCAGCTTTGTAAACTGATACAATAGCTGCTCTTCACTTACCGTATAATGGCCGGCAATTTTAAATATTTCATGATATGTCCCATACACCTCTGTTCCATATTGAGGTGAGAACAGATATGTCAGCAGAAAATTCAACACCAGAAATACCAGCACATAGTATATCATTGTTTTGATCTGTGAAAAACGGATCTCTGATAGTTTCAAAATAGCAAGCGAAAATACCATGATCAATATCTCTATACGGATATCGTAAGAATACATCGCTGCAAAAGTAAAAAATAAAAAGCAGAGCAACTTGGTAACACCGGAAAGATTGTATACAAAGTTGTCACGTTCTACGTAATCAAACAGCTTTGTTTTCATTCCTGTATACCTCCCTCTCATAGTCGATAAAGTGCTGCACAAACTGACCCGGATCTTCAATTCCTGCTGCCAGTGCAAACTCATACAGACTGGTAAGCTTTAAGCTTGCCCGCTCTGCGATCTGCGGATTCGTAAGAATATCCACTGCGGAACTGTCACCGATCTTCTCACCGTCATTGATTACTATGGCATGCGGTGTATATTCGAGCATCAGATGCATATCATGAGTGATCATGATGATCGTGACTCCCTGCCGGTTCAACCCTTTTAAAAATTCCATGATCTCTGTGTAATGTCTGTAATCCTGTCCGGCTGTCGGTTCGTCAAGGATGAGGATTTTTGGATTCATGACTAGCATGGAAGCGATCGTCACACGTTTTTTCTGTCCAAAGCTTAAAGCTGAGATCGGCCATTTGCGGAACTTATAAAGTCCGCAGACTTTCAGTGCCTGCTCTACTCTCTCTTTGATCTCATCTTCCGGCACACCTCGGATCTTTAATCCGAGTGCCACCTCGTCATAAATCATTGGCTTACAGATCATCTGATTCGGATTCTGCATTACATAGCTGATATACAAAGAACGTTCTTTGATCGTCTGCCCTTTTAAGGATTTTCCCTCAAATAAAATATCTCCTTCGTCCTCCTGTACAAAGCCACAGATAACTTTCGCCAGGGTACTTTTTCCGGCTCCGTTAGTTCCTACAATGCTGACCATTTCCCCTTCGCGGATGGAAAAGTTAATATTTTTCAAAATCTGTCGTCTCTTATTATATTGGAAGCTCAGATTCTTAGCACTTAAAATTTCCTTTCGTTCCTCTGTCTCTTTCGAAATCTGCTTCTGATTCCAGATCTTTACCTTTTCTTTTATCTCATCCGTCAGTATTAAAGTTTTGATCTGTCCCGCATGCATTTCCGGTGTCAGCTCAACTCCTGCATATTTCATTGCCGTAACATAGAGCGGTTCCCGAATGCCAAGCTCTTCAAGCTTTCCGGTTGCCATCAGTTCATCCGGCGTGCAGTCGGAAACAATCCTGCCTTCTGCCACAACCACAATTCGGTCCACATGACGGTAAAGTACATCTTCCAGACGATGTTCAATAATAACAACTGTTTTATTATATTCGTTCTGTATCCTGTCGATCAGATCGATCGCTGTCTTTCCGGTCGCCGGATCCAGATTGGCCAGTGGCTCGTCAAATAAAAGAACATCCACGTCGTCCACCATAACGCCCGCAAATGCAACTCGTTGTTTCTGTCCTCCTGACAATTCATATGGAGAGGATTTTAATAAATTCCCCATATCTACCATATCCGCAACTTTCTGGACAGTCTCCTTCATCTGCTGCTGTTCCATACAGTCATTTTCCAATGCAAATGCAATATCTTCTCCAACAGACAGACCTACAAACTGTCCGTCAGAATCCTGCAACACAGTTCCGACTTTTTTGGAAAGTTCAAAAATGCTCATATCCGTAGTCTTTTTCCCGGAAATGCGAATACTTCCCTGCATCTCTCCCTTATAGGAATTCGGGATCAGACCATTGATGCAATGTCCCATTGTACTTTTTCCACTGCCACTTGGTCCTACGATCAGCACCTTCTCCCCTTCATAGATTGTGAGATTGATGTCATGAAGCGTCGGTGCCGCCTGACTAAAATACTGGAAACTGAAATGGTCAAACTCTATGACCGCCTTTTTCTCCATTGAATTTCCTCATTTCTATAAAAAACATGAATCTGCCATGCTATAAATGTGCAGACTCATTCCATAATAAGCATACTTTATGCAGTATAAGCGTAGAATAACCAGTTGTCAAGCTACATTCCCTCTGTATTGTAGCAGCTTCGTTTTTCGTATAAAAAGAACTGCCGCTATGTGCGACAGTTCTTTTTATATGACTCTTAATAATTATTCCACGCCTTACGGATGATCTCCTCTGCTTCCTTTGCCTCCGCCTTTGTAAGCTGTGGCGTATCTTTTAAAATATAATCCATTCCCAGATTATCGTACTTGACTTTTCCCATTGAATGATATGGAAGAACCTCAAGCTTCTCCACGTTATGCAGTGTCTTTAAAAATTTTCCGAGTTCAGTCAGTTCCTCTCTATCAAACGTAATTCCAGGTACAACCACATGCCGGATCCAGACAGGCTTTCCGATGGAATCCAGATACCTTGCAAATGCAAGAATATTTCTGTTCGACTGCCCGGTAAGTTTCTGATGCTCCTTATCTTTGATATGCTTAATGTCAAGCATAACAAGGTCTGTCACGGACATGAGCTGCTCTATTTTCTGCATTCTGTCCGTCCTCGTATCTGCATCTATTCCTGTAAGGTTCATTTCCGTCTCTTCTGTCTGTTCTGACTCAACCAGTTTCTCTGGGAATATAATCCCGGATGTGTCCAGACAGGTATGGATTCCTTTTTCTTTTGCCTTCGTAAAAAGCTCGGTCAGAAAATCTAACTGCAGCATAGGTTCTCCACCCGTTGCCGTGATCCCGCCTGTCTGATAGAAGGATCGGTTGCGTTCAAAACATGTGATGATCTCCTCTGCTGACATTTCTTCGCCGTCTTCTATATTCCAGGTATCAGGATTGTGACAATACTGGCAGCGCATCGGGCAGCCCTGAAAAAATACCACAAACCGTACTCCCGGTCCGTCCACGGTACCAAATGTTTCTAACGAGTGAATTCTCCCCATGTTACTCTCCTTACTTATTCATATTACTTTAGGTAATTGCGAAACTCTTCATACTCTTCTTTAAATTGTTCAAAATTAACAAAATTTTCGAAAACACGCTCTCGCTACGTGTCGCCGGCGAATTACATACGCTCGTGGAAAGTACGTGCGATCACTTCGTCCTGCTGCTCTTTTGTAAGTTTGATAAAGTTAACTGCATATCCTGATACACGGATCGTAAGCTGTGGATACAGTTCCGGATGCTTCTGTGCATCTAATAAAGTGTCACGGTTCAATACGTTTACGTTCAGATGATGTCCTCCCTGTGCTGTATAACCATCCAACAGGGATACAAGATTGTTTTTCTGTCCTTCATCGTCTTTTCCTAATGCATCCGGCACGATCGTAAAGGTATTGGAAATACCATCCTGTGAATCCATAAACGGAATCTTTGCTACAGATGCCAGTGAAGCAACTGCGCCATGGGTATCACGTCCGTGCATTGGGTTTGCTCCCGGAGCGAATGCAACACCTTTCTTTCTTCCGTCCGGAGTTGCTCCTGTATTTCTTCCGTAAGAAACATTGGAAGTAATTGTTAAAATAGAAGTTGTCTGGATACCGCCACGGTAAGTATGGTTTCCTTTGATGTATCCGATAAATGTGTGAAGCACTTCTTTTGCGATCTCATCTACGCGGTCGTCATCATTGCCATATTTCGGGAAATCCCCTTCGATCTCAAAATCGATCGCGATACCATTCTCATCACGGATCGGTTTTACTTTTGCATATTTGATCGCAGAAAGGGAATCTGCTACAACTGAAAATCCTGCAATACCGGTTGCAAACCATCTTCTTACATTTTTATCATGTAAAGCCATCTCTAATTTTTCATAGCAATACTTGTCATGCATATAATGAATGATATTTAAAGCATTTACGTAAACACCTGCCAGCCATTTCATCATATCTTTGTATTTGTCCCATACGTCATCATAATCCAGATATTCAGATGTTACCGGACGGTATTTTGGTCCTACCTGTTTTCCGCTGATCTCATCCACACCACCATTGATCGCATAAAGCAGGCATTTTGCAAGGTTCGCTCTTGCACCGAAGAACTGCATTTCCTTTCCGATCTTCATGGATGATACACAGCAGGCGATACCATAGTCATCTCCATGGATCACACGCATAATATCATCATTCTCATACTGGACTGCAGAATGCTTAATTGAAATGTCTGCACAGAATTTTTTAAAGCTTTCCGGTAATTTTACTGACCAGAGAACGGTTAAGTTTGGTTCCGGTGCAGCACCGATATTATTTAAGGTATTCAGATAACGGTAGGACATCTTTGTTACCATATGTCTTCCGTCTACTCCGATACCTGCGATCGCTTCTGTTACCCAGGTCGGATCTCCTGCGAAAATATTGTTATATTCCGGTGTACGTGCAAATTTTACAAGACGCAGCTTCATTACGAACTGGTCAATGATCTCCTGGATCTCCTTCTCTGTGAAGGTTCCCTCTGCAAGGTCACGCTCTGCATAGATATCAAGGAATGTAGAGGTACGTCCTAAGGACATTGCCGCACCGTTCTGTTCTTTTACTGCTGCGAGATAGGAGAAATAAACAGCCTGTGTTGCCTCTAATATATTATTCGCAGGTTTTGAAATATCACAGCCGTAAATTTCTGCCAGTTTCTTTAACATTTCCAATGCACGGATCTGTTCGGATAACTCTTCCCTCTCACGGATCACATCAGAATACATGATCGTACGTGTACTGTTTAACTGCTCTTTCTTATCTTCGATCAGACGATCTACACCATAAAGAGCCGGTCTTCTGTAGTCACCGATAATTCTTCCTCGTCCATATGCATCCGGAAGTCCTGTGATGATATGTGCACTTCTGCATGCTCTCATCTCCGGTGTGTAAGCATCAAATACTCCTGCATTGTGAGTCTTTCTGTGTATTGTAAAATACTCTACGACTTCCGGATCCACCTTGTATCCGTTATCCTCGCAAGCCTTCATTGCCATACGGATACCGCCATAAGGCTGTAATGCACGCTTAAAAGGTTTGTCTGTCTGGAAGCCGACAATCTTTTCTTTTTCTTTATTCAAATAACCAGGACCATGGGAAGTGATCGTGGAAATGATCTTGGTGTCCATGTCTAACACACCGCCTGCTTCTCTTTCCTGTTTTGAAAGCTCTAATACCTGATCCCAGAGATCTTTTGTATCCTGTGTTGGTCCTTCCAGGAAAGAATCATCCCCGTCATATGGGTGATAATTTCTCTGAATAAAATCTCTTACGTTTACTTCTGTTTCCCAGGCTCCGCCCTGGAAGCTTCTCCATTCTTTCTGCATTTTTCTCTCCTTCTGCCACTCGTGTGGCCTTGCATGGTTCATAGCTTTTTGCCATGGTGCTCATTCTGATTTTTGATTGATGCATAGTTAGTTTTCTCTAACCATGGTTAGGCTATACTAACTTTCATCTTTTGTCAAGAGTCACGCGCGTCTTTTCCAGTAAGTATTTGAAAAAATACAATGAGTGGTTTCTTTCTCATTCCAATGGAATTTTTTGTTCCAATGGAATTTTTTGGAAAATTTACCCTGAAAATAAAAAGAACCGCACGACTGGACTCTTCGCCCAGACGGTCGGCATTGATTCGTTATACTTCACGTGGTAAACCCCACTATTCCGTCAGTCATATAACGATTGTATTGTACTATGTAAACTGTCTTTTTTCAATAGGTAATTATTCACAATTTTGATACACCAAAATAGGTGCAGATTTTTTCTTGCCCCATTCGCTCCTTCTATGATAAACTTGAGCAAAGTGAGGTCTTATTTATGAAAATTGCATTAATTTCTGACACACACGGTATTT
This sequence comes from uncultured Roseburia sp., assembly GCA_934292805.1. Classification (GTDB taxonomy): domain Bacteria; phylum Bacillota; class Clostridia; order Lachnospirales; family Lachnospiraceae; genus Roseburia. The sequence goes on along the minus strand of CAKQXQ010000017.1, from coordinate 20,711 downwards.
GCCGCAGTGAAATTTTTGAACAGCTCAATGGCTGCGATTATCTTATCCATACAGGTGACTTTGACAATGAACGTACTTATCAGAGATTTTTAGACTGCAAAATCCCGATGTATGCCGTCCGTGGAAACTGCGACCATGGCGAATGGGCATCTTATCTGCATGAATTTCTTTCTGTTCCGATCGGTGGGAAGATGTTTTATCTTGTCCATAACAGAGCGGATCTTCCATTCGATCTGACCGATGCAGACTTTATCATCTTCGGACACACTCATGTCTTTACCCATTATGACCGCTTCGGAAAGGTTTTCCTTAATCCGGGAAGTGCCGGTTCCGATCGTGGTGATGGAAAGGGATTCGCGATCCTTGAACTTACCGGTGACCACTATGATGTAAAACGGATAAGGCTTTAGGCCTGTCCGTTACTCCAAAAGCTCCTGCTCCCGGAAGAGTGCATCAACGATCACATAATATTCAGCCAGTCTTTCCGTCTTCCGGATCTTTTTCAGATATTTTTCCGGATTTGTAAAACTTTTTCCCATATAGCCCCACAGTTCTTTCATCTTAAACAGGGTATTCCTGTCCCCGGACATTACTCCCTTATAACCATCACAAATCTCATCATGGAATTCTCTGAGCGTCTGTTTTTTCACTCTGTGGTCCTGACTGTTCCCTGTGTTTTTTAATTTCCCGGCAAGCCCCGGATCCTGTAAGATTCCTCTGCCAAGCATTACTTTTTCTGTATTCGGGAATTGCTCTAACAATTGTTCATACGCCTTCACGGAATGAATGTCACCATTAAAGCAAAGTGAATGGTGGCTGTGTTTTGTTGCGTATTCATACTGTTCCATGCGTGGACTGTACTTATAAAAATCTTTCTGGATCCTCGGATGTATGATCAGTTCTGACAGCGGATATTTCTCATAAATCGCAAGAATCTGTTCCCACTCCTGCGGTGAATCTTTTCCAACTCTTGTTTTGATTGAAATCCTGCAGTCACACTCGGTAAAGATCGTATCGAGAAACTCGTCCAGTTGATCTGGAACGCCAAGAAACCCTGATCCTCTGTTTTTTGCTACGACTGTTCCAGACGGACATCCCAGATTTAGATTTACTTCCTCATAACCGAATTTCTTCAACTGTCTGGTGATAGAAATAAAATCTTCTGTCTGATTTGTCAGAATCTGCGGAACGACATCCATTCCCTTATTATGCTCAGGGTCAATCTCTTTTTGTGCTTTAAAATCCAGTTTCTTATTTGTGATAAAAGGTGTAAAATACCGGTCGATCTCATGAAAATATTTCTGATAAGCATTGCGGTAAATATAGCCTGTCAGGCCTTCCATCGGTGCCAGGTAGTATTTCATTCTATTTCTCTTTCCGTTTTTTATTTTCTCATTGTGACAGCCCACTGTCCTTTTCCGACAGTGGGCTGTATTAGAATTTATTCTTCAAATGGGATAACTGCGCCATCGTATTTGTCATTGATGAATTTTTTGATCTCATCGGATTTCAAAACATCAACCAGTGCTTTCACACCTTCGTTATCTTCATTGCCTTCTTTTACAACAATTACATTTACATATGTCTTTGCTGCCTCAGAATCAGATTTCTCATAAGCAAGTGCATCCTTCGCTACGGAGAATCCTGCCTGTAATGCATAGTTACCATTTAATACGACATATGCGACTTCATCTGTAACTCTTGCTACTGACTCTGCTGCAAGCTCTTCAATTTTAATATTATAAGGATTCTCGGCAATATCATTCACAGTTGCTTCAAGACCTGCACCTTCTTTTAATGTGATGATTCCGTTATCCTGTAATAATAACAGTGCACGTGCCTCATTTGTTGTATCATTCGGAACTGCGATCACATCTCCATCTGCGATTTCACCAAGATCCGCTTTTGTTCCCGGATAAATTCCGAATGGCTCGTAATGGATTTTTCCAACTTCTACCAGATGTGTTCCTTTTTCCTCATTGAAGCTATCAAGGTATGGAACATGCTGGAAATAGTTTGCATCCATCTCACCGCTCTCTACTACTTCGTTCGGTAATACATAATCATCAAACTCTGTTACTTCCAGATCCCATCCCTGTTCTGCAAGGATTGGTTTTGCAGCTGCCAGGATTTCTGCATGAGGTGTTGCGGATGCCGCTACCTTGATCGTTCCTTTGGATTCTGCTGCTGTATCGCCTGCTGCTTCTGTTGCTGCTGCCGCATTGTCCTGAGTCTTTGTGTTCTCCTCTGCTTTGCTTCCGCATCCTGCAAGGACACCTACTGCAAGCACTCCTGCTAAAATACCTGATAATAATTTCTTTTTCATAATAAAGTCCTCCTTTTTTCGGTCAAAATATATATTACTTTCTGTGATCAGATTTCTCTGCCAGTTTCATTCCGATCGTCTGGAATATCTGGAATAAAATAATGAGTAAAACTACGGTTACGATCATAATGTCTGTCTGCCAGCGGGTATAACCATAACGGATCGCGATCGCTCCGAGTCCGCCTCCACCAACAGCTCCTGACATTGCGGAATAGCCTAAAACAGTTCCAAGGGTGATCGTTGCACCTACAAGAAGTGAAGTACGTGCCTCCACAAGCATGACTTTTGTAATGATCGTAAAATTCGATGCTCCCATGGATCTTGCCGCTTCGATCACGCCGGCATCCACTTCTTTTAATGAAGATTCTACCATTCTGGCGATATATGGTGCCGCTGCAATGACAAGCGGTACGATCGTTGCTGTAGAACCATAACTTTTTCCAACTACAAATCTTGTAAACGGGATCAGCAATACCAGTAAGATAATAAATGGGATACTTCGCACGATATTGGCGATCACATCCAGGATTTTATACACCAATGCATTTGGATGGATTCCGTCTTTGTCGGAAACAGTGAGTACGATCCCCATCGGAAGTCCGATCACGTATCCTGCAAATGTGGAAACAAGCGTCATATAAAGAGTTTCCCAGATTCCTGTAATGATCATATTTGTCACTTCACTACTCCACATCGCCTGTCACCTCCTCAATTTCCAAACCATGTTCCAAAAGATACTGCTCCATATCGATCTGAAGATGTCTGTCATCCGGAAGTCCTAAGATCATCTCTCCCTTTGCGACTCCACCGACATTCTTTGTATCAGCCTTTAAAATATTGACCGGTATACCGAATTTTAAGATCATATTTCCAATGACAGGCTCGAATGCTGAATTCTCTGAAAAAACAATTCGAAGTTTTCTGTCTCCCTGGATGCGTTCCATCTGGACTGCTACCGCACCTTCTTTGTGGACATCATTATCCGGTCCGTCTCGGAAGATCAGTTCTCTTGCGGCCTTTGACTTCGGATGGCTGAAGATTTCTGCAACACTTCCGTTTTCAACAAGCTCGCCATGTTCGATGATCGCCACTCTGTTACAGATCTCACGGATAACTGACATCTGATGGGTTATGATCACGATCGTGATCTGAAATTCCTCATTAATCTTCTTTAATAATTCCAGAATGGATGCCGTTGTCTGCGGATCGAGTGCACTTGTTGCCTCATCACACAGAAGGATCTTCGGGTTCGATGCAAGTGCTCTTGCGATCGCAACTCTCTGCTTCTGTCCTCCGGAAAGCTGTGCCGGATATGCTTTTTCTTTTTCTTCCAGTCCTACAGTCTTTAACAGTTCCCTTGCTTTTTCTCTTGCTTCTTTCTTTGAAACACCCTGGATCAGTAATGGGAAACAGATGTTGTCTATGACATTCTTCTGCATCAGCAAATTAAAGTGCTGGAAAATCATTGCAATATCGCTGCGCTGTTTTCTTAATTCCTTTTCACTTAATGACCCTAAATCTTTCCCTTCGATCAGTACCTGACCATCTGTTGGTCTCTCCAGATAATTCAGGCATCGTACTAATGTACTCTTTCCTGCTCCTGACATTCCGATAATTCCGTAAATATCTCCCGCCTGGATCGTGAGATTGATATTTTTCAACGCCTCTACACGAACTCCGTTTTGTTCGAATGCCTTGGATAAATGTTTTACTTCTATTTCTGACATGATATATCCTTTCGTTCTCATAAAAAACCTCTGTCAAATGACATGCGGATTTTTTTCACATTGCCTATTATAACAGAGGTTTGTAAAATGTGTTAATATTGGAAACCTTTAGCTCGTTATAGGTACTACCTATAACTAATGTATTACCTTTTCTTTATACTTCTTCAGTTCATCGATATAAATTTCTCCAATGTGACTGACTTTTGCACCTTTTCTCTTAATATAGCCGATCCTCATCTTCTCGGTCTCTGCCAGAGGGATTGCACAGTAATCGCTGCCGTTTAGATCCTCGCAGATAATGCCCGAACAGAGCGTGTATGCGTCAAGTCCAACCATAAGATTCAAAAGAGTTGCACGGTCATTTGCTTTGATCAGCCTTTTATATTCATAAGTGCTTTTCATTTCTTCCGCAAGGAAAAGTGAATTATTCTTTCCCTGATCAAATGAAAGACATGGATATTCATCCAGCTCTTCCATAGAGATCACCTTCTGCTTTGCGAGCGGATGCCCTTTCCAAATATACACAAACGTATCGCATGAAAAAAGCTCTACAAATTCCAGTCCGTTTTCCTTGAACATTTTGTTCAGAACTTTTTCATTAAAATCATTCTGGTATAAAACACCGATCTCACTCTTGAAATTCTTCACATTTTCGATCACACTTGCCGTTGTTGTCTCATGAACTGCAAACTCGTAATGTTCCATTCCGATCTGTTTGACTATCTCTACGAATGCTTTCACAGCAAACGTATAATGCTGTGTGGAAACGCTGAACTTCTTTTTGATATTTTTCTCAATATATTTCGATTGCAGCAATTCATACTGATCGATCACCTGCTTTGCATAACTTAGGAATTCCTCTCCCTCCGGAGTGATCACGATCCCTCTGTTCGAACGGAGAAAAATATCCAGTCCGATCTCTGTTTCCAGTTCTTTCATCGTTTCCGAAAGACTTGGCTGTGAAAGAAACAGCTGCTTGGCAGCCTCGTTCATCGAACCACAGTCTGCGATGGTAAGTGCATATTTTAACTGCTGAAGTGTCATAGACCTGTCCTCCAGAGCGGGATCACATTGATCACCGGTTCTTCATACGGATGTGCTTTTTTTACTGCATCAATTGTCTTCTCCACATTGACAGTATAGACCGTAACTTCCACCTTTAATTCCGGTTCACAGCTGATCTCACCGGTCTTTCCGATATAAGGATCACAACCATCCAGTGGCCGCCAGTATCCTGTCACCGGACTTACCGACATACAGGAATCATAATTGCCAATGTGTCCTGCATCCACCTGCTGTAATGCACATTGTATTGCAGTAAGGTGTGATTCAGGTACGAATATTTCCATTTTACAGTATTCAAAATCCATTTCTTTTCTCCTGGTTCCTGTCATATCTGCTGCTTATTGTTTCGGGATAAATCCTTCAAAAATAAACAGATCAAATTGTTTTCTGCTATGATCAAGCTGTTCCTGCGACTTAATGGTCCATGCCACGCTAAGTGCACCATACAGATGCTGGCAGATCGTCCTTGAAATATTTCCCTTATGTAAGTGATCATAAGCTATAAAATCCGGCTTCGCCACGCAATTAAAAAGCAGATAGTGGGACATAAAATATAAGAAAGGCTCCCGCTCTCCCTTAGGTGCAAGACGGGAGGAAAGCTGTCCTCTTATCACTTGTGGTCTGTGTTCTTTATACCATTTTACAGCAAGCGGATTGAACGATTCTATGCAATAGTCCCCCTTGTATCCACGGATCAGTTCATCTGCGATCTGGCATACTGTCTTATAATCTTCATGGATCTTAATCTCTATGATCAGTGGTACTTTTCCGTCAACGAGCTTTAAGAATTCTGAAAACAAAGGAATCCTTTCTTCGGATCCGCAAAGCGAAAACTGCTGCAGCTCTTCATAAGTATAATCCCTTACATTGCCATCCACACCACATACTCTCTTTAATGATTCATCATGAAATACTACCGGAATGCGGTCTTTTGTCAGCTGTACATCCAGTTCAATACCATAGCCGGCATCTACTGCTTTCTGGAACGCTTTCATGGAATTCTCCGGAGCATCTGTCTTATTATCATGTAGTCCCCGGTGTGCATAATAATGATCCATAAGTGATGTGTAATCCGGTCTGCCCACCATACGCGGCATAATCGCGATCAGATAAGCCACGATCACAACACCTAAAATGATCCCTGCTATTACCATTTGTATTCCTCTTTTCTTCTGTATGGTTAAATTCTGTCATTTTTCCTACAGCGTAATTTTAATCATCTACGTCAAAATTTTCAAGTACATTTGCTTTCTTAACCGGTTTGGAATCTCCGTGTTTTACCATCGACATTGTTATGAATGCACATGCGGTGAAAAACATCGCATATGGAAACAGCGTATTATAAGATACATACTGTAATAACGCTCCGGATACGATCGGGGTAAAAATCTGTGCTGTCATGGAAAATGTATAATAAAGCCCTGTATACTTTCCGATATCGCTTCCCTTACTCATCTCAACTACCATCGGAAGTGAGTTTACACTGATCGCAGCCCAGCCGATACCGATGATCGCGAAGAAAATATTGGCAGTTGCGTTATAAGTCGGATAGAAAAATACGGATGTATAGCTGATGAACATCATGATCAGACCGATCAGGATGGATTTTTTTCTTCCGATCTTAGAAGAAATCATTCCAATCGGTATGTAACTGATGATCGCTGCTACCATTGCAACCATCAGGCAGCTTGCAAATCCGCCGCCTTCCATTCCCCATACGGTAACCGCATATCTTGAGAATGCGGTTGTCACTGCATTATATGCGGTGAACCAGAGGAAAATAGATACCAGGATCAGGACAAGGCTGCGTTTTACCGGAGCCGAAAGTCCGTGCTCTTCTTTTTCCTTCTCTTCTTCGGCTTCTTCCGGATATTCTTCTGCAATCTTTGCAGCGATCTTCTTCTCATTGATCGTCGCAACCAGGATCACAACTGCAAGAAGCATCATGCAGGCTACTCCGATAAATACCGGCAGATAGCTTGGATTTTCCTCTTTCTTAACAAGCACTCTGATAAGGATCAGTGCATAGATCGCTCCGACAGCTCCCATTAAGTTAATGACTGCATTGGCACTGGAGCGGAGCGGCTTTGGTGTCAGATCCGGCATCAGTGCTACCGCCGGTGAGCGGTACATCGCCATGGCGACTAATGTCAGAGCCAGGGCAGCAACAAAAAGGCCTAACAGCTTATAATGATCTGCCAGCGGTAAAAGCATCATACAGATCACTGCTGCGAGTGTTCCGCCGATAATAAACGGTGTACGCTTGCCCATTTTCGTGTCCACTTTATCTGACATTGTTCCGATGAGTGGAAGCAAAAATACGGCAAGCACATTATCCATTGCCATAATTGCTCCGATGATGGTCTCGTTCAGATGAAATGTATTCTGCAGGATCAACGGTATGATATTATCATACATCTGCCAGAATGCGCTGATGGACAGAAATGCCAGTCCAACAAAAAAAGTCCTCCTGTAATTAAGTTTCATGTAAAAACCCTCTCTTATTTTTTCTTGTGTAAAGCACTCTTATATTTTAGCAAATATGCATAATTTTTCAAAGCCTTTTATCCTATTTTGCACGTTTTACACAACTTCTTCTCCATCCATGAGCTTCAGATAATCCCCCTTATCGATATGCATCATGGAAATCTGATTCTGATATCGACGGAATCCGTATACACTGTCCACATTGCGGATCAGTGACTGCAGCCTTTCATCCGGCACACACACGATCAGCTGTAAATCCATCTTTCTTGCGTATTTTAAGCACACTGCACTTCGTTCCTGATCCATCTTGGAAAACGCCTCATCCAAAAGTACGAGCTTAATCTTTGAATCTCTGTTGCTCTGCTGCATATAAAGCATGGCAAAGCCTGCAAGAAGTGCTACGTATTTCGGATTCTGTCCTTCTCCACCGGAATCTCTTCCAGCCATATCATCTACAAAATTCTCACGGATCACATTTCCCGCCTCATCCGTCACCTGTTCAAACATGCTGAACGACAGATAATTGCGGTAATCCGCATACTGCTCCATCTCCTGTCTTTTCTTTGCCCGAAGCTGCTCGTCCTCATCTCTTGGCGGCATGAACTTATCTGTCAGCAGTCTGATCTTCTGTTCGTATTTCTGATAGAAGGTATCCTCACCAAAGCTGATCTGTCCGTCATAGCCTGCGTTATCCAGGTTCTTACTGTCTAATTCCTCTGCCATTAACATATCAAAGAACTGTCCGTTTTCATTTCTGGCAGGTTCGATTTTGATCTGATATGTACTGTCCGAGAAATTGGTTTCACGGAGCAGACGGTTAATCTCATATGCATGGCGTTTTGCCGCTTTGATGTCTCCATGGATCGTCGCGATCACATTCTCCCGCAGACTCTTATAAATGAAATCACACTGTTTTTCAAATTCCGCTTCATATGCCGGTTCATAGTCTGTTCTGTATTCTTCCAGCAGTTTCTCATATGCTTCGTTTGATTTTTCCGATCCGTTGAACTGGCTGGATGGATATGCAAAAATATATTGATTTCTGGATTCCCGCAGCATTTCTGCTTTCTTCTGCTCCTGCTCTGCCAAAGATGCCAGCTGTGCGTTCTTCTGATTCTTCACAGACTGTCCGGAACGTTTTTTCATTTCCTCCTGCACTTCTTTTTCGATCTGTTCGTTTGCAACATATCCTTGCAGCATTTCTTCCAGCTGGAGGCTCCGCTGTTCGTTCGCTCCTGAAATCTTCTCACATTGTCTGATCTTCTCATTGATCTGGCTCTGTTTTTCTTTGATCGTAAGATTGAGTTCTTTTTTTCTTTCCTCTAACCTGTGCTGTTTTTCCTGTAATTCTTTATATTTTCCCTCTTTTAATGTGCGGATAGATTCCTCTAAATCAGCCTTTTTCTTATTTACCTTTCCAAGTTCCTTTTCTGCGCCGGAAAGGTTTACATAATAATCCGGTTCTTCTTTCAGGCTTTCCATGTCTCTTGCACACTTTAACCGTTCTGTAAGTGTCACAAGCTTCGTATACTCTTTATTCAGCCGCTCCACATCCGCTTCATACTCAGCAAGACGTGCTTTGGATACTTTCTCTCCAATGCAGGCGTTTGTGGTATAATCTTTCTTCTTCAGATGACGGAAAATATAATTGCTGTAAGAATAACAATCCGGCGTTACACCATCCTTTACCCGTTCTAATTCTTCTACAGAACGGCATTTTATAATGTGTCCGAGATATCTCTTCAGGCATGCATCCACATAACTCTCTTTTGTAAAGACTGCATCATACAGAGATCCTTCCATGACACGTGGCTCACTGTCCGCGATCGCTTTAGAGTTGATCAGATCCACTTCCTCAAACTGTCTCATATCCCTGAAAATAACTGCTGCATCATGTGCGTACTTCGGTTCTGTGATAAGAGAAAACTTCAGTCTGCCCATACGTCCTTCGATCGCGTTCTTCCACTCTTCCTCCGCCACATCAAAAAGATCTGCAAAAATCTGGACTCTGACTGTCCTTCCATAACGGTCGCTTAACTTTCTCTCCAGTGTGGATCTTGCAGAACGCAAAGCTTCGCTGTAGGATTTTCTGTTATTCTTCATGTCATCCACAAGCTTTTGCTTTTCTCTCAGTTCTTTTCCGATCTCACGCTTTTGCTCATTATTATCTTCAAACTCATTCTCGATATCCTGCTTTGCAGATTCGATCTTCAGATGAAGTTCCTGACATTTTTCCGACGATACATGACCTTCTGACAGAGCTTCGATCAGATTTAAGACCGGGTTGCTGACATAATCTGTGATCACGTCATCCTCTTCCCATTCCTTCAGTCCCTGTAAGATTTTGCGCCACTGTCTTGTATTTTCCGCTAACATCTGGCTGCGTTTATTCAATTCCTCTAACTGCTGCTCTTTGCTGCCAAGATCACTTGCCTTTAAATCCGCACTGACGAGGATCCATTCCTGATCTACTTCCTCCTGTTCCGATATCAGCTGTTCTTCCTGGCTCAAAAGCTTTTGCTGCTCTGCCTCGATCCGTTCCCTGTCCTCCTCCGCTGCTTTGATCTTCGCCTTAAGATCTTCGATATCAATACAGCGGATAAAGCATTCTGCATGGATCATGTCTGTCTGGATCGCAGTAAGCTCTTCTCCTGCCGCCTTTACCGTAGTAAGGAGCTCGATCCTCTTTCTCAGATCCTCGATCTTCTCTTTGATCTGCCGGTAAGCGTCCAGCTGTTCACTGATCGTTTCGATCGTATCCGCGGTACTCTTCGGGAACATATAGTCTCTGATAAACTGTGCAGTTCCATTGGACATTTTCAGTGCGATCGCACTTTTTTCCATTGTGATAAAGCGGTTCGGATCGATATACCCAAGGATCACGTCATAGAGCGTGCCAAGGTACGCTTCTTTGGATGCGTAAATGCGGTTGACATCTCCTTTTCCCCGGTTATCCTTAGACTGTGCCCGTTCATTCACAAGCTTTCTGATGTCCTGATTGGAATAACAGAATCCGTCTTCTGTGATATATCCCGGTTCCGGCATCTTTCCGGAATGGCTGAAATAAACAAACTTCCTGATCTCGGAATCGTTTCTTCGTACTTCAAATGCGATTCCGATACAGGTTGTGATGTGTGTCCCGGTATCTTCGATCTCGAGCGCGATCACGGAACAGAAATCTGCCCCTTCACGGTTTGCGGAACCATCCTTTTGTTCGCCACGGAGATAGCTTAAAACACTTCGTCTGTTTTTTGCATCATCTGCTGCCTTATTTAAAAAACTCGGGCTGAAGCTTCCATATAAAATAACCTGGATCGCATCCATGACAGTTGATTTTCCGGAACCGCTTTTTCCACTGAACAGATTCACATATTCATTAAATTCTAAAACTTTATGATTAATTCCACCCCAGTTATTCAGACACATGCGGGTGAAAACTTTCTTTGCCTGACTCAAATTCCTGCTCCTTTATCCATTTGGTGTTATTCGATCTCATTCCGGTACTCTCTGACCAGCTCATTAATGTCCATTGCCGAACAGAAAATATTGACAGTACTGTAAATATAAATCGGTGTATAATCCTCCAGATTGGCAATTGCCTGGGGAAGTTCGATCATCTGATGTGTCTTCATAAGCACCAGTGCTTCCTGCAGTTCCTGTCCGGTCAGACGCCTTGTGATAAGGTTTGTGTTCTTTCCATATTCCCTGATCTCTGCCAGGCTGGTCGTTGTCGCATTCAGCCCTTCTCCCATGATCTTGTCACGATATATCATCTTCAATAAGATCACAAGCTTTGTCGTCATAAGACTCATATGCTCTGTCATGACTCCGTCTCCTGTGATCCTGAAAATATGTTCCTGCGGATCATGCACCAGCTCACATCCAAGCACCGACAGATAGTCAGTGATGAATTCCCTGTGACGCAGGCAGACCTGATATCTTGGATTATCCCTCTGCACCAGTGTAACCGGATCTGTTTTCACCTGTAAAATACAGGTCTGGCGGAACAGATCCTGGATCGTCTTTCTGATATTCTCCGCCTCACTCTGTGAGACAGTTTCCATGTATTGTAGCATCTCTTTCTCTCCGTATTACTTTCTTATCATTTCTCTCTGCTTCCTATCACAAGTCTGGAATACTTCATTCCTTCCTTACTCATAAGCTCACCTTCAATAGATACCGTATCTTCTGCCAGGCGTTCTTCGGTCTCTTCCTGCCACAGGAAAAGCAGTTTTTCCAGATCTTCTACTGACTGTACTGTTTCTTCGGTCGTTACAAACACTCCATCCGTCGTATTCTTTCTTCGGAAACTTTGCAGTTCCTTTCTTGTATACAACGGCTTTGGCACAAAATCTGTCATCTCCTGTCCGTTTTTCTCTGCATCTTCATTCATCACAAGAGGTGCAAACTCTCCATCCGACCGCTCTCTTCTGCCCGAAAAGCTCTGATCTGAAATGTTTTTAAATTGTGATGTGAATACGATCTTCTCTCTCATCCTGTCAAGGATCTCGTCTTTCTTTTCACTGCGGTCTAAAAGAGCGATCAACTTAATAATATTGTCCTCATCATCCGCACCTTCCTGTAAGATATAATGGATACGTGCCAGTGCCCGCTTGGCAAAAACCGTCTTCTGACTGATCAGCTTATTATATTTGCGCTCGATCATATCAAATTCGCGTTCGATCTGTGTGACGATCTTACCTGCATCTTCGCAGTATAAAATACGGTATTCATTACGTCTTTGGTCGATCGTCCCTGGTTCTAACCCGATTCCTTCTCTAAGCAGGGCTTCCTTCTTCGTGTCATTTTCATTTAAAATCTGGCTGATCAGTTCTTTCACAGCCTCTTTATACCGGTAAAAGCTGTCCGTTGTTGTAAGGATCGCGTATTTTCTGCTGTCACTGTTATTGATCTCCTCTACCAGTACCTGCTGGATCCCGATAAAATGCTTCTGTGAGGAAAGCTCATCAAAATATGACCTCATTCCGTCCTGCATATTCGACAACAGCTGTCCGAGATTTCTCGAACTGTGCAGTGCACTTTTTAAAATGTCCTTATTCTTCTCCGGATCGGAGTGATAAGTAAAGAGTGCACTGTAAATAGAAAGCATGCTTTCTCTCTCCCTGCTGTCATCCTCGCTCTGTAATTTTTTGAATAATTCCGTATATAACTGGCTATATTCCGGGAAGGAGATCACGGATGTATTCAGCTTTTCATCAAAGTCACTCTTTAACCATCCAAAGCGGACCATACGGTTTAGCATGCCGGAAGGAGAATCCGCCGGAAAAAGTGCGTCCGGTGTTTCTCCCTCATCTGTCTCATCCTCTTCTTCCCACACGATCCTCGCCTTCTCTATCGTATTCTCGATGATCAGTACACATTCTTCCTGTGTGAGCCCCAAAGAAGCATACACTTCATTGTTTTCTTCATAAATCGCTACCAGAAACTGCATATAAGCATCCCGGTTCTTTGTACGGAATAATTTGTAAAAATCGACTGGTATCTTTTTTTTCAAAATCATAAAATTTAATTATCCCTTTTTCTGATCGTATATAAATCTATGTAATTACATATATATTTCTAATTATATATTCTTTAAACACATTTTCAATTTAATTATAAATATATTCCTGTATCATATTCTCAACTTTTTCAATACATCCGGCACAGCTGGCTTCCATCATAAGCATTTCCATCAAATGCTCTTCCAGATAATCCCTTAAAAACCGGTTGCGGTTCTCATTCTCCATCTCCGCGATCTTGTCCTTTTTCTCTGTTTCATGTAAAAAATAATAGGCAAGTGCAAAAAAATTCGGAGAACGCCATTCCGAAGTGTCCTCTAATAATGCATGCAGATTTTCCAGTTCACTGCGAAGCATGATAAAATTAACATTTTCAAAATTCTGCTCCATATTGGAAAGTCCATCGACTGTGGACTTAAAATCCAGATCGTCCTCACGGATCCCACATGGATGGCAGAGATTTGCCAGATGAAAATTCAGCTGATTCAGATCCTGTTTCACGTTATCTTTCGGAATATCTGACATCGTGTCCATCATTTCCATAACCGCTCTTCTTGCAAGTGCAAAATGCTCCTGGGAATCCACATAGCTCTTCCGTAATTCTCCTCCGAGTTCTAATGCATCCCGAAACTCCCGTATCTGGACATCCACCTGTTTTTTGTCGATCTTCGCCGCCTGAAGTTCCTTCTTCAACTCCCTGCATTCGCGGTTCAGCTCTCTGACCTTTTTCTGTTCTTCTGTTCTGGCTCCAAATATCATACTCTGCTCCATCTTCTAAAAAAAGCAGCAATACCGCTGCTTTTTTCATTTATTTTATTAATTTTGCTTCATAACTCATGCCGTCTTTCTCATACAGGTCAGTGAGTGAAAGAGCTTCCTCTGTATAAAAAAGAACACCATTTTCCCCATAAATACTGTCCGTTCTCCATTTGGACAGATCCTTCAGTGCCTTAGCATCCATCTCTTCTGATATATACAATGGTAATACATCAAGAAGTACGCCGGCACATTCTTTTTCCCCGGAATAAGATACCAGATTATTCACAGAAGATTTGCACCTGCCATCTGTGGCATCGATATAATATGTCCGGATATCTCCATTTTTAAATTCATAATAATTGTATTTTTCTTTCTCCGACATCGGATAATTGTGAAGGCTCACGATACTGATCGCTCCGGTATAATTCATAACACCCGCAGGATATATGGTATTTCCCTGCCTGTCATAAATATTAAAAGCATAATCCATTTCCTGACGCTCTCCCATCTTGACGTCAAGATTTCTTGTGAAACCGTCACAGCTTGTAAGATTACCAAATGTATAATGGTTTTCTGCCAGTTCTTCTGCTGCATAATCACAGATAAACGCATTTTTCATCCAGCCAAAATCCACAAAATCTTCAATCTGATTTTCTTTCGCAAATGAAAGATATTGCTCTGAAACAGCCAGTCTGATCCTGTTCTCTCCAAGCAGCTCCACATTTACCATAGAAGGGTCATTGCAATATGGAAGAAGCTGTGCAAAATAGTCCGAAAGCTCTGCATTCTGCTCCACATCATAATTTATGGTCTGCGAATCATCTTCACAGAAGAACAGATTCTTATACTCCACATAAATCGGAGCCAGATATATCTCCCGTCTGCCGGACTGTTCAATTGTCTCAAATGCCTGATAAAGCACCGGATCTACTTCTAACACTTCATTCGGATGCTGATTGATCTCATAAATATTGGTCACACCTTCAAAAGCTTCGTCGTTATGAAAAAGCTCATATGCTTTTACCATAATGTCTGTATACAATAATGTCAGTGCCTTTCTCTCAGCTGTTGCGTCCACACTGCCTGCTCCGATGTAATACTGGAAAATAAAATCTTCACCACAATTGGTTTCAGCGGATGAACTCACCTCAATGTTCGTCCATCCGCTGTCATTACTCATCAGGCCGTTCAGCGCATAGATAAATGCTGCTGACGCAACGAGAAGGCAGACGATCACAGCGATGAATCTCTGTTTTGGATTTCTTTCCGAAAGTTCCACACGTTGTACCGGTCTTACATTCGGAGTATGGCTTCTGCTTCCGCCTCTTGTTGTTCTTCCCATAATTTAAATAAATACAAATGCAAGTGACAGCAGGAATAATACAAGCACGATTGCGAGTACGACAAATCCTGCGATTGCACCTTTCTTACATGCTTTATAGTTACGATAGTGTCTGTGCTTCTTAAAGATCATTGCTGCAATGATACCAATGATCGGGAGGAAGAACGATACTAATGCATACCATGCGCTTCCTGTATCGTGAAGTGGTGGAAGTGCAATCTCATCTGTTGCTGCATGGCTGTGTGCCTCTTCCTTAACCTGTGAATCTTTGTCCACGATCGTGATCGTCTTAAGCGGCACATTCTTTTCACGGGTTGCCTTATATTCTTCGATTTCTTTTGCGTTACCGAATACCCAGTGGTCATGTCCAATACATACAAGTTCAGGTTTGTCTGTACTGTAATCATGCATAGACGGATCGTAAGTATATAAAACTTTGTTCTTCTCTAACTGTGGATCCGGGATCGGGATTGCAGAGATCAGAGAATGGGTATATGGATGCAGTGGGAAATTAAATAATTCTTCTGCATCTGCGATCTCGACGATATCACCTTTATAAATAACTGCGATACGGTCAGAGATAAATCTTACAATAGAAAGATCATGTGCAATAAATAAATAAGTCAGATCTTTTTCTCTCTGGAACTTCTTTAATAGATTCAGTACCTGTGCACGGATCGATACGTCAAGTGCGGAGATTGGCTCATCTGCAACAACAAGTTCCGGTTCCATAACCATCGCACGGGCTAACCCGATACGCTGACGCTGTCCACCGGAGAACTCATGTGGGTATCTGGTCAGATGCTCCGGCAGAAGACCAACTTCGTTGATCATATTTTCTACCTTCTGCACACGGTCTGCCTCATTCTCATATAAATGGAAGTTGTAGAGACCTTCGGATACGATATAATCTACTGTTGCACGCTCATTTAAGGAAGCAGCCGGATCCTGGAATACCATCTGGATATTACGGATTACTTCACGGTCTAAGGATTTCGGGATCTTTCCTGAAATACGCACACCTTTGTATAAGATCTCTCCGTTTGCCAGTGGGTTGACACGGATCACTGCACGTCCGATCGTTGTTTTACCGGAACCGGACTCTCCTACTAAAGAGAATGTCTCTCCTTTGTGAATATCAAATGTTGCGTTTTTTACTGCACGTACTGCATTGTCGCCTTTTCCGAATGTAATGTCCACATTCTTTAAGGATAATAATATCTCTTTACCATTTTCATCAATCGGACCATGCTCTGGTAAATGAGAAGCATGCTCCACGTTTTCTGTGTTTCGATTTAGTTTAGACACGATCTAAATCTCCTATATGTTAAATGCTTTTACAAGTTTCTCGTGAATGTTCTGGATTCCTTCCGGTTTTTCAACCTTCGGTGCATCCGGATGTAACAACCATGTCTTTGCATAATGGGTATCTGTTACTTTGAACATTGGTGGCTCTTCCAAGGTATCGATCTTCATACAGTATGGATTACGAGGTGCGAAAGCATCTCCTACAATACTGTTGTAAAGAGAAGGCGGTGTTCCTGTGATAGAGTAAAGGGTTGTGTTTCTCTCAGCCAGCTGTGGCAGGGAAGAAAGCAGTGCCCATGTGTATGGATGACGTGGATCATAGAATACTTCTTCTACTGTACCAACCTCAATAATCTGTCCTGCGTATAATACTGCTACACGATCAGCGATATTGGCAACAACACCCAGGTCATGTGTAATGAATACAATTGTGTAATTGAATTCTTTCTGTAAATCTTTTAACAGTTTTAAGATCTGAGCCTGGATCGTAACGTCGAGCGCTGTTGTAGGCTCATCACAGATTAAGATCTTAGGCTGACAGGATAATGCGATCGCAATAACGATACGCTGTCTCATACCACCGGAATACTGGAATGGATAATCATCAAATCTTGCTTCCGGATTCGGGATACCTACTTTATCCATCAGATCTAATGCACGAAGTCTGGCTTCATTCTCTGTACAATCCTGGTGCTTCATAATAACAGATGTGATCTGCTTACCGATCGTGATGATCGGGTTCAAGGATGTCATCGGATCCTGGAATACCGTAGCGATCTTCGTACCACGGATCTGGCTCCAGTCTCTTCCGTCTTTGATGTTTGCAAGGTTTAAAATACAGATACCATGTAATCTCTCACTGTTTTCATCGAGATATTTTACACGGAATGTCACTTTATCAAATACAGCATTTCTCTGTTCTTCATTATTTAAGTCAACACCAAGCTGCATTGCCTCTTTTAACGCATCCAGTAATGCATTATTCTGCTTCATACGTTTACGGAAAGAGAAACGTCCTACAGACAAATATACTTCTTTTGCAAGAATCTCATTTCTCGCCTCTGTCTCTGCAGAAATTGCAGCACTGATCTCTTTCTCACGCTGTGCTTTTAATGCTGCCATTCTTTCATCAAATTCATGATTATAAGCAGTATCATGAGCAAGCGAATTTGCTTTCTCTTTTACCTTCTCGGCATGTGCTTTCTCGAATGCTTTGATCTTATCATCAAGATCAGAAATCTGTTTTGCAGTTTCTTTGATCTTATCTTTTTCTTTGGAAGGATCAAATGTCTGTTTTAAGTTAAAAGCATTGGTTCTCTCCATTTTTAACTCATGGAGTTCCTTCTCGTAAGCTGCTGCTTCCTCTTCACTTAAGTCTGCTCTTCTTCTCTTCTCAGATTCTAACTCAAGCATAGCCTTGTAAGTATCTGCACCAAATTCTAATTTGGAATACTCGTCTAATTTTCTCTTATTCTCAGCGATGACTTTCTTTGCCTTGTCGTTTAATTTTACAACGGTGTCTGCAAGCTCTTCATCATTGAAAATAATGTTACCATTGTCGATAAAACCGTTGCTGTCGAGCATTCCTGCAAATGTCTTTGTGAAAACAGATTTACCGGAACCTGACTCACCAACGATGGCAATGGATTCATTCTCATAAATGTCCAGTGAAACTCCACGGATGGCAGTAAGAACTCTGCCTCGTACGTGGAATTTTACAACTAAATCTTTTACTGATAATAATACTTTCTTGTCTTCCATCTAACTAACCTCTACATATGTGTTCTCGGGTCAGATGCATCACCAAGGTTCTGTCCTACGACATATAACACAATCGTGATAATAGAAGCAACGACTACCGGGCTCCAGAACTCAAACTGCCAACCTGGTGTAAGCATCGCACTCTCTGACTCGTAAATCAATCTACCAAGTGACATATCTGACATACCCATACCGATATATGCTAAGAACACTTCGTAAGAAATGTAAGAAGGGATCTCAGTTGCTGCCAGCGTTACAATAACAGATGTCATAAATGGAAGAATATTCTTCATTGCGATCTTAAGTGTGCTTGTTCCAAGACACTTTGACGCAAGATTGTACTCTCTGTCACGGATGATCACAACCTGTGTACGGATGAAGTACGCAATTCCAAGCCATCCGGTAATGGTCAGTGCCAGTACCATGGTCCAGAATCCTGCTTTTAATAACATAATCATAACGGAGATCAGTAAGATATATGGAATATTTGCAAGGATATTGTATACCTCCTGCATAAAGATATCCACTTTCTTGGAGAATCCCCAGATTGATCCAACTACTACACCAACAGTAAGGTTGATCGCTGCACAGATGAATGCCAGTGAAATGGAGATTCTTGATCCAAACCATACGGCATCAAATGTAGACTGTCCTGCCGCCCCGGTACCTAAGATCCAGTGAATGCTGAATCCAAGACGCTCGATCGCTGCTGATGGTGATAAATGCTTTGTTGTTCCATCCATTAAGTTACCGAACTTATCATACTCTACAAATAGCGGATAAATGTATGTGACTGCGATCAGTAATGCTAAGATGGATAAAATAATAATATTGATTTTTTTCTTAAAAAATACACGGAATACGGAATGCCAGTAAGAATATCTTGGCGCTGTAATCTTTTCCGATTCCAGATCACTATGGTCTACCGGAGCAAATAACTCTTCCTCCGGCATACCGAATTTTTCTAAATCCTGACTCATTTCTAATTACCTGTCCTTTGTGGAGAATGAAATTCTAGGATCAACCATGGACATTAAGACGTCACCTAAGATAAGGGATGTTACTGTTAAAATCGCATAGAATAAAGTTCCGCCGACAATAACACCATTATCATATTTGTTGATAGCCTCTGTTAATAAGTTACCGATACCAGGAACTACATACACACGCTCTGTGATGATGGCTCCTGTCAATGCTCCAAGCACTGCAGCCGGGATACCCTGGATGATTGGGATCGCTGCGTTCTTTAAAATGTGTTTGGTAAAAATCTCACCCTCTGTCAGACCACCGGATCTTGCAAATTTTACATAATCCGAATTCATCTGGTCGATCATATATCTTCTGATCCACTTCATCAGGTTTGCAACAGATGGAAGTGCTAAAGATACGATTGGCAGTACATACATTAATTTGCTTGGTGACTCCATATCAAAGGTTGTTGGAAGACCAAAGCTTCCGCCGATCGCTTTGAATAAGAAAATATAAGCAAGTGATGGTACCGCAATAATAAATACAATATAAATTGTTCCGATTCTATCTACTAACTTGTCTTTCTTTCTTGCCATCATGATACCAAGAGGCACACCAATGAGATAAGACATGATAACAGCGATCAGGCCGATCACAAAAGAGTATCCTATTTTTGATTTACCGGATTTTACTGTGGCAACATTCGTATAATCATCATTGTAACGTGATTCATATACCAGACTGGATTCTCTGGAACCCTTCATGTAAGTTGCCGTATGCAAATCATCCGCACTCTCTTCTGTCAATCCTGTCGGATAAGTAATCGTTGATTTTATATAAGATCCCTGATGGCTTGTCATCGTACTGAATACGTCCACACCCTGGTTTACTGTATAAGATGTTCCAAGATTAATTGTCACGATATTCTGATGAACAAACGGGAACTTGGAATCGCAGTAAAGTAAATATTTGTGTGTTGTACCATTTCCAATAATAGCCGGTGAAAATTTGTTTCCACCATATACCGGATCATGCAACGTAAAGGTGAGACCTCTCTCGCCTACGATATCTTCCACGTTATTAATATGATCAAATGTGATCAGATTTGAAAAGTAATTTGCCATACGGGTAGTCAATGGGACATCTTTATACGCAAAAAGCTGCTGCTGACCACCGTCGGCATACTTCTTCTTGTTCATCATAACGGCATCTTTACGGATAACCGTGTATCCCTGAGACTTATAATACTTTGTGAATTTTTTTACATATTCTTTGACCTGTGCAGAATCAGCGTCTTTTGTTCTTCCGAATCCGACAACTGCAGATCGCTCTTCCTCTGTTAATTCTCCATTGCTTACAAGTTCATTCAGCCAGTCTGAGTAGGTGATATAATCCAGATAGCCATAATCTTCCCACTTGGAATATTTATATACGACTCTGGCGTT
>CAKQXQ010000016.1 GCA_934292805.1 uncultured Roseburia sp. | reverse complement strand
TTTGGCAGACCAGAGAAATAAATTAAATTTATAACAAATGAAGCAGTAAAAACTTCATAAAACACGTAGAAAGAACCCTGGATCATATCAATCCAAGGTTCTTTTCCTGTTCAGGGAAATTTATTTCCGGAAAATTTATTTTCCTGACATCTGCTGTTCCTGTGCTTCAATCATTTTCTTAACCATATAGCCGCCGACAGAACCATTCTGTCTGGAAGTTAAGTCTCCGTTGTAACCATCTTTTAATGGTACACCGATCTCGCCTGCCACCTCATATTTGAAACGGTCTAAGGCACTCTTTGCTTCTGGAACGGCTGATCTGTTAGATGAACGATTTGACATAGTTGTCCTCCTTTGTTTTTCAATGTTGGGTACTTTTTTCTGCTCTGGTATATTTTTAAGAACATTCAAAAAAATCTTTTTGTCTGTTCAGTGATAGTATGTGATTTTTTGTGGGGAATACACATACAGTTTTTTGCAATAGTGCCAATTATTTCTTTAAAATGGGTAAATAAAATATTTACAAAATATGTTTACAAAGAGGCATACGTTGCTTATTATGAGTCTGGGAGGAAGTAAAGTACAATGAAACGTTATTTTGATTTTGACATCAATGATTATAAAGACAAAAAATGCAATTTTCATTCGCACACAGTGCGCTGCCAGCATGCAGTGGGAGAGGAACGGGAATATGTCGAGGAGGCAATAAAGGAAGGCTTTGAGGTGATCGGCTTTTCTGACCATTCCCCTTATTTATTCAAAAATGGATATGTCTCAAGAATCCGCATGACAATGTCCCAGTTGGAGGACTACGTAAAAACCATTGAGGCATTGAAAAAAGAATATCGTGAGGATATCACGATTTTTCTGGCATTGGAGATGGAATATTTTCCAGGGATCTTCGAGCCGACGATCGAAGAAATCCGGCAGTATCCGATGGATTATCTTCTTTTGGCACAGCATTTCTTCTATGAAAATGAGAGTTTTCATGGCACAAGATTTGGCTGGGCGGACGAGGCACATCTGAAAACGTACGTGGAACTGCTTACGACGGCGTTAGATACCGGATATTTTAACATGGTGGGACATCCGGATATTATGAATTATACCGGGGATGATGCATTGTATACAAAGTACATGAAACAGCTTGCGGATCGTCTGAAGCAGGAGCGTATTCCGATCGAGATCAATGTGAACGGATTCCGTGAGGGTTATAATTATCCGGACAAAAAGTTTGTGAAACTTGGTGCGGAAAACGGAAATGAATTTATTGTAGGTGTAGACGCACACAATCCGGATGAGTACTATGATCTCGCTTCTTACAAGGGATGTATCAAAATGGCAGAAGATTTCGGTGGAGAGGTATTCTGGAAATAAAAAAGAATCTCGCCTGCGAGATTCTCTGCCTGCGGCGGGTCGCAATATGCGACATGTTTCTTATCCGCCGCAGTGCGATCCTCGTGGAGCGTTTTTTTAATCCGAAACCAGCGTCAGCCCTGAAATATCCGGATGGATCGTCAGAGAGTAGTTTGTGTAGTATACAACAAATCCCGGTGCAGCCCCGTTTGGCTTCTTGACATTTTTTTTCTGCAGATAATCAATCTCCACTTTCTCATCCTCACGTCCTTTGGAGTAGTATCCGGCAAGCATTCCGGCTTCCTCAAAGACACGATCCGGCAGTTCTTCATTGTTAGATTTTACGATCACATGTGAGCCTGGCATTCCTTTTGCATGAAACCACCAGTCGTTTCCGGTTGCAAATTTAAAAGTAAGTTCATCGTTCTGATAATTATTTTTTCCGACATAAATATCATATCCGTCAGAGGAAAGATAGTGGAATGGTTTGCTTTTGATCTTCGCTTTTTTGTCCGTCTTCTTTCTTTTAATATATCCGAATTCCACAAGCTCTTCCCTGATCTGGACAAGATCGTCTTCAGAGAGTGCGATGTCAAGGGCTGTGGAGATGCTTTCAAGATGTTCGATTTCGGTTTTTGTCTCTTCGGTCAATGTGGTGAGTGCCTCAAAGGTACGTTTCAGCTTATTATACCGGTCAAAATACTTCTGGGCATTTTCCTTGGCACTTAACTGTGGATCCAGAGGGATCGTAATCATTTCATTTGTGTAATAATTGAGTGCTTCTAATTTTTTGTCACCTTCCGAAAGTCCATATCCGTAAGTATGGATGAGTTCACCATAGACTTTGTATTTCTCCCGCTTTTCGGTATCTTTTAATTGCTTTTCCTGGAGCTGATATTTTTTACGGTTACGATCCAACACTGTGGAAACGATTTTACGCAGATCGACAGATTTCTGGCGGATCCTTGTGTACGTATTTCTGGATGCATAATATTCTTCCAGAACATTCGAGATGGAAGAATATTCCCTCGTTTCATAGTCAGCAAATTGTGTGAGCAAAATACAGGAAAAATCAATCGGTTCTTTTCCCCTGAAAACAATGTTCGGTCTGTAATTATGATTCTTTATATCATCCATGATCCAGGTGAAATTATTAAATAAATGTTTTTTGCCATTTGTATCCAGAGAATCCACAGGCATATCGCCGTCAATAGAGCTGCGGAAGCAGATCTCGGATGCAAGCAAAGGACTGAGTCCTGTAAAGGAAGAATATAAAGCTTTGGTGATGGAAAAAGGCCGTTTCATGACCGATTCCATGAAAGCCTCCTCGGTAACCTCCAGTGGGTTTAAGCGATCCTCCTGAGTGGCTGGAATACAGTAATCACGTCCCGGAAGCACTTCACGGAGAGAACTCATAACAGAAGAGACATGCTTGATACTGTCGATGATCTTACCGTCACGATTGCAGAAAATGATGTTGCTGTGCTTTCCCATGAGCTCAACGATAAGAGTTTTCTGGCAAAGGTCGCCCATTTCATCGAGATGTTCAATATCAAAATGAATGATACGCTCCATGTGCGGCTGGGAAATACGCACGATTCTTCCATTTGCAATGTGCTTGCGGAGAACCATACAGAAATTCGGTGCAGTCATAGGACTTGGCTTATTCTGGTCGGTCAGATAGAGAAAAGGAAGAGATGCACTTGCAGACATGGCAAGACGGAACTGGCCTCCATTTCCCTTGCAGGTGAAGAGCAGTTCGTCATTTTCCGGCTGTGCGATCTTACTTATTTTCGTGTTTAAAATAGTTTCGTTTAATTCGTGTACTATATTTGAAATTACAAATCCATCGAGTGCCATTGTAATATCCCCTTTTTTAAAATTTGATGAAAATCAGAGCACGTAAGTAATGTCTGAAATAACATGTCCGACAGGCATCTGATTTATTATAGCCTGAAATAATTACTGTTTCAAGCAAAACAAAGGAGTGGCTTTTCAGAAAGCGTTTTCTTTTGACAGAAGAATATGGTATACTCATAAACAGGGCGGAACAAAGACTGTGATCGATATGGTCCGCAAAAGTATAATAAAAGCAGAGATCAGAGCTTAGAGGAAAGAAAGGAGCCGGACATGGCATCAGAATTATTAAAGAGAAGTGAAGTAAAAGAAGAAAATACATGGAATGTAAAAGATATGTATGCAACACAGGAAGACTGGGAGCAGGAATTAAAAGATATTTCTGAGATAATTGACAGAGTGGCAGCATTCGAGGGCAAAGCAGCGGGAAATGCACAGAATCTTTTTACAGTTCTTGAAAACCTTGCGAAGGCAGGAGAAAAGCTTGACAAGGCATATAACTATGCGGAGCGTCTGTTTGATGAGGATCAGACAAACACAACACATCAGGCTATGTCAGCAAAAGCATATTCTGCATATGCATCATGCGGCAGCAAAACAGCATTTGTGGATCCGGAGATTATCGCGATCCCGGAGAATGTATTGGAGACATTCTATAAGGAAGTTCCGGGGCTTGAACTTTACAGAAAACAGATCGCAGAGATCCGCAGGATGAAAGAACACTGTCTTTCTTCCGAAATGGAAAAATTACTTGCGATGACTGCAGAGATGAGCCAGACACCGGCAGATACTTTTTCTATTTTAAATAATGCAGACCTTGTATTTCCTGAGATAAAGGATGAAAACGGTGAGTCTGTCCGCATCACTCACGGACGTTATGGACAGTTTTTACAGTCTTCCGACAGACGTGTGCGTAAAGAGGCGTTTGAGAAATTATATCAGACTTACAAACAGTTTTTAAATACATCCGCTAGCCTTTACAGTGGAAATATCAAACAGCAGGTATTTCATGCAAAGGCAAGAAAATATGTATCTTCACTGGAATGTGCAGTGGATGCCAATCATGTTTCATCCAGTGTATATCACAACCTGATCGATACGGTGAATAAGAATCTGGACAAAATGCATCACTATGTTTCTCTTCGTAAAAAATGTCTGAAATTAGATGAGATGCATATGTATGACATATACACACCGATGATCGCAGATGCAGCAAGAAAAGTGTCATTTGAAGAAGCAAAGGATACCGTGTTAAAGGCACTGGCACCTTTGGGGGAAGACTATGTCAATAAAGTAAAAGAAGGTTTCGAAAACCGCTGGATCGATGTCTATGAGAATCAGGGAAAACGCAGCGGTGCATATTCAGCAGGAGCTTATGGATGCCATCCATATGTGCTTTTAAACTATAACGGAACTCTGGATGATATGTTTACACTGGCTCATGAGATGGGACATGCAATGCATTCTTACTATTCGAATGAAACACAGCCTTATATTTACGCAGAATATAAGATATTTGTGGCTGAGGTGGCATCTACCTGTAATGAGATCCTTCTGATGGAATACCTTCTGAAAAATACGACAGACAAAAAAGAACGTGCGTATCTTCTGAACCATTATCTTGACAGCTTCAAGGGAACCGTATACCGTCAGACACAGTTCGCCGAGTACGAGATGCTTACAAATAAAATGTACGAAGATGGTGAAAGCCTTACCGCAGACAGCTTAAGCAATGCTTATCTGGAGCTGAACAAAAAATATTACGGTTCTGATATTATTTCAGATGAACAGATTGGGTACGAATGGGCAAGAATTCCACATTTTTATTATAATTTCTATGTATATCAGTATGCTACCAGCTATTGTGCAGCATTTTCTGTAGCGCACAAGATTCTGGAAGAAGGTGCACCTGCGGTAGAACGTTATAAGAAATTCTTATCAGGCGGATGTTCTATGGCACCTGTTGAGCTTCTGAAAATCGCAGGGGTTAATCTGGAAACACCTGCCCCGATCCAGGATGCTTTAAATGCATTTGACCAGATCATCAGTGAAATGGAAACTCTGGTGGAAGCATAATCAAAAAAGATTGACGAGGGAAGACTTTAGCTTTATAATAAATTAGCCTGTGCATATAAGACGTAAGAGAAGGATGCGAGGCAAATCAGATCATTTCTGCCGCATGAAATCAGGTCGGCAGGACGCGTAAAGAAAGGGCATGGTCATTTTATGATTAAAAGTATGACCGGATTTGGCCGCTGTGAAGTGACCGAAGGGAATCGCAAGTATACCGTTGAGATGAAATCAGTGAATCACAGATATCTTGATGTGAATATCAAGATGCCGAAGGCACTGAATTTCTTCGAAAGTGCGATCCGGAATCTGCTGAAGGAATATATGGAACGAGGCAAGGTGGATCTGTATATTACTTTTGAAGATTATTCCGAAGATAATTTTAAATTAAAATATAATGAAGAACTGGCAGGAGAGTATTTGAAACATCTGACTGCCATGGCAGAGAAATTCGGACTTGACAATGACATCAGAGTCAGCAGCCTGTCAAGATATCCGGATGTATTTACAATGGAACAGGCAGATACCGATGAAAAAGAACTCTGGGCAGGTCTTGAGAAGGCATTAAGAGGCGCCGCAGAACAGTTTGTTGAAAGCCGTATCAAAGAAGGTGATCACCTGAAGGTAGACCTTTGTGCAAAGCTTGATCATATGCTTACCTATGTTGATTTTATTGAAGAGCGTTCTCCGATCATTATGAGAGATTACAGAGAACGCCTGGAAAATAAAGTCAAAGAACTCTTAGGTGACAGACAGATGGATGATGCACGGATCGCAACAGAAGTAACGATTTTTGCAGATAAGATCTGTGTGGATGAAGAAACAGTACGTTTAAGAAGCCACATCAAAGCAACAAAAGATGCCCTGGAGGCAGGCGGAAGTATCGGCCGCAGGCTTGATTTTATTGCACAGGAGATGAACAGGGAAGCAAATACGATTCTTTCCAAAGCAAACGATCTTGAGATTTCCGACACAGGAATTAATTTAAAAACTGACATTGAGAAAGTCAGGGAGCAGATCCAGAATATTGAATAGGAGAAGCAGGCGATGTCAAAGTTAATGAATGTTGGATTTGGTAATCTGGTCAATACCGATAAGATCGTAGGGATTGTTTCTTCTGATTCGGCACCGGCGAAGCGTATGATATCAAGGGGCAAAGAACAGGAAACACTGATCGATGCAACACAGGGCAGAAGAACGAAAAGTGTGATTTTTACAGAAAATAATAAAATAATATTATCTGCGTTACAGCCGGAGACGCTTGCCGGCAGATTTAATGGGAATGCAGCGGAGGTATTATATGATAAGAAAGAATAAAGGAATTCTGATCGTGTTTTCCGGTTTTTCAGGATCGGGAAAAGGAACGATCATGAAGGAACTGATGAGAAGATATTCAGATATCTATGCACTGTCTATCTCGGCAACTACGAGAGCACCAAGAAATGGTGAGACAGATGGAGTGGAATATTTTTTCCGTACGACAGAGCAGTTTGAAGATATGATAAGGAATGATGAACTGGTAGAGTATGCAAAGTATGTGGAGAATTATTATGGTACTCCGAGGACATACGTTGAGGAACAGCTTGCAGCAGGCAAAGATGTGATCTTAGAGATTGAGATCCAGGGAGCATTGAAGGTGAAAGAGAAGTTCCCGGATACGTTACTTATGTTCGTGACTCCGCCAAGTGCAGAGGAATTAAAGAACAGACTCATCGGCAGGGGTACTGAGGATATGAAAGTCATTGAATCAAGACTTGCTAGAGCGGTTGAGGAAGCACAGGGAATAGAAGCTTACGATTATCTGATCGTGAACGATACATTAGAAGAATGTGTGGAGGAAGTACATTCGATCATTCGCAATGAACATTATAAAGTTTCCAGAAACCTGTCCGCAATTAATGACATGAGAAATCAGCTGAGAGCTTTTTCTAAAAATGAATAATAAATATAGCCGAAAGGCAGAAGAGAGGTAATATATATGATCCATCCATCTTATGTGGAATTAATGAAAGTTGTAAATAACAATGTAGAATTCGGAGAGGAACCTGTAGTAAACAGCCGTTATTCTCTTGTGATCGCCGCTGCAAAAAGAGCACGCCAGATCATTTCAGGAGATGAACCTATGGCTGATAAGGTGACATGTCCAAAGCCATTATCAATTGCCGTAGAAGAACTCTATGAGGGCAAAGTAAAGATTATCCCTGATACAGAGAACCAGGATTAATCCGCAGACTGTCAGGGCTGCCGTACTCGAAAAAGTGCGACAGCCCTTTTCCACTACATGCTGGTGAAAAACGATTTTGTTTGTGAATAATTTAACAATAAGAAAGAGAGAATTGAATGAAGTTATTATTTGTTTCCCTTGGGTGTGATAAGAATCTGGTAGATACAGAGTTTATGCTTGGAATGCTTCGGGATGACGGGATTGAGATCACGAATGATGAGACAGAAGCAGATATCATTGTGATCAACACCTGTTGTTTTATCAATGATGCAAAAGAGGAAAGTGTCAACACAATTTTAGAGTTGGCAGAATACAAAAAAAGTGGTCAGTTAAAAGCATTGATCGTAACCGGTTGTCTTGCACAGCGTTATCAGAAGGAGATCAAAGAAGAAATCCCTGAGGTGGATGCAATTCTTGGAACCAATTCATATGAAGAGATCGTAAGTGCTGTACATGAGGCACTGGACGGCAGATTTTATGAGAATTTTAAGACTCTGGAGGGACTTCCGTCAATCCATACAAAACGGACCGTCACAACAGGCGGACATTTTGCTTATCTGAAGATCGCAGAAGGCTGTAACAAACGTTGTACCTACTGTATTATCCCATATATCCGGGGCAATTACCGCAGTGTTCCGATGGAAGACCTTATCGCACAGGCGAAAGAGCTTGTGGCGAATGGTGCAAAGGAACTGATCCTGGTTGCACAGGAGACAACGTTATATGGAGTTGATCTTTATGGAGAAAAGTCACTGCACAGACTGCTTGACGAGTTAAATAAGATCCCGGGGCTTTTCTGGATCCGTATTTTATACTGTTATCCGGAAGAAATCTATGACGGATTGATCGATTCCATGATCCGCAATGAGAAAGTATGCCATTATCTGGATATCCCGATCCAGCATTCCAGCGATGTTATGTTAAAACGTATGGGACGAAGGACAAGCCATGATGACCTTGTTCGTATTATTACAAATTTAAGGGAACGTATACCGGATATCACATTAAGGACAACTTTGATCTGTGGTTTTCCGGGCGAAACACCAGAAATCCATGAGGAACTGATGCAGTTTATCAATGACATGGAATTTGACCGGCTTGGAGCCTTTACCTATTCACCGGAAGAGGGAACACCGGCAGCATTGTTTGAAGATCAGGTAGATGAAGATGTGAAAGCAGACTGGCAGGCAGATGTCATGGAACTTCAGGAGGAAGTAAGCTTTGACAAGAATGAACAGATGAAGGGAAGAGAACTTTATGCGTTCATTGAAGGCCAGGTAGACGCTGATAATACTTATGTCGGCAGAACTTATAGAGATGCACCGGATATTGATGGTTACATCTTTATCACAACGGACGAAGTGCTCATGACAGGTGATATCGTAAAAGTAAAAGTAACTGGTGCTTACGAGTATGATTTAATAGGCGAAATCTGTAAATAGATTTCAGAAAGAAGGAAAAATTATGAATTTACCAAATAAATTAACAATATTCCGTGTGATTTTAATTCCATTTTTTGTATTTTTTATGCTTGCACCAAATATGACAGGTGTGAACAATTACATTGCAGTTGCAATTTTTATTGTAGCAAGTCTTACAGATTTATTAGATGGAAAGATTGCCAGAAAGTATAATCTGGTTACGAACTTTGGAAAGTTCATGGATCCGCTCGCAGATAAGCTTCTCGTATGTTCGGCAATGATCTGCC
Source organism: uncultured Roseburia sp. (assembly GCA_934292805.1). Classification (GTDB taxonomy): domain Bacteria; phylum Bacillota; class Clostridia; order Lachnospirales; family Lachnospiraceae; genus Roseburia. The sequence continues at coordinate 40,474 of CAKQXQ010000016.1, read as the reverse complement.
TCATCCAGACAGGACAGCTTGCAGCGTGGATCGTAGTGATCATCATCGCAAGAGAGTTTATTATCAGTGGTTTCCGTCTGATCGCATCAGACAACGGAGTCGTTATTGCAGCCAGCTACTGGGGCAAATTCAAGACGACATTCCAGATGCTGATGGTAATTGTACTGATATTAAATATCCAGATGCCATTTTTCCAGATCCTTGGAACAATCCTTACGTATGTGGCACTTGTTCTGACAGTTGTATCACTTGTTGATTATATCGCAAAAAATAAGAACGTATTAAAAGAACAGAAATAAGTGCCTAAGACAGCATATCGGATAAGAACAAGGAGATAAGAAAATGAGAATAATAGCTGGCACTGCAAGAAGCCTTCCGTTGAAGACAATTGAAGGCATGGATACAAGGCCTACAACAGACCGTATCAAGGAAACACTATTTAACATGTTACAGAATGAGATCCCGGGAGCTTATTTTCTGGATCTGTTTGCCGGAAGCGGACAGATCGGACTTGAGGCAGTAAGCCGTGGCGCGAGATACGCAGTATTTGTTGAGAATAATAAGAAAGCCTGTGCGGTGATCGAAGAAAACATCCGTTTTACGAAGTTTGACCATGAGACAAAGCTGATACAAAGTGATGTTTTGTCCGCAATCCGAAGCATGGAAGGAAAGTACAAATTCGATGTGATTTTTATGGATCCACCATATGATCACCTTTATGAGAAAGATGTCCTGCTGGCATTGAAGGATTCTGCACTGCTGAAAGAGGATACACAGATCATTGTAGAGGCATCGCTTGGTACATCCTTTGATTATCTTGAAGAAATGGGCTATACGTTAAAAAAACTGAAGACATACAAGACAAATGTACATGCCTTTATCACAAGAACAAATTAAGGCGTACAGCAGGAGGATGCAGGTATGAAAAGAGCAATTTATCCGGGAAGTTTTGATCCGCTGACACTGGGACATATGGACATTATTAAAAGAGCATCCGGCATTGTGGATGAACTGGTAGTCGGTGTACTTCATAACAGTGCAAAAAATTCGTTGTTTTCTCTTGAGGAACGTGTTAGTATGATAAAAGAGATGACAAAAGATATGCCGAATGTTTCTGTCACATCTTTTGACGGACTTCTGGTAGAACATATGAAGGAAATCGATGCTACGATCATCGTGCGGGGGCTTCGTGCAGTGACGGATTTCGAATACGAACTTCAGATCGCACAGACCAATCATGTGGAGAATCCATCTGTAGAGACAATTTTCCTTACAACGAGTCTTCAGTATTCCTACTTAAGTTCTACGATCGTGAAAGAATTTGCATCTTATGGCGGAGACATCTCCAAGTTTGTCCCGGCACAGTTTATTGACAGAATTTATGCAAAATATAATATATCGAAATAAGGAGTATATACCATGGCAAGCAGAATTGAGCAGATTATCGATGAGATAGAAGAATATATTGATGGATGTAAATATCAGACACTTTCTTCTTCCAAGATTATTGTAAATAAGGATGAGTTGGAAGAGCTGTTGAATGAGCTGCGTTCCAAGACACCGGAAGAGATCAAGCGGTATCAGAAGATTATCAGCAACCAGGAAGCAATCCTTGCAGATGCGAAGGCAAAGGCTGATGCGATCATTGCAAAAGCACAGGTGAAGACAGATGAACTCGTAAGTGAACATCAGATCATGCAGCAGGCTTATGCACAGGCGAATGAAGTCGTTATGATCGCAACAAAGCAGGCACAGGAGATTTTGGATAATGCGACCAATGATGCAAACAGCATCCGCATGGGAGCAATGCAGTATACAGATGATATCCTTGGTAATCTGGAGCTTTCTATTTCGCATGCTATGGATTCTGCTAGGGCAAGACATGACAATTACATGTCTTCACTGCAGGAATTTTATGATATTGTTTCTTCAAACCGTGCGGAACTGAATCCACCGGCAGAAGAAGCGGCTGTTTCTGACAACACAGAAAATCTGCCGAAGATTGATATTACACCGGATATGCTCGGTTAGTTAGAGCAGACGGGCTGCAAATATAGCGAGGATCAGACTGCAAAGTGTAAGGAATAACTTCACTTTGCAGTATTTTTTCATGGATAAAGATGTGTCTTTGATCATGGAACTCGTCTGGGCAATGCCTGAAAGTCCGCCGAAGGCAACGACTGCCATAGCAAGAATATACTTCGTCTGCAAAGAGAGGGAGCTTGCAGCGATCAGATGGATCCCATTCGTGACTTCCAGTGTACATCCCAGTAGAAATTTTAATGCTTCAGGGAGTGGCGACCGGTTTAGAGCAAAGGTAAGAATTGAGAACAATATAATATATCCGCCAATTTTAACAAGAGTTTCGAATCCGTCCATGATTCCGGCATCTATGATTTTGAAATTAATTTGAGATCTGGATGCCGCTTTTTTTTCATAAGAACAGTGAGTATTTCGGCAGCGAAAGAGGAGTATTCCTCCAAGGATGAGTGCGGGTGCATAAAGAACAAAAAGACTGACTGCAAACATATCGTTCAGGCATAGCTGCTGCAGAAGAACATAACTCGCAATAAAAGAAGGACTTACATTATTTGCAATGCAAAAAAGCACGGAGGCTTCCTGCTCACAGATCTGTCCACTTTTTAAAAACTGAGCACTGCATTTGCTTCCCATTGGGAATCCAAATAAAAAGCCACAAAACAGAATGAACATTCCATTTTGACTGACAGGAAGAAAACAGAGTATCTTTTTGAACCATCCGGACAGATCACCGGCATAACCGGAACTGATTAAGAGATTGGACAGAATTGCAGCCGGAAGAAGTGCCGGAAGTATCTGTTCATACCAGAGAACCAGACCAAGGCGGGAAGCGGTAACTACATGCCCGGGGCAGAAAAGAATATATACAGTTAAGAAGAGCAGGATAAACAGGAACAGTTTCTTTTTCATAATAAATAATATTGGAGTTGTTCCGGTTCTATGCATTGTTTGAAAGAATACATATGATAAAAACGCGTGAAAGTCCGGATACATGAAGGCTCAAAGCTATTTCATTCTTTATCTGATCCTGGCAGTGCTCAACTACGGTTTACTGGAATTTCTTGAGACAAAGGCGTTTGAGCAGGACTTCTTTTCATACGAAACAGCATTTGAAGATTTTCGCGATGGAAATATGACGGATGAGATCATGCAGAATTATATGGATCATGCAGAGCAAATGGGAAAAGAGAAAAGGGAATCCTTTGAAAAAATTGCAGGATGGTTCCGTGCCATGTGGTCAGATGCCAAAAGATTTCCGGTTGGTAAAATCGAAAATGCACCCGGTGCAAAGGTCCGCTTTGCAAATTCGTGGAAGGAGAGCCGCACTTTTGGCGGAGACCGTTTCCATGAAGGATGTGATATTATGGCATCTGTAAATGAGAGAGGAATCTATCCGATTTACAGCGTTTCTGATGGCGTTGTGGAAAAAATCGGCTGGCTGAATCTGGGAGGATACAGAATTGGGATCAGAAGTCAGGGAGGGGCTTATTTTTACTATGCTCATTTATCAGAATATGCAGAAGATTTTGAGCTGGGTGAAGAGATATCAGCTGGCACTTTGCTTGGATTTATGGGAGATACGGGATATAGTGACATAGAAGGAACAACCGGAAATTTTCCGGTACATCTTCACTTTGGCATTTATTTTACAGATGAAAAGGAAGGGGAATTTAGCGTGAATCCCTATCCTCTGCTTTTTGAATTATATCAGAAAGAGCAGCAGCTGGATTGACAGGCTAAAATACATTCATTTCAGGGAAAGGAAAAAAGATGCGATTAGATAAATTCTTGACAGAGATGGGGATCGGAACCCGGTCAGAGGTCAAAAAGATATTAAAAACAAAACAGGTGACAGTGAATGGAATTATTGTCACAAAACCGGAAACGAAAATAGAACCTAAGACTGATGAAGTCTGCTATAAAAATGAACGGATCGCATATTGTCCGTTTGAATATTATTTGTTCCATAAACCTGCCGGATGCGTTACTGCGACAGAGGATACCCGTCATAAGACTGTGATGGATTATCTGGAGAATACCGTCCGTTCGGATCTTTTTCCGGTTGGAAGACTTGACATTGATACAGAAGGACTGCTGCTTATTACGAATGATGGTGCACTGGCACACGAACTGCTCAGCCCATCCAGACATGTACAGAAGACTTATTATGCACGGATCGATGGAAAAGTGACAGAAGAAGATGTCAACCTTTTTGAAAAAGGGGTTGACATTGGAGAGAAAAAGCTTACAAAACCAGGATTCTTAAAGATTTTAAAAAGTGAACCGCAATCGGAAATTGAGTTAACAATTACAGAAGGAAAGTTCCATCAGGTGAAAAGGATGTTTGAGGCTGTCGGGAAAAAGGTTCTGTATTTAAAACGGATTTCCATGGGTCCGCTTACTCTGCCAAAGGATCTGAAACCCGGAGAATACAGAGAACTGACCGAAGAGGAATTACTGCTGCTTAAGACGGAAACAACATTGAAAGAAAAATAGAAATAAGGTATACTGATTAATAGTTTTAAAATAAGAAAGGTACACAGTAGATGAGCAAAGGATTTTTACCAATCAGTAAAGAAGATATGAAAGAGGCTGGTATCGAACAGCTTGATTTTATTTACATCAGTGGTGATGCCTATGTGGATCATCCATCTTTTGGAAGTGCGATCATTTCAAGAATTCTGGAGGCACATGGATACAAAGTCGGTTTTATTGCACAGCCGGACTGGAAAGATAAGGAATCCATCAATATTCTTGGCGAACCGCGACTTGGCTTTTTAGTTTCTGCCGGTAATATGGACTCTATGGTCAATCATTACACGGTATCCAAGAAAAGAAGAAAGAACGATGCCTATACACCGGGCGGAGTCATGGGCAAGAGACCGGATTATGCAACGATCGTTTATTGCAATCTGATCCGTCAGACATATAAGAACAAACCGATCATTATCGGCGGTATTGAAGCAAGCTTAAGACGTCTTGCACATTATGATTACTGGTCCAATAAGCTGAAGCGTTCCATTCTGCTTGATTCCGGGGCAGATATTATTTCTTATGGAATGGGAGAACACAGTATCGTTGAGATCGCAGATGCGTTAGACAGTGGTATTGATATTAAAGATATTACATTCATCGACGGAACTGTTTATAAGACGCGTAAGAGAGAAGATATTTATGATGCGATCGAACTGCCACATTATGAAGAGTTAAAAGCGGACAAGCTTTCTTATGCGAAAAGTTTTTATGTGCAGTATTGCAATACGGATCCTTTTTCCGGAAAGCGTCTGTTTGAAACCTATGATGATAAGCTTTATGTCGTGCAGAACCCTCCGGCTAAGCCTCTTACACAGTCTGAGATGGATCAGGTCTATGCCCTGCCTTATATGAGGGATTACCATCCGTCTTATAAAGAAGCAGGCGGAATTCCGGCGATCGAAGAGGTGAAGTTCTCTCTGATCAGCAACAGAGGATGCTTTGGTGGCTGCAGCTTCTGTGCACTGACCTTTCATCAGGGAAGGATCATCCAGACAAGAAGCCATGAGTCGATCATAGCAGAAGCGAATAAAATGATATGGGATCCAGATTTTAAAGGATATATCCATGATGTCGGAGGACCAACCGCAAACTTCAGGGCACCGGCATGCGAGAAGCAGATGACGAAGGGAGCCTGTCCTCATAAGCAGTGCCTGTTCCCAAAACCATGTCAGAATTTAAAGGTGGATCATACTGACTATCTCGCACTCTTACGCAAATTAAGAGAGCTTCCGAATGTGAAAAAAGTATTTATCCGTTCCGGAATCCGCTTTGATTATATGATCTACGACAATAACCAGACATTCCTGCGTGAGCTTTGCGAACATCATATCAGTGGACAGTTAAAGGTTGCTCCGGAGCATATTTCAGACCCGGTATTGGAGAAAATGGGCAAACCAAGTGTGGATGTCTATAACCGGTTTGTAAAAGCATATAAGGATATGAATGAAAAAATCGGTAAAAAACAGTACCTTGTGCCATATCTGATGTCTTCACATCCGGGATCCACGTTGAAAGAGGCTGTGGAACTGGCCGAGTTTTTAAGAGATCTTGGCTATATGCCGGAACAGGTGCAGGATTTCTATCCGACACCTTCAACGATCTCAACCTGCATGTATTATACAGGTGTGGATCCGAGAAATATGCAGCCGGTTTATGTTGCTGTGAATCCGCATGAGAAGGCGATGCAGCGTGCACTGATCCAGTATCGCAATCCGAAGAACTATGATCTTGTCTATGAAGCACTTGTGAAGGCCGGAAGAACCGATCTGATCGGATTTGATAAGAAATGCCTGATCCGTCCGAGACAGGGCGAATATAAGAACCATGGCAGGGATCAGAGAAAAACGTCAGAAAAACCGGTCAAAAAGAAAACAATCCGGAATGTACATAATAAAAAGTCATCCGGAGCAAAGAAAACTGCTATGGCTGCTGGAAATAACAGATCCGGATCAAAGCCTGGAACCGGAAAACGCAAATAAGAAAGAGTACATCTGATCTATGAAACAATTTACAATATGCCCGAACGAATCCGGGCAACGTTTTGATAAATATTTAAAAAAGCTGCTAAGTAATGCATCCGGGAGTTTTGTATACAAGATGCTCCGGAAAAAGAACATTACGTTGAATGATCACAAGGCAGATGGAACAGAGAAGTTAAAAGAAGGGGATCTTGTAAAGCTTTTCCTTTCAGATGAAACATTCGACAAGTTCTCAGGGGAAGCAGAAACAGACTCTGAATACAGCAATCTGAAAAAAATTGATGTATCCGGACTGGATATCGTTTATGAAGACGAGGATGTTATTATTATCAATAAGCCGTCGGGCATGCTTTCGCAGAAAGCCACAGTGGAGGATATTTCTGCAAATGAATATATCCTTTCTTATCTGATCCAAAAGGGCGGACTTACAGCGGAGCAGCTTCGGACATTCCGTCCGTCTGTCTGCAACCGGCTGGATCGAAATACCTCCGGACTTCTGATCGCAGGAAAATCCATGAAAGGACTGCAGGAGATGTCACAGGCACTGAAAAAGCGTACTGTACAGAAATATTACCGATGTATCGTGAAAGGTGAACTGCAGGGGACAATGCATCTGAAGGGATATCTGTTAAAAGATGAGCAGATGAATAAAGTTTCGATCGTAACAAAGATACGGACAGAGGAACGTGAAAAGTACCTTCCGATCGAGACAGAATACAGACCGGTTGCCACGGGCAATGGATTTACAGAACTGGAAGTGCATCTTATCACCGGACGTTCACATCAGATACGTGCACATCTGGCATCAGTCGGACATCCGATCGTTGGAGACATGAAGTATGGCGACCGGAAAGTGAATGAACGTTTCCGCAGAGATGTAAAGATCCGTTCACAGATGCTTCATGCCTACAGGATCGTATTCGAAGATGGCAGTGAAGTGATCGCACCGTCAGGAGCTGAATTTGAACGTGCATGGAATTATATTACAGATTCTTTCTAAATGGATTTGGGTGTCAAAAGCTTAAGCACGGACCTCCTGACACCTGCATCTCAAATGAAAATAGAAAAACAGCCACAATATTGTGGCTGTTTTTCTATTTGGAAACACTCTTGATGTGTCTCTTGATCGCTTCAAAGCTCTCTGCACTTACATCATGTTCAATCTTGCATGCATCTTCTGCAGCAACTCTTGGATCTACTCCAAGCATGACAAGCCAGCTGGAAAGCGTGGTGTGACGTTCGTAAATCTTTTCAGCTACTTCAAGACCGGCGTCCGTTAAATGGATATATCCTTCAGGACTGACTGTGATATATCCATTCTCCCTGAGGTTCTTCATTGCAACACTGACACTTGGTTTTTTAAAGTTCATTTCATTAGCGATATCGACAGACCGGACATTTCCCAGTCTGTGATTTAATACGAGAATTGTCTCGAGATAATTTTCAACAGATTCGTTCATGACCATATAGATGTACCTCCCAGAACAGACAATATAATAGGATAAACATATGCCTGTGCTAAAATTATATGTTCTTATCATAGCATAGATATATATTTTTTACAAATGACAAATCGGTTTTTGGAAAAATTTCTTGTGCATCAGAGATGGTTGAAATCGAACAAATTTTCGCATATAATAGGAAAAGAAAAAGCCTGTTGTTACAGTGCATTATGGAAAAAGGCGGGAAGAAGATTTATGGCAACATGGAATTCCAGAGGACTCAGAGGCTCTACGCTGGAGGAATTTATTAACCGGACGAACGAAAAATATATGGAAAACGGGCTGGCACTGATCCAGAAAGTACCGACACCGATCACACCGATCAACATTGACAAGGAGACCAGACATATCACACTCGCATACTTCGATCAGAAGAGTACGGTTGATTATATCGGTGCAGTACAGGGGATTCCGGTATGCTTTGATGCGAAGGAATGCAATACAGATACATTTCCACTGCAGAATATCCATGAACACCAGGTAGTTTTTATGGAGAATTTTGAAAAACAGGGAGGGATCGCTTTCTTCCTGATCAGCTTTACAAGCAGAGATGAATTTTATTACCTGAGACTTGAAAAGCTTATGGAATTCTGGAACCGTGCGAAGGAAGGCGGGAGAAAGAGTTTTCGTTATGAGGAACTGGAGCCGGAATTCTTTCTTCCGAAGAGCCGCGGAGTTTTAGTGCCTTATCTCGATGCAATGCAGACAGATTTGTCAATGAGGGATTGACAAGTGTCTCTGCTTTTCATATAATAAATCAAGCAATTTCACTTGCTACCACATTAGCATGATAAAGTGAATGATGTGATATGGGTGGAAGCAGGTGTGAGGAAGATGAAAGGAAGGTGCCGGTTCTCCTATGAAGAATCAGTTATTACATACACCGGAAGGTGTCAGGGATATTTACAACGAAGAGTGTGAGAAGAAGATTTTTTTGCAGTCAGAGCTGCAGGATGTTCTCAAAGGCTACGGTTATCATCCGATCCAGACGCCTACGTTTGAGTTTTTTGATATTTTTGGCAAGGAAATAGGAACGACTCCGTCGAATGAATTATATAAATTTTTTGACAGGGAGGGAAATACCCTGGTGCTTCGGCCGGATATGACTCCATCCGTTGCAAGGGCAGCAGCGAAGTATTTCATGGATGAGGATATGCCAATCCGTCTTTGCTATATGGGGAATACATTTATCAATAACAGCAGTTATCAGGGACGTCTGAAGGAGAACACACAGCTTGGTGCAGAGCTGATCGGAGATGGAAGTGTTGATGCGGATGCGGAAGTACTGTCGATGGTTGTGGACTGTCTTTTAAAGTCCGGATTAAGTGAATTCCAGATCAGTGTCGGACATGCGGACTTTTTCCGGGGACTGTTAGAGGCAGCAGGCACAGATGAAGAAGAGGAACAGGAATTAAAGAGCCTTATTTCAAATAAAAACTTTTTTGGCGTAGAAGAATTTGCCGAGACATTAAAGCTTGATCCGGGACTGACAGAGCTTTTTCATATGCTTGGCAATCCGAATGTAAGGAAAGATGATCTGAGGAAAGCAGGCGAGCTGGCAGCCTCCTATCCGAGGATTCTTGCGGCAGTCCGCAACCTGATCGAACTGCAGAAGATACTTGAGATTTATGGATTGAACAAATATGTTTCCTTTGAACTCGGGATCATAAGCAGTTATCAGTACTATACCGGCATTATTTTCAGCGGCTATACATTTGGAAGCGGTCAGCCGATCGTAAAGGGCGGCAGATATGACAGGCTTTTAACATACTATGGGAAGGATTCTGCATCAATTGGTTTTGCGATCGTCGTTGACCAGCTGATGGCGGCACTTTCAAGACAGAAGATCGATGTGACAGCAGAGGAAGAAAGCGAACTGATCGTCTATGACAGTGATCATCGTAAAGAGGCGATCCTTACTGCAAAGGAAAAGAGATCTCAGGGAAAGATCACAGAGCTGATCGCAGAGAATGGTACAAAGACACGGAAAGATTACATGGATTACGCAAGGCGGAATCGTATCGGGTCCGTTACTTTTTTGGAGGACTAGAAGATGGAAGAGAAAAGATATCTGACATTTGCACTCGGAAAGGGGAGACTTGCAAATAAAACACTGGAGCTGTTTGAGCAGATTGGCATCACCTGCGAGGAAATGAAAGATAAAGATACAAGAAAGCTTATTTTTGTAAATGAAGAGCAAAAGCTTAGGTTTTTCCTTGCAAAAGGACCGGATGTCCCAACTTATGTGGAATATGGGGCAGCCGACATTGGAATTGTCGGTAAGGATACGATCCTGGAAGAAGGACGTAATATATATGAGGTTTTGGATCTTGGCTTTGGACGGTGCCGTATGTGTATCTGCGGACCGGAAGATGCAAGGGAGCTGCTGCAGCATCATGAACTGATCCGTGTAGCGACCAAATACCCGCACATCGCAAAAGATTATTTTTACAACAAAAAGCATCAGACCGTAGAGATCATCAAATTAAACGGTTCGATCGAACTGGCACCGATCGTCGGGCTTTCGGAAGTGATCTGCGATATCGTTGAGACCGGATCTACATTAAAGGAAAACGGACTGACTGTTTTGGAAGAGGTCTGCCCGCTTTCAGCCCGCATGGTTGTAAATCAGGTGAGCATGAAGATGGAGAATGAGAGGATCACAAAGCTCATCACGGATCTGAAAGATGTGATCCACAAACAACAGAGAGGCTGATTATGAAATAAGTCTTAAATCGACAGGATTTGATTGGCATATTACGAGAAAAACTGATATAATAAAAGGAGTGTATCCGATGAGAATTTTAAAATTAACAAAAGAAACACAGGATAATATTTTAGAGAACTTATTAAAAAGAAGTCCGAATTCCTATGGTGAATTCGAGGATCGTGTCAACGAGATCATTCAGAATGTCAGAGACAGACGTGATGAAGCAATTTTTGAATATACATTAAAATTCGATGGAGCTAAGATCGACCACAGTAATATCGAAGTTACTGAGCAGGAGATTGAGGAAGCATACAAAGAGGTGGATCCGAAGCTTTTGGAAGTCATTCGTAAGGCACTTGTGAATATCCGCGATTATCACATGAAGCAGAAGCAGTATTCCTGGTTTGATTCCAATGAATCCGGGATCATGCTTGGACAGAAGGTCACACCGCTAAAGACAGTCGGGGTCTATGTTCCGGGTGGAAAGGCTGTATATCCGTCTTCTGTACTTATGAATGTGATCCCGGCAAAGGTAGCCGGAGTGGATCAGATTATGATGACGACACCATGCGGAAGAGACGGAAAGGTTTATCCGTCCACGCTGGTTGCTGCCAAAGAGGCCGGAGTAGACAGAATCTTTAAAGTGGGAGGTGCACAGGCAATCGCAGCACTTGCTTTTGGAACAGAGAGCATCCCGAAGGTAGATAAGATCGTAGGACCAGGTAATATCTATGTTGCACTGGCCAAGAAGGCAGTGTTTGGCTATGTAAGCATTGATTCGATCGCCGGACCGAGTGAGATCATGGTTCTGGCAGATGAGACAGCCAACCCGAGATTCGTGGCTGCTGACCTGTTGTCACAGGCAGAACATGATGAGATGGCATCTGCAATCCTTGTCACAACGAGCGAAGAACTCGCAAAAAAAGTTTCAGAAGAAGTCGACAAATTTGTTGCAGTTCTGTCAAGAAAAGAGATCATTCAGAAATCACTGGACAATTACGGATATATTCTTGTGGCTGATACACTGGAAGATGCGATTTGCACAGTAAATGAGATCGCATCAGAACATCTTGAGCTTGTAACACAGAATCCATTTGAAGTTATGACTAAGATCAGAAATGCAGGTGCGATTTTTATCGGTGAATATTCAAGCGAACCGCTTGGTGACTACTTTGCCGGACCAAACCATGTTCTTCCGACCAACGGAACAGCAAAGTTCTTTTCCCCGCTTGGCGTAGATGATTTTATTAAAAAATCCAGTATCATATCTTATTCCAGGGAGGCATTAGAGCCGGTTTATAAAGACATTATCCAGTTTGCAGAATGTGAGAAGCTGACAGCACATGCGAATTCAATCCGTGTGCGTTTTGAAGATAAGTAACAGAGAGGAGAAGAACGGGTGCGTACTTCAGATGTGAACCGCAAGACAAAGGAAACAGAGATTTCCTTACATTTAAATATTGATGGGGAAGGAAATTCTTCCATACATACCGGGATCGGTTTTTTTGATCATATGTTAGACGGTTTCGCAAGACACGGATTATTCGACCTGAAAGTGAATGTTGCCGGAGATCTTGCAGTAGACTGCCACCACACGATCGAAGATACCGGAATTGTTCTTGGAACTGCCATACGTGAAGCAATCGGAGACAAGAAGGGAATAAAGAGATATGGGAGCTGTATCCTGCCGATGGATGAAACACTGGTTCTCTGTGCAATAGACCTTTCCGGAAGACCTTATCTTGTGTTCGATGGAGAATTTACAACAGACCGTGTGGGTTATATGGATACGGAGATGGTAAAGGAGTTCTTTTACGCAGTATCTTATTCGGCGGGAATGAATTTACATATGAAGGTTTTATCCGGTGGAAATAACCATCATATGATCGAGGCAATGTTCAAGGCATTTGCCAAGGCATTGGATCAGGCGACAGTGATCGATCCGAGGATCACAGATATCCTTTCGACGAAAGGAAGCCTGTAATAAAGAGATTGAAAACCCATTTGCAGCAGGAGGATACTGTGCAAATGGGTTGATGTTTTGAAAGGAAACTTTTTTATGGAACATAAAAATATTGTTGCAACTATTTATCTGAAAGATGGGAAAGCGGTAAAAGGCCGCGATGATTTTGAACCATACGATGATGTGATCAAGCTTGCAAAGCTTTATAATGACAGCGGTATCGATAAGATCATGATCTTCGATCTGTCGACAACGGATGAGGAACATGACAGGAATATCCAGGTGATCCGCAATATTAACCGCAATGTGGAGATCAAAGTCTGTGCCGGAGGCAATATCAACCGGATGGAAGATATCAAGAAGTTCATATATGCAGGATGTCTTCAGGTGATCTTGAACGGATCCAAACCGGAAAGCATGGAGCTGGCAGCGGAAGCAAGTGAACGATATGGAAAAGACAGAGTCCTTATTTCTGTTACAAATATAGATTTTATTTTTAAACACAAAGACCGGATGGCAGACACTTTTCATGAAGTGCTGGTATTCAATAAAGGTGTGCTTGATGCAATCGAAGGAATGACGACAGTTCCTTATGTAGTCTATTTAAATGATGCCGATTATGATGAAATATTGTCAGTTTTATCGAGAAAGAATGTGCGTGGCATGGCAGGGGCACTGATCAATGATCCGAAAACAGACATCATGGAGATGAAATCCTGCCTTTCCGCTTCCGGTATCAAGATGGATAATTTTGAACCGGATCTGAAATGGGAGGATCTGAAGAAAAACTCTGATGGAATGGTTCCTGTCATCGTGCAGGACTACAGGACAGACGAAGTGCTCATGCTTGCATATATGAATGAAGAAGCATTTCAGACAACGATCAATATCGGAAAGATGACTTATTACAGCAGGAGCAGACAGGAGCTTTGGATCAAAGGACTTACTTCCGGACACATCCAGTATGTCAAGTCACTGACTGCTGACTGTGATTATGATACGATCCTTGCAAAAGTGTCACAGATCGGTGCGGCCTGCCATACCGGAAGCAGATCCTGCTTTTTCAATGAGATCGTGAAAAAAGAGTACGTGGAAAAGAATCCGCAGAAAGTTCTGGGGGATGTCTACAATATCATATTAGACCGTATCGAGCATCCGAAGGAGGGATCCTATACGAATCTGCTGATAGAACAGGGGCTGGATCATCTGCTGAAAAAAGTCGGAGAGGAAAATACGGAAATCATTATTGCTGCCAAGAATGAAGATCAGGAGCATCTTAAGTATGAAATATCGGACTACATCTATCATCTGATGGTACTGATGGCACAAAAAGATCTGACATGGGAAGAAATCACACAGGAGCTTTCTCAACGATGAAAAAACGTTTTGTTTATTTGGATGAACTTCGTATGATCGCAACGGTATTTGTGATCGCAGTACATACAGTGTCACTTGGAACGGTTATGGTAGAGGAACGAAGTGCATATTGGTACGGATTTGAGATTCTGAATTATCTTTTTCTGTGCTGCAATCTGTTGTTTGTTATGATCAGCGGAGCCCTGCTGCTTCCGGTGAAGAATGAATCTGCAGGAACTTTCTACAAAAAGAGATTTGTAAAAGTGTGTGTGCCAATGGTCGTATATTATATTCTGTATGTCTGTGCCGGAGAGGGATTTGTCTGGCTACTGCCGGATCACTGGCTTTTACTGATAAAGAGGATTTTGCTTGGGGCACCCGATGAGGCACCTCATCTCTGGCTTATTTATGTGATTCTGTGGTTATATGTGCTGACACCGATTCTAAGATATCTTGTACAGCATATTCCGGATCAGGTCCTGTCAGGGGTCATGGTGGTGATCATGCTGTTTCAGACAGCATGCACTTATGTAGATTTTTTCTACGAGAACCGGGTGTTCTACGGAATGATGGATTCTTTCGTCGGGGTGTTCCTTCTTGGGTATTTCCTTGCGAAGGATCATACAAAGGGATTCCGGTATACAGTGTTTGCAGCAGGGATGGCAAGTGTGGGAATTTCGATTGTCCATATTATGAACGGAAGTGATTACCATCGATATATTTTTAACAATGCACCACTTATGGTATGCTATGCGGCGGCTGTTTTTCTGCTCGTAAAGCAGCTTTTTGAAAACCGGAAGGAAGAAAGCAGATTTACGGAGTGGATCAGCAGATATAGCTTTGGGATTATGCTGATCCATTGGGGAGTGCTCCATTATCTGGTGAAGCAGATCCTTCATGTCAATCCGCTTACAGGCGGTGCGGTCATGGGAACAGTCTTAATGATCGTTCTGACCCTTTTCTTCTCACTGCCCGGTGCAGCAGTTGTTGACAGAACCCTGGTACGCTGGACAGAAAACGCCATATATTTTATGCTTTCCGTTGTGAAACGAAAAAAGAGCTAGTATTACATAGCCATTCTGTATATATGCAGGGTGGCTTATTTTAATGTGTATTACAGTAGAATGGGACTAGCAAGGATACGAAATATGTGTTAAAATCACTAAGAAAAACGAAAAAAGGAAAGTTAATATTTTGTGCTATCTGCACAAAAAGAAAGGTAAAAAATATGAGAGAACTTGCTTTGAGTGATGAAATATTACTAAAAGTTGAGAAACCGGCAAGATACATCGGTAACGAATTGAACAGTATTAAAAAGGATAAAGAGAAAGTAGCAATTCGTTTTGCAATGTGTTTTCCGGACGTATATGAGATCGGTATGTCACATCTTGGCGTACAGATTTTATATGATATGTTTAATAAAATGGAAGATGTATGGTGCGAGAGAGTATATTCCCCATGGCCGGATCTTCACAAAATCATGAAAGAAGAAAATATCCCGCTTTTTGGACTGGAGTCGCAGGAGCCAATCCGGGATTTTGATTTTATAGGCTTTACATTAAATTATGAGATGTGCTATACCAACGTATTGCAGATTATCGATCTCGGACAGATCCCGCTGCTGGCAAAGGACAGAAGTGATGAGGATCCGCTTATCATCGGTGGCGGATGCTGTGCTTATAATCCGGAACCACTGGCAGATTTCTTCGATCTGTTTTACATGGGAGAAGGTGAGATCTCTTACTATGAGCTTTTTGACCTGTATAAAAAGATGCGTGCAGAGGGAAAATCCCGTAAAGAATTTTTAAGAGCAGCTTCCAAGGTGCCGGGTATTTATGTACCTTCCTTATACGAGGTGACTTATAAGGAAGATGGTACAATTGCGTCTTTTGGACCGATATATGAGGATGTGCCGGCAACGATCCAGAAGCAGGTACTCGTTGAAATGACAGACGCAGTATATCCGGAGAAGCCGGTTGTGCCATTCATACGTGCAACACAGGACCGTGTTGTATTAGAGATCCAGCGTGGCTGTATCCGCGGATGTCGTTTCTGTCAGGCTGGTATGGTATACCGCCCGATCCGTGAGAAGAATGTGGAACGCTTGAAAAAGCTTGCCTATGAAATGCTGCAGTCTACAGGATATGATGAGATCTCTCTGAGTTCCTTAAGCTCTTCTGATTATTCCCAGTTAGAGGAACTGATGAATTTCCTCATTGATGAGTTTAAATCAAAAGGAGTAAACATTTCATTGCCATCACTGAGAATCGATGCATTTTCACTTGATATCATGAGCAAAGTCCAGGATATCAAAAAGAGCAGCCTGACATTCGCTCCGGAAGCAGGCTCACAGCGGCTTCGTGACGTGATTAATAAAGGTTTGACAGAGGAAGTGATCTTAAACGGTGCAGGTCTTGCATTCGAAGGCGGATGGAATAAAGTAAAGCTCTATTTCATGCTTGGACTTCCAACCGAGACAGAGGAAGATATGAAGGCGATCCCGGAGCTTGCCAATAAGATCGCAGCTTTATATTACGATATTGTTCCAAAGGAGAAGCGGAATGGCAAGTGCCAGATCACGATCAGCACGTCTTTCTTTGTGCCGAAGCCATTCACTCCGTTCCAGTGGGCAGGAATGTTCCCACCACAGAACTATCTTGACCGTGCACATCTTGTGAATGACACTGTCCGTGAACAGTTAAATCACAAGAGTATCAAATACAACTGGCATGAAGCTGACATGACACTGTTAGAGGGTGTCCTCTCAAGAGGTGACAGAAGAGTCGGACAGGCTTTGTTAAAGGTTTATGAAAAAGGCGGTATCTTTGATGCATGGAGCGAGTATTTCGATTATCAGAGATGGGTTGATGCCTTTGAAGAATGTGGCGTTGACATGGACTTCTATACATTGAGAGAACGTGATATCGATGAGATTTTCCCATGGGATTTCGTTGATGTTGGTGTCACCAAACAATTTTTGAAGCGTGAGTGGCAGAATGCACAGGATGAGAAAGTAACACCGAACTGTCGTATGAAATGTTCAGGATGTGGTGCCATGAAATTTGGTGGAGGAGTCTGTTATGAAAATAAGAATTAAATTTAGAAAATACGGTGTCATGAAGTTTGTCGGACACCTTGATATTATGAGATATTTCCAGAAGGCAGTCCGCAGAGCCAATATCGACATCTGTTATTCCGAAGGTTTTTCACCGCATCAGATCATGTCCTTTGCGGCACCGCTCGGAGTCGGCATTACAAGTGATGGGGAGTATTTGGATATTGAAGTGCATTCCACCGAGTCTACAGAGAAGATGCTGGCCACACTGAATGCTGTAATGGTTGAGGGAGTTGAGATCACAGGATATGTGAAGCTTGCAGATGACGCGAAGACCGCCATGTCGATCGTTGCAGCGGCAGATTACCGTCTCTTCTTCAAGAAAGGGTATGAAGTGCCATTTACAAAGAGCGAGGTTGCACAGGCAGTAAGAGATTACTTTGAGATACCAACCGAAGTGCTTATCACAAAGCAGACGAAAAAGAGTGAGAAAGTCATGGACATAAAGCAGTTAGTTTATGACTTCAAAGTAGAAGGAACAGAGGAAGCACCGGAGTTTTACTTAAATCTTTCTACCGGAAGCTCAGACAACCTCAAGCCGGAGCTTGTGTTAGAATCCCTTTTCGGATACATGGGAATTCCTTATAATGAATGTGCAATCCAGATCCACAGGATTGACGTATACGCAAAAGAAAACGACAGATTCGTTTCCCTGCTTGAACTGGGAGAAGTGATCGCATAATATTTTACAGGCAGCAGGCGGATACAATGGCTGTCCCTCTGCTGCAGTAAGAGGGTTTGAATGAATAAATACATTATTACACAGGAAAAAGTGAAAACCGGAAGAAAAGAAGAGCAGGACTTTATTGTTTCTGCTCTTTATAATAGTGACCGGAAAATGACAGAACTGACGCTGACACCACCGGATGAGGAATGCCTGCTCGGAAATATTTATATCGGACGGGTGGAAAATGTGGTACAGAATATCAGGGCAGCTTTTGTCAAAATCTCCCCGGAACAGACCTGCTACTTATCGCTGGATGACTTGAAAAATGCTTTTTTTACAAAAAAAATATCGACGAAAAAAGAAATCGCTGCAGGGGATGAGTTACTTGTCCAGGTAGAGCGGGAAGCGATCAAGACCAAGGAACCGGCGGTGACTGCAAATCTTTCATTTACAGGCGAGTATGCAGTTCTTACAACAGGAAACAGAAAAGTGGGCATTTCTTCAAAGCTGACAAAAGAACAGAAAAAGCATTATAAAGAATTGCTGCAGCAGTTTGACACAGAAAGCTATGGCCTGATCATCCGGACGAATGCCGGGGGTGTCCCGGATGAAGTCCTGCTGGCTGAGATCAGAAAGCTGGAACAGGAATGGTTGGCCATGCGTGACAATGCATCACACAGAACGTGTTACAGCCTCTTAAAAAAAACAAGACCGTCTTATCTTGAAGATCTGAAAAATCAGAGAGCGGGTTCTGTGGAAGAGATCATTACAGATGACAGGGAAATTTTTGAGGTGATCTGCATGGAGTACGGCGTGAAGCGTGAAGCTTTTATGACCGGTGGAAGCGTTTCCGTGCCGGTAGATCAGTTCCGGATACCGTTACAGGCAGGAAACGACACAATTCCATTTCTGACGATAACTTATTATCACGATCCGATGCTTTCTCTGGCATCACTGTACAGCGTTCCGTCTTTTCTGGAAAAAGCCCTGCGGGAGCAGATCTGGTTAAAATCAGGTGCATCGATCGTGATACAGCATACCGAAGCACTTACAGTCATCGATGTAAACAGCGGTAAAAATATCATCAGGAAAGATATGAGGGAAAATCTGCTGCGGATCAATATTGAGGCAGCAAAAGAGATCGCTTATCAGCTGCGGCTTCGGAATATTTCCGGTATCATTGTCATTGATTTTATCAATCTGCCGGTAAAAGAGGATGAAGCAGTGCTGCTAAGGGAGCTGCGTGCATGCCTGAAAGAGGATCCGGTGAAGGCGGATGTGATCGACATAACGAAACTCGGGCTGGTGGAAGTCACCCGGAAGAAGGTTAAGAAGTCATTGAGAGACAGTCTGAAGATGAACGTGTGATATGCAAAAGAAAACACTATACGGGGGAGAGCGGCATGGCAAAATATCCGATCGGAAAATTAATAGCAAGTACACGAAATAAATACAAAATTTCACAGGAAGCACTCTGCTATGGAATATGTTCAATATCCACACTGTCGAGAATTGAAAACGGAACACAGTTTCCAAGCTGGAAAGTAGGGAATGCCTTGTTGGAGCGTCTTGGACTGTCACAGATCGATACAGCGATCTATATGAGTGATACAGAAATAGAGCGTGACAATATAGAGATCAAGATAACAAGAATGCTTGCAACCGGCAACTATGAGATTGAAGAAGTGCTCACACAGTACTGGGATGGGAAGAGTGAAATCTCTATATTAGAACAACAGTTCTATTATTGTGCAGTTGGGATTGTAAAACATTACAGGGAGAAGAACTCGGAAGAGGCATTGCAGATCCTGCAGAAGGCGATCGGACTTACCATGCCGGATTTTTCCATAAATCAGCTGGAGAACATCAAATTACTGACCTTTGATGAAATTACGATTCTTAATAACATTGCCACGATCACATATCTGTTAGGAGATACCAGCTATGGTAAAAAGCTGATGTTCTTTCTGAAAGAGCATTTCGAGAAGATAAACATGGATGAGGAAGAGAAAGCGAAAAAATATCCGATGATCCTTTTTAATTTGTCAAACTGGCTGCTGGATGATGAGCGGTTCGAAGAGGCGGTGAGTCTGTGCGATCTTGGGATTGATTACTGTATCACGCAGGGAAAACTTACGCTATTCCCATTCCTGCTGTGTAATAAAGGAAATGCCCTTGCGGAACAGCAGAAGAAGGAGGAAGCACGCGAGATGTTTCTGGAATCTTATTATGTATTCCGGGCTTCGAAAGAGGTTGAGAAAGCAGAACAGGTCAAACAGTCTGTGAAAGAACTGTTTGACCTGGAGCTTGGAGAAAATCTATGAGGAAGTAGGGATATTATCAAATATGTGTCCTGCAAGCATCACCGCAGGTTCCTGTGGAGCCTGTGCGAATGAGATACCTCCATAAATTCCCATGAGTGCAGCGAGTAAAAATGCTGCGAAAAAGTACTTTCTCTGTTTCATTGTAAAAATCTCCCTTCTTTTGTCTGATTATCTACAAATGTATAATGACTTTCTTTATAAGACCATAGCGTTTCACGAAAACTTTATTTTTCGCGAAACGCTATGGTCTTGTTTTGCTTACGATTGTAGAATTAAAGTAAAAATATAAAGAAAGGAAAAGTGGAAACACAGGGAAAGTTATGAAAAAACGAAGGATAAGAATCCGCCAGATACTGGCAATCGCACTGACAGCTGTAACCGTGCTGTCTGACACGCAGAACCTCATTGCTTATGCAGCAGAGTATGCCTCCGGAATACCAAGACACGTGAACTTTGATTCACCGGAAGCATTGACAGATCTGCGGGAGCTGATCGACACGGAGGAAGATGCGAAGCCTCTGACAGAGGACGAGATTGACGGACTGCTGGATGGAGAAAATGTGTCAGAGAATGGAACAGAAACAGTTGAAAGCACGGAAGTGACAGAAGCAACTGAGAAATCAGAAACAGCCGCAGATTCTGAAGGAATCGAGAACACAGAAGCAACTGAGATAGCAGAAGACACAGAATCCACAGAAATTGAAGAAACAACCGAAACCGAAGAGGTTACAGAAATCACAGAGAAACCACTTCGTGAGCCGGAAATCGAGAAACCGGATATCCCGGATGGTACACTGGTAAGTTACACAGAAGATAGTGCCACCTATGCACTTGGGGATGGCAGATACCAGACTGTCTTCGGAAGTAACGTCGGTACTTATGTGAATGATTCCGATGTTGTCTGTCTTGCCGACAATACACTGCGTGCAGTGGCAGACGACAGAGCGGACGATACCTATTATGAGAACACAGCGAACGACTATGATCTCATAATCCCGGAGGACATGTCCGATGGAGCCGGAATGGTATTAGAACAGAACGGTTATACCATGGAAGTGATCCCGACAGGTGGTGATTACACAAGCCCCGTGGTGAAAGAGAATGCCATCCGCTACAATGATGTATACGAGAATGTCGATGTCCAGTACACGGTGTATGACAACAGCATCAAGGAAGACATTATCCTGAATGCACCGACTGACCGGAAGAGCTTTTCTTACCGCATCAAGGCAGACGGACTTACCACAGTGACAGGGGAAGGCGTGATTGCATTACAGGACGCAGAGAACAACACTGTATTTGTCTTAGATGCACCTGTAATGGAAGATGCAGCAGGAGAAGTAAGCCTTGGAGTTGTCCTTACGACAGAACAGAAGGG
The DNA here is from genome assembly GCA_934292805.1 of uncultured Roseburia sp. Taxonomy (GTDB): domain Bacteria; phylum Bacillota; class Clostridia; order Lachnospirales; family Lachnospiraceae; genus Roseburia. The sequence continues at coordinate 18,905 of CAKQXQ010000016.1, read as the reverse complement.
CAAAGACTTTATCGTGACAGTGACACCGGATCAGGACTGGCTTAAGGCGTCAGAACGCAGCTATCCGGTGAAGATCGATCCATCCCAGATCTATGTAGACAATACGAAATTCGGACTTTACTGTGTCGAAGAAGGAAGTCCGCGTTCCGTGATCGGAGATAACAGCTATCCATATGTCGGCTATGATGATGGAATCGTATCCGGAAATAAGAAAAATTACGGAACCGCACATCTGAAATGCCGTACCTATATCGGAATAGACTATGACTTTTCAGAACTTGGGGAAGAGGCGGTGATCGAAGATGCCACATTCCGCATCTGCCAGACAACACATTTCGGTGGAGGCGGGAATGAGATCGGTCTGTATACAACCGATGCGGCATGGACACCGAAGAGCCTGACCTGGAACTCGCAGGCAGATATGAGCCATACTTTCCTGAATTCCCAGAAGACAACTGCGAAGTCGAAGGAATGGATCGAGTATGACATTACGGATTATGTCAATGACCATGCACAGGGAATCGCAGAGGACAGTGGACTTGTCTTAAAATCCATTGATGAGAATGCACAGTGTGAGGTATTCTATAACCGCACAAGCTCCCTCTATGGTCCACAGATTGTAATAACATGGTCTGAAAATGGGGATGATCCTTATCTGGCATCACTTCCGCTCGATGGACTGACGATCAATGTCCGTCCGATGAATGAGAAGAACATCAATGGAAAGCTGACACTTGATGCAGTCTTTGCAGACGGACTTGCAACAGCAGGGGCAGAGGTAGGCTACTACCTTGTCGGAGAAGGAACGAAGCATACAACAACAGCATTAAAACGCTATGCATATCCGAACAGCATTCCGTTTCTGGAAGCATTCCCGAATGCAACCAGATATAAAGCATTGCAATCTAACTGGCAGAGTGAGCTGTATGCAGGCTTTACATACAATACTGTCTACCAGTTTCTTGCAACCGCGAAGAAAGACGGTGCTTCTTCCACAGAGAAAGCAAGTGACACGTTCCTTGTATATCCGGTTGCAAGATTCGACACCTTCCCGAAGATCGCGGCTTACTATGGGGTAGAACTGAATACCATCTTAAAGGATAACCGGGTACAGGACAGCCTTGTGGTTGCAGGAAATACGATCTTTGTAAGAAATCCTGCAACGAATGTGCCATACTCTCCATCGGATTTGACCGAGGCAGAGATGGCAGCGATTGATGGTCTGTTAATGGGGCGTGGACTTCACTGCGAGTTCGGCTTTGAACCGGTGAACCTGAATACCGGTAATTTCTACATGGATACTGAGGATGTATCCATACCGGATATCGGTGGGAACTTTGCAATCAACAGAAACTATAATTCCAAAGGTGCATCCATCAACTCGCCATTCGGACGTGGATGGACATTCGAGGCGGATGAATCCCTGTCCATGTTAGAAGATGGAAGTGTCATCTACAAAAAAGGAGATGGCAGCTTCTATACAATGACACCGGGCGAGGACGGCAGATATTATGCACCGGCAGGATATGCGTATGTTCTGACGCCGGTTTATGGAGAAAACGCAGAGAGTACCGAAGAAGCGGATACAGAAGAAAATGCAGACGCTGATGAAGATGGCGAGGTATGGGAAGACGAGCCATCCATCGTATCATGGACACTTACGGATGGCGATTATCAGACACATACCTTTAATGCAGCCGGTATGCTTACTTCTATCGCAGACCGCCATGGAAATACAACAACAGTGGCTTATGATGAAGCATATCATCTGTCAGCACTCACTTCACCATCTGGAAAGACCTATTCTTTCACAACAGATGCACAGGGCAGAATTACAAGTATTGCACTGCCGAATGGTGCAGTACTTGCCTATACCTATGATGCAGAGGGCAACCTCAGCAGCTATCAGAATGCTAACGGAGACATTATCCGCTACGAATATGATGACAAACACCAGATGACCGCATGGTATGACGCAAATGGCAATCGCGTGGTAAAGAATACTTATGATTCCAACGGACGTGTGACAGAGCAGATCGATGCCAATGGCAATACTTCCAGACTAATCTACAGTGATGGTAAGACAGAGACCATTGACAACATGGGCAATCATACCATATACAGCTATGATGACCAGTACCGTACAACAGCAATCCACTATGCGGACGGAACAACAGTTAAGAAAACCTATGACGAACAGAACCACCTCGCATCTGAGACAGACGAGATGGGAAATGTGACCACTTATGCCTATGATGCAGCCGGAAACCGGATACAGACCACAAAAGCAGATGGCGGTACAACAGGAAGCAGCTACAATGACAGAAATCTGATAGTAACAGAAACTGATGCGAATGGTAATGTGACATCTTACAGTTATGATGACAGAGACAACCTGATCAGTGTCACTTATGCAGATGGCACACAGGAAACCTACACTTATGACAGCAGTAACCGCCTGATCGAGCAGGTGAGTGCAGCAGGTAACCATAAGAAATACCATTATAACGGTGCAATGCCGGACAGCTATACAGATGGCACCGGATATACCTGGCAGTATGCGTATAATGCGATGAATCTTCTCATCGAAGCGAAAGATCCACTTGGTAACCGTACCGTCGATGCCTATGATAAAGAGGGCAGGCTGCTCCAGCATGTAACAGCTGATGGTGGAAGCACGTCGTATGAGTATGATGCAGTCGGAAATGTACTTACCATCATAAATCCAAGAGGTAAGAAATCAACCTTTACTTATGATGCAATGGGTAATGTCCTGACAGGAACCGATGCACTCGGACAGGTCATCAGTTATACGTATGATAAAAACGGAGAGAAAGTTGCTGAGACTGATACAGATGGTGAGACAGTAACCTACGAGTTCGATGCAAGAGCACGCTTGATCAGCGAGACAGATAAAGAAGGCGGCATCACAGCATATGATTACGACAAGAATGGAAATCTGATCCAGATCACCGATGCAGAAGGCAATACCGTGAAGTATCAGTATGATACGGTGAATGGATGGAAGACAGCAGAGACAGATGGAAACGGCAATACGACACGTTACTCCTATGACAAGAATGGCAATCTGATGGCAACTGTCTATGCTGACGGTGCTAAGTCAGTCTGTCGCTACGACAGCAGAAACCGTATCGCAGAGAGCACAGACGTTCTGGGACTTACCGTCACTTATTCTTACAATGGGGATGGAAAGATCGTTCATGCAGCAAACAGTCTTGGAGAAGAGACAAGCTTCACTTATGATGGCAATGGACAGCTGAAGTCCTCTGTAAATGCGGCTGGTGCGAGAGCATCTTACGGTTATGATAAGGCAGGAAGATTAAGCACCTATACCGATGAGAATGGTGCTGTAACTGCTTATGCCTATGATGCAGTCGGAAGAAGAGTGAAGGCAACAGATGCAGAGGGTAATGTTACAGAGACTGCATATGATCTGAACGGAAATATCCTGACAGAGACAGATGCAAATGGTAACAAGACATCCTACACTTATGATGCAATCGACCGACGCACATCTGTGACAAATGGCAATGGTGCGATCACGGTATATGAATATGATGCAGCAGACCACGTTGTTAAAGTCACAGATGCATTAAAGGGCGAGACAGCATATGCTTACAGTCCGAATGGAAATATGCTCTCTATGACCAATGCAAACGGTAACACTTATACCTATGAGTATGATAAGACAGGACATACGGTGAGAGTTACACTTCCGGAGGTAGATGGACAGAAAGATATCTCATCTGTCATGACTTATGATAAGGCTTATAATCTTATCTCCCTTACAGATGTGCAGGGGCTTAAGACAGAATACACTTACGACAGCAGGAATAATAAAGTACATGAGACAGACAACACCGGAAAAGATAATACTTACACTTACAATGCAGCAGGAAGTATCTTAAGCATTACAGATGCATTAGAGAGAACGACTTCTTATGAGTATGATGCAAAGGGAAGACTTCTTACGGTTACAGCGGCAGATGGAAGTACAACATCTTACGCATATGACAGCATGGATCATATCATCACGGTTACAGATGCAGAGGGCAATGTAACCGAGTATAGTTATGATGCAGCAGGCAATCAGACAGGCATGAGCCAGTCCGAGGAACGTCAGTATCAGTACAGCTATAATAAGATTCATGCACTTATTAAAGTAATTGATCCACTTGGAGCAGAGATTTCCTACGAATACGATCCGACCGGAAATCTTACGAAAGTAACAGATGCGGATAAGAACACGAACAGTTATGCTTATGATGCTGTAGGCAACCTCATACAGGCAACTGATGGCAATGGTTCTGTGACGACATACGCATATGACCTGTTAGACCGTCTGACAGAGACAACTGACGCAGAGGGCGGCAATAAGGCGTACCGTTATGATGCAGTTGGCAACCTTGTGAAAGCAAAGGATGAGAATGGACTTATCACAGAATATGTCTATGATGTACTTGACCGTATGGTAAAGAGTATCTCACCACTAGGTGCAGTGAAGACGTATGATTACGACCTTCATGGAAACCTCACAAAGTCAGTAGATGCGAAGAAGAATGTGACAGGTTATGATGTAGATCTGAATGGCAACGTGACAAAGCTCACACAGGCAGATGGTGGAACATATACTTATACTTATGATGTGGCAGGAAGAATGACTTCTGTGACAACACCGCTTTCCTACACGATTCAGATGAGTTATGATGCAGTCGATAATCTCGTTCAGGAGAAAGACAGCATGGGACGAGTGACTGCTTACGGTTATGACAGACTGCATCATCTGACAGAGGTAACCGATGCGGAGGGCGGACATACTGTAAATACCTTTGATGCGTTCGGTAACCTGACAGGTGTGACAGATGCAATGGGACATGTGACATCTTATGGATACGATGCAGCAGACCGCATGATAACGGTTACCGATCCATTAGAGCAGATCACAGAAGTAGCTTATGATCCGGCAGGAATCGTGACATCGATCACTACACCGGGTGGAAGTAAGATAAGTTATGGATATGACGGTAACTATAACCAGACATCAGTTACAGATGCATTAGGCAATGTGACCGGATATCAGTATGATAGGACGGACCGCCTTACATCCATGACGGATGCATTAGGTAATAGCAATAAGTATACGTATGATGCTGCAGGACAACTCTTAAGCTACACAGACCGCAGAGGCTACAGTGCCGGTTATGAATACGACGGACACGGAAATATGTCAGTCTACACGGATCCGACCGGTCATGTGACAAGATACAGTTATGATGTAAATAACAACCTGACCGGAGTGGAAGATGCGGCAGGAGGCAAAACCTATTACGAATATGATTCCATGGATCGTATGACCGCATATATCGATGCACTTGGCAGAACAACCATCTATACATATGATCAGGCCGGAAATCTGACTTCCCTTACGGATGATGCCGGAAGGATAGAGACGAACATCTACGATGAAGCAGGACGTCTGACAGAGTATGTGAAGAACAGCGGCAAGCGGATTCACTATGATTATGACAAGCTCAACCGGCTGATCGAGAAGTCATATAAGACTGCAGAGGGGGAAGACGCAGAAGCTGCTGTGCGTTATGGTTATGATGCAGATGGCAACCGTGTCAGCATGATGGACACAACTGGAACCAGTAACTATGAGACAGATGCACTTGGACGTATCACAGCGGTTACGAACGGAGCAGGAAAGAAAGTTACATATGCATATGACGCGAACGGTAACATCACAGCAATCGGATATCCGGATGGAACAGCGGTATCTTACGAATATGATGCAAACAATAATCTTACAAGAGTAACTGATCGTGAGGGCAAGATCGTCAGCTACCGTTATGACAGCAACAACCAGTTGAAGTATACGAACAGACCGGAAAGTAATACTGCAACATACATCACATATGATGAAGAAGGAAATATCACACGTCTGATGAATGTCTGCACAGCATGTGATCAGACACTTTCCAGTTATGAGTATACCTACAATGAGATGGGATATGTTACAGAGGAGAAAGCTACGGAGGCAGTGACGATCTACTGTAATGGCCATCTGAACGGAAATGGTAACAATGGAAATGGCAACGGTAATGGCAATCATGGCAACGGAAATGGCAATAAGCACCCAGGCAACAATTCTGACGGAACGAAGCATGACAACTGCCACCATGGTAAGTTCGGAGCAACGAAAGCACTGAGTACAGAGGATTGTGGATGTTATACCGCAGCCATTACAACCACAAGCAGCTATGTATATAATGCAAACTGGGAGATCTTATCCTGTACACAGAAGCGTAAAGGATGTTCTGATATTAAGTACTGTTATAAGTATGATGATGCAGGAAACCGAATCGAAGCCGCAAAATGGACTGGAAATACGCGGACGGATATCGTAAAATATACGTACAACGATTCCAACCAGATAGAGACATCCACAACACTTGAGAAGAAGAAATGGGTGACCACGACTTATGAGTATGATGCAGATGGAAATCTGATAGAGACTGTTGCAGGAAAAGCACAGATCAAGAACATCACAGCTTATGAGTATGATACCGAGAACCGCCTGAAAGCGGTCACCGGTGGAAAAGACCTGTTACTTGCAATCACTTACGATGGAGACGGCAACCGTGCATTCCAGCTGGATTACAATCCACCGGCAAAGGGAGTCGGTTCAAGAGATACGAAGATTCCGGAAGGAATCAGTGATGCTGCCGCAGAGCTTTATGAGTGAATCACGAACAACGGTGGCAATGCAAGCCCGAATTACTGTCTGACAGAGTATCTGAACGATGTGAACACGAATTACACGAGAGTACTTGCTGAGTATGGTATTAACTTCGATTCCGAGGTAGACTATACATACGGTATGGAACGTATCAGCATCGAGACTTCCGGAAGAAAGCGGGATGTCTATGGCAATAAGCTGAACAGCGAGACATCAAAGTGTTATTATCTCTACAATGGACTGGGTTCTGTGGAACGTGTTCTTGACGAAAGACAGGAGACAGATAAGTTTGCCTATGATCCGTTCGGCAACCTGACACTTGGATACAGCGATAACGTGAACAGTAACAGTCTGGTACACCGCACCGGAAATATGTACACCTATAACGGAGAAGACTATAACCGCGAGACAGGGTTACAGTTCCTTAGAGCCAGATGGTATGATACGAACCGTGCAGTGTTCCTGTCGGAAGACAGTTACCTTGGCGACCTGTTGCAGCCACTTACAAGAAACCGGTATCTGTATGTATGCAATAATCCGCTGAACTTTATCGATCCGAGCGGACATATCAACTGGAGCAGGCAGTTAAAGTATCTGACAGCTACAGTCCTTGGACTTGCAGTAGGAGCAGCTGCACTGGCGGCATTCCCGGCAACGATCGCAGTAGGTGTAGGAGCAGCGGCTGTAACATTCCTGATGGCGGATGCGGTCATGAACAAAGCGGAAGCGATGGTTCAGATATCAAACAATTCCAAGAAGCTTGCGGAGAACCGGAAGACGTTAGAGACTTTCTCGGCAAAGTTAAGCTACATACAAAGCAAGTTCGGAACGAATGAAGAGCGGATGCCGTCGGATGTAAGGGCAGAAGTATATAAGCTCAAGAGCACCATGAAGACCATAAGCGAGCAGAACAGACAGCTTTGTGACAGCAATGCTTATTATCAGAAACAGGATGCAGCTGGAAATGCACAGCTGCAGATGGCACTTGGAACAATCTCACTGGTACTGGCACCTTATGCAGGACTTGCACTTGCAGGTGGCGGTACAATGGCAGGTATGACCGGTGCGGCACTTGGTGCGAATGCAGGAATTGGTCTGGCGATTGGCGGATTCAACTATAATGAAGCATACACTGGCAAGAATCCAGCAAAGGACTTCCTTGGAGAGAATACTTACGAGGATGTAAGGACAATTTCCAATCTTGTAAGCGGTGAAACGGTGATTGCCGGAGCGAGTGGTGTACAGGCAATCGAGAATGCAAGACGTGCGGATGAGATTGGGAATATATCGCAGAATGCAAATGTGACAGATGGAGTATCAATTGATAAGAATGGTACTGGTACAACAAGAGTAGGAAGATGGATGTCACAGGACGAATATGACAAGATGGTTAAAACAGGAAAAGTTCAAATGTCTGGTGATAATAAAGTACATGTTGCTAATCCAGCAGATATTAATGCATTTGAAAAACAAGCACCTAAAGGATCTATATATGTTGAATTTGATGTTCCTAGCAATACTATTTCAAAAGGTGGAACAGATGGTTGGGGAATTATAAATGGACCTGGATCTTTGCTTGATAGATTAAATGCCAAAAAAGGATTGCCTAGAATTACAGAAATGCCAGATGCTACTAATATATCAATTAAGGGGATTAAATAATATGAGTGATTATAATTATGAAATGATAAAAGCATCAGTTTTAAAATGGTACGAAAAATCTCTACCAATGTTTCAAAATAAAAATGAAATTATACTATCAAAAAATAATGATGATGCATTAATCATTGATTTTGACTTCCCAAATTGTATAGCACAGCTTTCAGTGACTAATTCTCAGTATGTTCCGTATCAATTTGTGTATTTCGAAGCAATGGATATAGATACATCAGATTTACAAGAAATAGCGCCTATATATTTTTTTGGTGACAAGAAAACTATGAAAAAAGATGATGTGATAAGTGCATTAGATAAAGCTTTGTTGTTTTGCTTAAATTACAAAGTGAGATAGTAGCGAATTGTAAGGACAATATTATGACATATAGAAAATGGTACCCAAATAATTAGACATAAATACAGAATCGAGAATGTTCTTTTTAAAATTGATAGGGACATTCTCGATTTAATGTTGAACCGCCTAAATACTATAATGGACTTGGTTCTGTGGAACGTGTTCTTGACGAGAATCAGGAAACAGATAAGTTCGCATATGATCCATTCGGTAACCTGACACTTGGATACAGCGACAATGTGAACAGTAACAGTCTGGTACACCGTACTGGAAATATGTATACCTACAACGGAGAAGATTATAACCGTGAGACTGGATTACAGTATCTTAGGGCAAGATGGTATGATACGAACCGGGCAGTATTCATTTCAGAGGACAGCTACCTTGGTGACTTATTACAGCCACTGACAAGAAACCGGTATCTGTATGTATGCAATAATCCGCTGAACTTTATCGATCCGACAGGACACATCAACTGGAGCAGACAGTTGAAGTATCTGACAGCTACAGTCCTTGGCTTGGCAGTAGGTGCAGCGGCACTGGCAGCATTCCCGGCAACCATTGGAGTAGCAGTAGGAGCAGCGGCTGTAACATTCCTGATGACGAATGCGGTCATGAACAAAGCGGAAGCGATGGTTCAGATATCGAATAACTCCAGGAAGCTTGCAGAGAACCAGAAGACGTTAGAGACTTCCTCGGCTAAGTTAAGCTACATTCAAGACAAGTTCGGAACGAATGAAGAGCGGATGCCATCGGATGTAAGGGCAGAAGTATATAAGCTTAAGAGTACCATGAAGACAATAAGCGAGCAGAACCGACAGCTTTGTGACAGCAATGCTTATTATCAGAAGCAGGATGCTGCAGGAAATGCACAGCTGCAGATGGCACTTGGTACTATCTCATTAGTTCTGGCACCTTATGCAGGATTTGCACTTGCAGGTGGCGGTACAATGGCAGGAATGACTGGTGCAGCACTTGGTGCAAATGCAGGAATTGGTCTGGCAATTGGCGGATTCGATTATAATGAAGCTTATACAGGCAAGAATCCAGTGAAGGACTTCCTTGGAGAGAATACTTACGAGGATGTAAGGGTTATTTCTAATCTTGTAAGCGGAGAAACACTTATTGCTGGAGTTAGTGGTGTACAGGCAATCGAGAATGCAAGACGTGCGGATGAGATTGGAAATATATCGCAGAATGCTAAATTAGCAGGAAGTGATAGTAATTCAGATTTGGATGGTATAAGAATAATAAATAAAAAATATGCTGGAAAAGTCTATGAATTAAGCGAGGAATTGGCAAAAAAATATCCAAATGGAATTAAATTCAGTAAAGAAGGATTTCCGGATTTTGAAGATTACAGTATTAAGAAAGTTACTGTAGAAAATCTTGAAGGAGATGCATATTACGATTTTATAAAAGCCAATAAAGTAGCAGGATATTCTAGCACACCGGCAGGGTATACATGGCACCATGTAGAAGATGGTAGAACGATGTTACTAGTTCCAAGTGACTTACACAGTGCGGTAAGACATACAGGTGGAGCTTCGCTAATAAGAAAAGGAATCAGACCATAGGAGGAAAATATGTTAATACCAAATGTAAAACATATAGATGGATTTTGGAGTGGAAGCATAACTTTGATTTCGTGGAATCATTTTTTTGACAAAGAGATGGAAATTGATTTGAATATTGGAGGAGATAAATCTATAGAGTCACTGGAATCTCGACATGTACTTGCATATGAATATCTTATGATTAACCAAGAAAAAATATTGCAAAGTATATTAAATGAATTATTAGTCCAGTATCCTAATATGCAAAAAGAATATGGGTATGAAGAAGAAATGGATGAATGTATGCCAGATATTAATGATATACAGGACTTGAAAAAATTAATAAAACCTAGACGTATATATATTTTAGATATAGAAAATGATGGGGTGGCATATATAGGATTTCATTTTTATTGTAGTTGGGATGAAGAACATGACTATGGAGTTATGACGCATAAAGAAAGAATTGTAAAAATGGGTGGTGCAGATGTAGCTTTTGTGTCGTGGATAGCAGAAGAGGACAAAATGAAAATAAAATAATTTTTATCTAAAATCATTGAGAATAGTGGTATTTTTGAACTTTAAAAGTCATAAAATACCGCTATTCTCAATATGATTTGATACTGATATATGCTAATTTTGCTTATAGTAATAATTTGATATACCGTACCGGAAATATGTATACCTACAACGGAGAAGATTATAACCGAGAGACTGGCTTACAGTATCTTAGGGCAAGATGGTATGATACGAACCGTGCAGTCTTTTTGTCAGAGGATAGTTACCTTGGTGACTTATTACAACCACTGACAAGAAACCGGTATCTGTATGTATGCAATAACCCGCTGAACTTTATCGATCCGACAGGTCACATCAACTGGAGCAGACAGTTAAAGTATCTGACAGCTACAGTCCTTGGCTTGGCAGTAGGTGCAGCGGCACTGGCAGCATTCCCGGCAACCATCGGAGTAGCGGTAGGAGCAGCGGCGGTAACGTTCCTGATGGCGAATGCAGTCATGAACAAAGCAGAAGCGATGGTTCAGATATCAAGTAACTCCAGGAAGCTTGCGGAGAACCGGAAGACGTTAGAGACTTCTTCGGCTAAGTTAAGCTACATACAAAGCAGGTTCGGAACGAATGAAGAGCGGATGCCATCGGATGTAAGGGCAGAGGTATATAAGCTTAAGAGTACCATGAAGACCATAAGCGAGCAGAACAGACAGCTCTGTGACAGCAGCACTTATTACCAGAAGCAGGATGCGGCAGGAAATGCACAGCTGCAGATGGCACTTGGGACAATCTCACTGGTTCTTGCACCTTATGCAGGACCTGCACTTGCAGGTGGCGGTACAATGGCAGGAATCACCGGTGCAGCACTTGGCACGAACGCAGGAATCGGTCTGACGATCGGTGGATTCGACTACAATGAAGCATACACCGGCAAGAATCCAGTGAAGGACTTCCTTGGAGCGAATACTTACGAGGATGTAAGGACGATTTCCAATCTTGTAAGCGGTGAAACGGTCATTGCAGGAGCAAGTGGAGTACAGGCGATCGAGGATGCAAGGCGTGCAGATGAGATTGGGAATATATCGCAGAATGCTAATGGACTAGGTAATGGAACACTGGATGCGAGCGGAAAAATAACAGGAACAGTACAGTATGGAGACAATTTTGGTAAGATGGGAACTTATGTTGAAAATCCAGATATTAAAGTAGATTGGTCTCAATACGCTGAACATGGTTTTGAACGTATGCAGCAAAGAGGAATGACGCAAGAGATGGTTGACGAAATTGTTGCAAAGGGTAAGACGCTTTCACAAAATAATGGCAGCAAATTTGCATTCATTACACAGAATGGAGTGGCCGTAGTTAGCAAAGAAGGAAAATTGATAACTACATGGAGCAGTGAATATTACGATAATGCTATGCAACAAATAATAACTAAATTATTTGGAGAATAGGAAATATGGATAAAATATTGCTGATAATAAATGCGTGGGATCCGATTGGATTGTTCCCAATGGCACCTAAAGATGAATATATGAATGAAATACAAAAGATATATATGTATCTTGATGAAAATCAAAATATTACAACGGAGGAACTGGCAAAAAAGATAAACGAAATATTTCTTATGTCGTTTGGAAATGATGTATATGATAAGAATATTGAGGAATGTTTAAAGGTGGCAAAGAATATTTTGATTAAGTCACACTTATAAAAAGTTCTTTTGACTTCTAGAATCTTTTTCAAAAAATCTATTCCTTGCCTGCATATAAATGGAAAATGGCAAGGAATAGATTTTTTAGTCGTAAGCACTTAATAACATTATGGTAAGTTCGGAGCAACGAAAGCACTGAGTACAGAGGATTGTGGATGCTATACTGCAGCCATTACAACCACAAGCAGCTATGTATACAATGCAAACTGGGAGATCTTATCCTGCACACAGAAGCGTAAGGGATGCTCTGATATCAAGTACTGCTACAAATATGATGATGCAGGAAACCGAATCGAAGCCGCAAAATGGACTGGAAATACGCGGACGGATATCGTAAAATATACGTACAACGATTCCAACCAGATGGCAACATCCACAACACTCGAGAAGAAGAAATGGGTGACCACAACTTACGAGTATGATGCAGATGGAAATCTGGTAGAGACTGTTGCAGGAAAAGCACAGATCAAGAACATCACAGCTTATGAGTATGATACCGAGAACCGTCTGAAGGCAGTAACCGGTGGAAAGGACTTACTGTTAGCTATCACCTATGATGGAGATGGCAACCGTGCATTCCAGCTGGATTACAATCCACCGGCAAAGGGAGTCGGTTCAAGAGATACGAAGATTCCAGAAGGAATCAGTGATGCGGCTGCAGAGCTTTATGAGCGAATCACGAACAACGGTGGCAATGCAAGCCCGAATTACTGTCTGACAGAGTATTTGAACGATGTGAACACGAATTACACGAGAGTGCTTGCAGAGTATGGCATTAACTTTGATTCAGAAGTAGATTATACGTATGGCATGGAGCGTATCAGCATCGAGACTTCCGGAAGAAAGCGTGATGTCTATGGTAACAAGTTAAATGATGAGACATCAAAGTGCTATTATCTCTACAACGGACTTGGTTCTGTAGAACGTGTTCTTGACGAGAATCAGGAGACGGATAAGTTTGCTTATGATCCGTTCGGCAACCTGACACTTGGATACAGCGATAATGTCAACAGTAACAGTCTGGTACACCGCACCGGAAATATGTATACCTACAACGGAGAAGATTATAACCGTGAGACCGGCTTGCAGTATCTTAGAGCAAGATGGTATGATACGAACCGTGCAGTCTTTTTGTCAGAGGACAGTTACCTTGGCGACCTGTTGCAGCCACTGACAAGAAACCGGTATCTGTATGTATGCAATAATCCGCTGAACTTTATCGATCCGAGCGGACATATCAACTGGAGCAGGCAGTTAAAGTATCTGACAGCTACAGTCCTTGGACTTGCAGTAGGAGCAGCTGCACTGGCGGCATTCCCGGCAACGATCGCAGTAGGTGTAGGAGCAGCGGCTGTAACATTCCTGATGGCGGATGCGGTCATGAACAAAGCGGAAGCGATGGTTCAGATATCAAACAATTCCAAGAAGCTTGCGGAGAACCGGAAGACGTTAGAGACTTTCTCGGCAAAGTTAAGCTACATACAAAGCAAGTTCGGAACGAATGAAGAGCGGATGCCGTCGGATGTAAGGGCAGAAGTATATAAGCTCAAGAGCACCATGAAGACCATAAGCGAGCAGAACAGACAGCTTTGTGACAGCAATGCTTATTATCAGAAACAGGATGCAGCTGGAAATGCACAGCTGCAGATGGCACTTGGAACAATCTCACTGGTACTGGCACCTTATGCAGGACTTGCACTTGCAGGTGGCGGTACAATGGCAGGAATGACCGGTGCAGCACTTGGTGCAAATGCAGGAATTGGTCTGGCAATTGGTGGATTTGACTACAATGAAGCATACACCGGCAAGAATCCAGCAAAGGACTTCCTTGGAGCGAATACTTACGAGGATGTAAGGGTTATTTCTAATCTTGTAAGCGGTGAAACGGTCATTGCCGGAGCGAGTGGCGTACAGGCAATCGAGGACGCAAGGCGTGCGGAAGAGATTGGGAATATATCGCAGAATGCAACTGCACAAGATAGTAGAAAGGGAGTTCTCGATAATGCAAATTATGCTCAGAAGACATACAATAATTCTTTCAGTGCAGAAGGAAGAAAAAAATATTCGGAGTTAGCAGGAGAACCTATTAATACAATTGATGATTTGGTAAATGCTATTAATTATGGAAAAATTAATGTAGAGGACATATCTGTTGAATATATTGTAAGAGACGGAAATACATTAATATTAAATACGAGAACATCACAAGCTTTAACTCGTGCAGGTATACCAAGAAGTCAATGGATTGCTGTTGATAGAACAGGAGAAACTTTTTTTGAAGAGTTACTTACAGGACAATTATCTAGAAATAAACTTACTTCGGAAGGAATATCCACTATAAGATTAAGCGGAGGACAATAATGAAAAATAATGTAAAGTATGAATTACCTATTTTCTCATCTAGTTTAGTTCAAGATCCCATTATTGATTTTAAAGATATGAATATAAAAATCGAGTTGATTGGAATGGATGAAGAAGATAGACAAAGAAAGATTACAATTGAATTTGATTCTGTATTATGTAATAAACATACGTCAGCGAAATTTACACCTAAATTGTATGATTCATATGATAGAATAGTTGAATTAGAAGATTCTGAATGGCTAATGGAACTTAAAAATTTAAATAGAAAAGACTTTGAATATTGGAATCCAAAGCATTATGTCATGTATTTGGATGAAATAGGTATGTTTCAGTTTATAGCCAGAAGATATGAGGTAGTGGAACATGAATGAAAGGGAAGAGTTGAGCAAGGAAATTTCTTTTATTTTGCGCCATGCTCCGTTTGAATGTGAAATGAAAATGGATAAAGAAGGTTGGGTATCAGTCGATGCATTTTTAAATGTATTGCATAGAATGGAAAAATGGTACAATATTTATGTTGAGGATTTGAAAATGGTTATTGAAGAATCTGATAAAAAGAGACACGAATTAAAAGATGGAAAAATTAGGGCACTCTATGGACATTCAGTATCAACAAAGATAGTAAAAGAAATAAAAACTCCTCCAGATATTTTGTATCATGGTACTGCAAGGCGATTTTTGAAATCAATTAATAAAAATGGTTTATTACCTCAGAAAAGACAATATGTTCATTTAGCACAAGATTATGAAACTGCTAAAAGTGTTGGAATGCGTCACGATGATAAGCCATGTATATTATTAATTGATGCTACAACGGCATACAATGAAGGAATAAGATTTTATGTTGGTAATACAACAATATGGTTAGCAGATTCAATTCCAAGTAAATATATTACTATGATTGAATAATTTAATACTCGAAATTGTACTATAGTACAGAGCGAAAACATACAGGGAGATGTTTTGTGGATTATTATATAGTCCGCAGAACATCTCCCATTTCTAAGGTACGATAGACAGGTGGACATCTCTAACCGGTGTAAGTTTGGAATTAGCTAGATACCGCAACTTACATCACTTATGACGAAGTATGATGCAGCAGACCGCATGATAACGGTTACCGATCCATTAGAGCAGATCACAGAAGTAGCTTATGATCCGGCAGGAATCGTGACATCGATCACTACACCGGGTGGAAGTAAGATAAGTTATGGATATGACGGTAACTATAACCAGACATCAGTTACAGATGCATTAGGCAATGTGACCGGATATCAGTATGATAGGACGGACCGCCTTACATCCATGACGGATGCATTAGGTAATAGCAATAAGTATACGTATGATGCTGCAGGACAACTCTTAAGCTACACAGACCGCAGAGGCTACAGTGCCGGTTATGAATACGACGGACACGGAAATATGTCAGTCTACACGGATCCGACCGGTCATATGACAAGATACAGCTATGACGCAAATAACAACCTGACCGGAGTAGAAGATGCGGCAGGAGGCAAAACCTACTACGAATACGATTCCATGGATCGTATGACCGCATATATTGATGCACTTGGTAGAACAACCATCTATACATATGATCAGACCGGAAATCTGACTTCTCTTACGGATGATGCCGGAAGGACAGAGACGAACATCTATGATGAAGCTGGACGTCTGACAGAGTATGTGAAGAACAGCGGTAAGCGGATTCACTATGATTACGATAAGCTTAACCGTCTGATCGGAAAGTCATATAAGACAGCAGATGGAGAGGAAGCAGAAGCAGCTGTACGCTATGGCTATGATGCAGATGGCAATCGTGTCAGCATGATGGACACAACCGGCACCAGCAGTTATGAGACAGACGCACTCGGACGTATCACATCAGTTACGAACGGAGCAGGAAAGAAAGTTACATATGCATATGACGCGAATGGTAACATCACAGCAATCGGATATCCGGATGGAACAGCGGTATCTTACGAGTATGATGCAAACAACAACCTCACAAGGGTAACTGACCGAGAGGGCAAGATCGTCAGCTACCGTTATGACAGCAACAACCAGTTGAAGTATACGAACAGACCGGAAAGCAATACAGCGACTTATATCACATATGATGAAGAGGGAAATATCACACGTCTGATGAATGTCTGCACAGCATGTGATCAGACGCTTTCCAGTTATGAGTATACCTACAATGAGATGGGATATGTTACAGAGGAGAAAGCTGCGGAGGCAGTGACGATCTACTGTAATAACCATCTGAACGGAAATGGCAACAATGGAAATGGCAACGGTAATGGCAATCATGGCAATGGCAATACACATCCAGGCAACAACTCTGACGGAACGAAGCATGACAACTGCCACCATGGTAAGTTCGGAGCAACGAAAGCACTGAGTACAGAGAATTGCGGATGTTATACCGCAGCCATTACAACCACAAGCAGCTATGTATATAATGCAAACTGGGAGATCTTATACACAAGACACGATTTTGATAGTAACCGGAGCACTTGGGTGGGGGTGTATTTCCGGGCGAGCCGCCGTCAACTCACCCCCGTAAATTTTCCAAAAATAAAAAGGCGATCCGATCAGAATTTGATTGAAAGAGATACTAATAGATGATAATATAGACACATGGGAAAACCAGAGAGCCGGGCGGCTTACCCTCTTTTTCGGAGGGGCTAACCCTCCAGACGAAAGAAAGGAGGGCGTTGCCGATGTATGTTACATACTCTGATTTAATTCAGATTGGAATATTCATTTGCGCCCTTGTTGGATTGTGTTACACGATTTTCAAGGGAAAACGAAAATAGCCGCCATTACTCGCAATAATGACGGCTGTTGAAAAACAGATACTTAATTGTTGAGGGTGAGCCGCTTCTCTGGCTTTCCCTTTTTCTATGTTCAATATAACACGTGGGCGTTTTTTTTTCAAGGTAAAATATCGGTGTTGACGATAATTTATTGATAACGATGTGTAAATTATATAAAATATAGTCATATAAAGCAAAAATCATTGATCTGATGTGTGAAAAGAATTTGACACAGGCACAGCTTGCAAGGGGATGCGGTGCACGTAATTCTACAATAACGGCAATTTTAAGAGGTCAGAGAGAACCGACAATAAAAACAATCAATAAGATTGCTATGTGTTTAGATTGTAGCCCTAGCGAACTTGTGGAGGTGTAAAGATGCGGAAAACAAGGCACAAACTCGCCATATATGGCAAAATGTACGGTCATACATTGCCGACAGTGGAAAAGATGGAGAATAGATTACAATTTTGGTTAGAGTTAATTATTGATGTAATGATTAAACCATTGTGTTTTATTGAGGGGCATATCCAACAGCTCTTTTTCATGCAAGAGAATTATTGAAGATGGATTCATCCGTAGCAAATATGGAAAGAATACTTTTCTTTCATAATATTCCAGAAAAATTGGTAGGACGCACAGAAGCTCAATTGATAGCAAACGAGATAATTAGTGTAGAACCTAATAACGTTGTCGCATTGGAAATATTGAAATAAAATAGTATTTCAATATTGGATGAAAAGCAGTTCTACTGCAAAAATTTCAATTTTCAATTTATATGTTATGAAGAGACATTTACCCCAGAATATTTGCAAAAGAATATTTTGGGGTAAATATTTTTAGAATTAGGACAGAACAAAATATGATGGAAGCAGGAATAGAGGTTCCGGATTATCCAAATGCGGCTCATCACATTGTTGCGGGAAATTCACCTAAAGCAGCAGAAGCAAGAGCAATTTTACAAAAATACGGTGTTGATATTAATGATGCAGCAAATGGAACATTTTTACCGACAGTTAAAAATACTGCAGAAGGAGCATATCCAAGCCACCAAGAAATCCCGGCAGAAAATGTATGAGGAAGCCGCCACTACGGAATCCCTCTCATTCCTATCTTACCTAAAGGTAAGTATCGCACAATAAAGTGAGTACTTTACATACATTCT
>CAKQXQ010000015.1 GCA_934292805.1 uncultured Roseburia sp. | reverse complement strand
ATAGAAGGGTGCAGATATATGAAAACATCAGAGAACCGCAAATACATCAAGATACGCGGTGCGAATGAACATAATTTGAAGAATATTGATGTGGATATTCCGAGAGATGAATTTGTTGTGCTGACCGGACTTTCCGGTTCCGGTAAATCATCTCTTGCGTTTGACACGATTTATGCGGAGGGACAGAGACGGTATATGGAGTCATTGTCCTCCTATGCAAGACAGTTTTTAGGACAGATGGAAAAACCAAATGTTGAGAAAATCGAAGGGCTTTCTCCGGCAATTTCCATCGATCAGAAATCCACAAACCGGAATCCGAGATCAACGGTGGGAACGGTCACGGAGATCTACGACTATTTCCGACTGCTTTACGCAAGGATCGGAGTGCCACATTGTCCAAAATGTGGAAAAGAGATCAAAAAGCAGACGGTCGATCAGATGGTTGATCAGATCATGGAACTGCCGGAACGTACCAAGATCCAGCTTTTAGCACCGGTGGTCAGAGGAAGAAAAGGAGAACATCAGAAGTTTTTCGAGCAGGCAAAGCGAAGCGGTTATGTCCGTGTCGTTGTAGATGGAAATCTCTATGAACTGTCCGAGGAGATCAAGTTAGAGAAGAATAAAAAGCATAATATCGAGATTGTTGTGGATCGTCTTATGGTAAAACCGGGGATCGAAAAACGACTGACAGATTCTATTGAGAATGTGCTGCAGCTGGCAGACGGATTGATGATCGTGGATGTGATCGATGGAGAACCAATCCAGTTTTCAGAGAGTTTTTCATGCCCGGACTGTGGTATCAGCATTGATGAGGTAGAGCCGAGAAGCTTCTCTTTCAACAATCCGTTTGGTGCGTGCCCAACCTGTTTTGGACTCGGCTATAAAATGGAGTTTGACATTGATCTGATGATCCCGGATAAGAAGTTGAGTATTTCGGAGGGGGCAATCCAGGTGATGGGCTGGCAGTCCTGCACCGATAAGAGCAGCTTTACCTATGCAATTTTAAAAGCGTTGACGGAAGAATATCATTTTTCGCTGGATACACCGTTCCGGGAATATCCGGATGAGATAAAAGATGTTTTGATCAACGGAACACATGGAAAAGAACTAAAAGTACGTTATAAAGGACAGCGCGGTGAGGGCGTGTATGATGTTGCATTTGATGGTCTGATCCGCAATGTGCAGAGAAGATACCGTGAGACTTCTTCCGAGACGATGAAAGTAGAGTATGAACAGTTTATGCGTATCACACCGTGTGAAGCCTGCCATGGACAGCGTCTAAAACCGGAATCCCTCGCGGTAACAGTTGCAGACAAAAATATTTATGAGATGACTTCCATGTCGGTGAAGAATCTTAAGACGTTTGTAGATCAGATGGAACTGACAAAGCAGCAGCATCTGATCGGCGACCAGATTTTAAAAGAAATCCGTGCAAGAGTGGGATTCTTAAATGAGGTTGGACTGGATTATCTGTCATTGTCGAGAGCGACAGGAACATTGTCCGGCGGTGAGGCACAGCGTATCCGTCTTGCAACCCAGATTGGTTCCGGCCTTGTGGGGGTTGCCTACATTCTGGACGAACCATCGATCGGACTGCACCAGAGAGACAATGATAAGCTTCTGGGGGCATTGATGAATTTAAGAGATCTTGGCAACACGCTGATCGTTGTGGAACATGACGAGGATACGATGCGGGCGGCGGACTACATTGTGGATATCGGACCGGGAGCCGGCTCACATGGTGGACAAGTGGTTGCGTGCGGCACTGCAGAAGAGATCATGCAGAACCCGGATTCTGTCACGGGGGCATATCTGAGTGGAAGAATCCAGATCCCGGTTCCAAAGGAGCGCAGAAAACCGACAGGTTTTATTACAATCAAAGGTGCAAGAGAGAATAATTTAAAGAATATCGATGTGGACATTCCATTGGGCGTTATGACCTGCATTACTGGTGTTTCGGGTTCGGGAAAGAGCTCGCTCACAAATGAGATTTTATATAAACATCTCGCAAGGGATTTAAACCGTGCAAGGTGTATTCCGGGAGAACATGACGATATCCTTGGACTGGAGCAGCTGGACAAGGTGATCGATATAGACCAGTCTCCGATTGGCAGAACGCCGCGTTCGAATCCGGCGACTTATACCGGTGTCTTCGATATGATCCGCGATCTTTTTGCGGGAACACCGGATGCAAAGGCAAAGGGATATAAAAAAGGACGTTTCAGCTTCAATGTGAAAGGCGGACGATGTGAGGCATGCTCAGGGGATGGAATTATCAAAATTGAGATGCATTTCCTGCCGGATGTCTATGTGCCTTGTGAAGTGTGCGAAGGAAAGCGGTATAACAGAGAGACGCTTGAAGTAAAATATAAAGGAAAAAGCATTTATGATGTGCTGGATATGACGGTGGAGGAAGCATTGGAGTTCTTTAAGAACGTGCCGTCCATTGAACGCAAGATCCAGACTTTATATGATGTGGGACTTTCCTATGTAAAACTTGGACAGCCATCTACGGAACTGTCCGGTGGTGAAGCACAGCGTATCAAACTTGCAACAGAACTCAGCAAGCGCAGCACAGGTAAGACCATTTACATTTTGGATGAGCCGACAACAGGACTTCATTTCGCAGATGTGCACAAATTGATCGAGATTCTGCGCAGGCTTTCCGATGGAGGCAATACGGTGGTCGTGATCGAACACAATCTGGATGTCATTAAGACCGCTGATTATATTATCGATATGGGACCGGAAGGCGGAGACGGCGGCGGAACTGTGATCGCCAAAGGAACACCGGAGGAAGTTGCCAAAGTGAAAGGATCCTATACCGGACAGTATGTAAAAAAATATCTTAAGAAGTAAATAGCAGGATGTACGCTTAGCGTACATTCTGCTGCAATGGACAGAGATGTGATACACTGCAGATTTGCGGTCGTCATAACAAAAAAGGTGTCTCGCATGAGGCACCTTAAAATTTCGGGGAGTGCTCCTCCGATATCCGAAGATGTCGAAGAAGCATGAGTTATGAAAAATTATATTAGCCGACTTAAAAAGTCATATTAGCTAGTACTATTATAATATAAAAAGAAAATGTGACCATTTTGTGATGAAAAAATGAAAAAAATATTATGAACTATGAAATATTTTTAAAAGAACACAGCAAAAAGGATGTGAAATTGTGTTGAATGTTGGCAATCTGTGTTGCAACTGCAAGACGGTATATGATACAATTATCATTGGGTTCATTGAACACAGTGAGAATTGAGGAGGCGAGAAGAATGAATGATCATTGGACATTATATGTCTGCGGATCAAGAGGTTCTATGCCGGTTCATGGAAAAAAATTCGAAGAATTTGGTGGAGCGACAAGCTGTTATATCTTGAAAAAGGGCAGACATGCAATTGTATTGGACTGCGGAACAGGTTTTATTATGGCAGGAGATATCCTGGAAGACTGCGATACGGTAGATATCTGGCTGACACACATACACTATGATCATCTGATGGGGATCCTTGGATACGGTGTGATACCGAAGGATGCAAAGGTGAAGTTTTATGGAACCTTCAACCAGTGGATGGGAAAAGACACGATAAATGAATTCTTCAAACAGCCATTCTGGCCAATCGTTCCGGAAATCGGACCGTGTGTGCATGTGGATTCTCCCGGAATGAGAGAATTGGAGGATGGAGTAAGGGTCATTACAATCCCATCCAATCATCCGAATGAGGCGAGTATCCTGCGTATTGAAACAGAGGAGGGAATCCTTTGCATGATGGCAGATTACGAGCATGGAGACGAGCCATCGGAGGAATATCTGAAAGACTGTACAACACTTATCTTTGACGGAATGTTCACAGAAGAAGAGTTTGAATTACACAAAGGATGGGGACATTCCTGCTGGAATGAAGGATGCAGGCTGGCAGAGAAGTATCATATCCCGCATCTGATTATTACGCATCATGATCCAAGAAAGACAGATGAGGAGCTGCGGCTGATCGAGAGCGAAGCAAGAAAGAGATTTCCGGCGATCCATTTTGCCAGAATGGGTGACATGAGAACATTATAAAGAAGAAGTCTATCAGTTACATTATTTATATAGAAGAGAAGAAGGAGACAAAAAATGGGAATTGAGATGGAAAACATGTGGGATGCGATGAAGCAGGCACATTACAAGAGAACATTAGAAGAGCTGCAGAAAGCAATTGGAAATGCTCCGGATGCAGTACAGGCTATGGAGGCAGCATTGAATCAGGTAGTTGAGGCAATCCATGCTGAGGCAGGAACATTCTGGTTCTTTGACAGATTCGGAGATGATCTGATCCATCCGACAGCTGTCTATGGCGGCGGAGATATTCAGGACATCCGTCTTATGCCGGGCGAAGGTGTAGCCGGTAAGGTGATCGAGACAGGAGAGGGTGTTGTGATCCCTGACTGCCAACTGGATCCGCGTTGGGCAGGAAAAGTTGACAAGAAAACTGGATTCACGACGAAGACGATGATCTGTGTTCCGTTAATGGTAGATGATATGAGCTTTGGAAGTATCCAGATCATTAATAAAGTAGATGGAATCCCATTTGATAAGGCAGACTACGAATTTACAATGAAGCTGGCAGAAAGTGCATCCCAGATGCTTGCAGAGCATGAGATGCTCCGTGCATATCTTGTTTATAGCGACAGAGAACTTGAAGATACAACAACATTCGAGAGCATGATGTATGCACCTACAACAAAAGAACTTCTGCGTCTTACAAAGCAGACAAACTGCTGGCAGATCTTAAACCGTCAGGAAAAGGATGAGGCAGAGAAGCACTTGATGGAATTATACAGAATCTATGAAAAAGCACTGGCACGTAAAGAGGGAAAAGACGAACCGGTGCAAAGACATGGATTATTTGGATGGAGAAAATAACCGTAAGAATACTGGAGGATTTTACACATGAAAAAGCGATTGTCAGTTCTTTTGGCAATGACAATTTTAGCAACATCGCTGCCTGTTTCATCCATGCGTGCGGCTGAGATGAACAGGAATGCAGCGGTTGTCTGCACGGATACGACGGATGGCAGTCTGAAAGACAACGACGAGATGAAGTCTAAGGATGCCACAGAGCAGATTGTTCAGGGCGAGGTGGTTCAGAAAGAAACAGGGAAAACAGACGAACCGGCGAGTGGAGAAACATCGGCTGCAAAGCCGGAGCAGTCTGCATCTGGAGAAATGAAACAGCCAACATCTGGCGAAACAGAACAGCCAGCACCGGAAGGAACAGAACAGCCGGCACCGGAAGGAACAGAGCAGCCAACACCAGGCGAAACGGAGCAGCCATCACCGGGCGAAACGGAGCAGCCAGCACCGGAAGAAACAACACCGGACGAAACGATCACGGAGAAACCGGGAAGTCCGGCACCGGAAGTGACAGTTCCGGAAGTGACAGAAGAGCAGACACCGGGGGAAGCAGAAGAAGAAACCATATCAGGTTATGCGTTGATGGGAGCAGCTTTACGGAGTATTCCATCCAGGGCTGTTACTAAACCAATTACAGTATCAGATGCCGAGGGAATGATGAAGGCGTTGGCACAGGTGAATTCACCATTAAGCGAAGCAGGAACATATGAAATTGTATTAGAGAGTGATGTGGATCTGTCAGAGAAAGAAGCATGGGAAGGATTTGGAACGAATGAAAACCCATTCCATGGCACTTTTGATGGAAATGGACATACGGTCACATTGAAAGATGGAAGTATGCCGCTTTTTTGTTATGCAAAAGAAGCAACCATTAAGAATGTAGTTGTAAAAAGCACCGGAACGATCAAATGGGCAGGTGTTGTGGGACATATGTATGGTGGAACAATACAGAATTGTGGGAATCTTTCAAATGTAACAGTAATAAGTGAATATGCAGGTGGTGTGGTTGCCTATGCACGGCATGCGAACGAGGGGGGATTAATAATATCAGACTGCTGGAATGGTGGAACGATTACAGGAAAATCCTACACGGGCGGTGTGGCAGGATATATTGCCCAAGTTAGTGTTTCTGATAAAATGAGTGTCACTGGAGCAGTCAACTTTGGAACGGTAAAGAGCTCAGAACCTAATTCGATCGCAGGCGGAATTGTTGGTGGGATTACCAGTAATGTGATTGTCGAAGATGTTTATAATGGTGGTATCGTGAGTGGTAAAGCGGCAGCAGCCGGCATTGTCGGAAAGATAAATGACCACCTTAATGCAATCAGTTATGCGATAAATAGCGGTAAAGTAATATCAGGGGAGCTTTGTAATCCAATCTGCAATTATGTAGGAAAAGACGATAAGCTGGATTTAACACAGACACTATACGATAATACTGTGAATAGTGGTACTTATTCTATTGGATCCGAGAACAAGGTAAATGGTACACCGACAGGAAAATCAACACTGGACCTGATAAAATTAAATGAGTCGGATAAAAACTGGGCAAATAAAAATGGTAATCCATGGAGATTTTATTCAGGATCGAATGCGAGATATTATCCGATTTGTATGTCTACAGGAGAAAAACCAACACTTTCAACAGAGATTGCCAATACAGCATCATCCGCAGCATTCGTAAAAGACGGTAAAGATGGTAAAAAATATCTTTGTCTTCTCAGTGCCCCTTACAAATATTCTTACAAGGGCAAGAAACTGGAACAGTTTGAAGAAGTGACAATAGAAGAAGCAACAAGCCCGGAAGAACCATATATCACATATCAGGATGGAGAATATACAAAAAAAATCTGCTTACCGGAACCCGGCACCATGACAGTGATATACGGTCTGTATAATGAAAATTATGAGATCGGTATCAGTGGAACTTTGGAAAATGCGGATCCGGACAATGATGGTGTATACACACTTTCCTATGGTGAGAAGGTGAATATGACGCTTGGTCTGAAAGATGAAAAAGGTTCTCCAGTGGCTGTCGCATCAGAAGCATGGAGTAATACAATCCCATCCATAGGACTGGAAGACAGGGCAGAAATGGGTGCAGATAAAAATCCTGTCCGGATGATAACAGGGCAGATTACTGCAACTCCATCGGACACAGATGTCTATACATTGGTACTGGCGGTGAAAGTAGGTACGGATGGACAGGAACCTGATTCATGGTGTTTAAAGAAACTCAAAGTCAGAGTCCAAAAAGCATACGTAACATTTGCATGGGATGATAAAATCTCAGACAGGGAATTTGATAATAAGGAATATAGTATAAATGCTGTATTCCAGGAACAGGAGAAGTTTGAAGGTCTGGAACACCAGCCATCAGTCGAGGTTGTTTATTATAATGAGGAAGATAAACCATTATCCGGTGCACCGAAAGATGCCGGCAGCTATTCAGTCGAAATGAAATATCCGGAAACTGATGAATACTATGAATACGCCGTGCCGGAAAGAACACCATTTAATATAACACCAAGACAGCTTACAGGGAATATGGTAACGCCACCGAGTGACCTTATCGTCGAGACGAAAGATCAGAAGACAGAGCAGGAAATTAAAGTATATGACGAAAAACTGAATCTTACACTGACAGAAGGTACAGACTATACACTTGAGTATGCAGAGACTCAAAAACCAGGAACAGCAACCGTAACGCTTGAAGGAAAAGGAAACTATGCTACAGAAAAGAAGATTGTGAAAAAATATACAATCAGGGAACGACTGACAGCAGACATGTTTACCCTGCCAAAAAGCTGTGTTGTGATCGGTATGGATGAATCAAAGGAATTGCCGGTAACAGGTATCGGCAAGCTTACCGGAGAGCCATTGGAACAGGGGTATGATTATATCGTATCATACAGCGGGACAGACAGGATGGGACAGGCAACCGTAACGATCACACCTGGAAAGAACGAATATTACGTTGCAGGTAAGAAACCAATCGTACTTCACTATGATGTGAAGAAGCTTCTGACAGCAGACATGTTCCAACTTGAGAATGAGGACGCTGTAACACTTGGCACAGGAAAAGAACACAAAAAAGTGATCGGTGAGGACAAAGATCTAAAACCGGCAGTAACTTTGGAAGAGGGTAAGGATTACGTCTTATCTTACAGTGACACCGACAAACCGGGAACTGCAACAGTCACAGTTTTGGCAGCAGAGAAGAGTAACTATGTGACAGATAAGAAGAATCCGATCGAGTTCCGGTATACAGTTATGCTCGGTAACAGTGAGACAAACCTGGATACTGGTACGTACAGACTTGGAAATCCGGGATTATGGTATCTGAAAGAACAGCCGGATGTACATTATTATGCAGAGATTGAGTTTTATGTATCAAGCCCGATAAGATATCAGTTTTATCTTGTGGAGAAGTAAAGGGGAGACAGAATGAAAAATACAACAAAAAAAGGAATCATGCTGCTTGCACTTTTGATGAGCTTCACTTTATTTGCAACTGATATCTATGCAGCGGGTTCTGATGATGGAACCAAAGTGGAAGCCGGAGAAAAGACCGGTGATGAGACAAAAGGAAAATCTCTTATATTAGAGAAGACAGAAGGAACAGTTGAGATTGAGAATGCAAAAGGCAAAATCATAGATTTACGCAACGGTTCCAAAATGTATAACGGTTACCGTGTTACAACAGAAGAAGGTTACGCATGGCTTGCATTAGATGGCACCAAGCTGATCAAGCTTGACTGGAACTCGGAAGTTACAGTCAAGAAAAACAGAAAGAAATACGAAGTAATGCTTGAGAGCGGATCATTGTTTTTCAATGTCAGCAAACCGCTTGAGAAATACGAAAATCTCGATATCCGGACATCAACCATGTCAACAGGTATCCGAGGAACACTTGGAAAGGTTACATCTGAGGGTGTACAGGATGATTCCGGTGTAGAAGAGCTTACAACAGTCGAGCTGTATGAGGGAAAAGTTGAGATCTCCTATCATGGAAGAAACGGTGCAGTGCACAGTAAAAATCTGGAATCCCCATATCAGGCGAAAGTGAATACGACACGTAAAGATGTGAAAGGTGCAGTATTTGCTCCGGTATCAGATGAAGAACACAAGAAAGTAGATCTTTTGAAAGCACTGGAAGAATGCGGATTCATTGCAATCGAAGTGAAAAACGACAAAGATCTTCAGGAACGTCTGCTTAATGCAGATAATGGAATCGGTGAAGAGGAACTCCAAATGATCATCGATCACGCTGAGGAACAGCTTCGCATCGATCAGGAAAATGCAAGAGCAGAGGCAGAGGAACTTGAGAAGAAGTTAAAAGAAGTTCTGCTTAATATTACAGGAGAAGACGAACCGAATCGTATTGATTTCGTCTTCCAGGATGGTGGAGATACTGAAAAAGAACCGGAAACAGAAGACACGGAGCAGCAGGAAAATACAGAAGAACCGGTGAAGAATGAAGAAACAAAGCCGGTGGAAAAACCACAGAAACCGGAAGAGGTAAAAGAAGAAACAGAAGAACCATCCACAGAAAAAGAACCGGAAATACAGCCGGAGGTAAAACCGGAAGTAAAGCCGGAAACGAAAGAAGAAAAAGAAACACCGGCTAAGGATCCGCAGCCTGAGAAAAAAGATGATAAGACAGAAACCAAAGTACCGGAGGCAAAGACATTTACCGTGACATTCAAATATGACGGAAAATCCTATGCGACGGAAAAGGTGACACAGACGATCACCGGAATTCTGGTGGAGAATCCGAAGGTACAGAAGCCATTGCTTAAACCGGCAAAGAGCGGTTACTGGTCAGACAAGGCCGGAGGCAGTGAATTTGATTTTACAAAACCAATTGATAAAGATACAACATTGTATTGGGTAAACAATTAACAGGTGATCCATGAGATCTATGGGAAAAAGAAACTCAGAAAGAGAAACAACTGAAAACGTGAGAGTGAGAAGGCTCTGGCATGTCAGTGCAGTGGTGGTCGCACTGATCATGACATTGTGTGCAGGATTGAATCTGTTTTACCATATTTCACGCCAGACAGAAGACGGTATATATCAGCGGGGTTCCAATCCGAATGAGTCGATCGTAGTCATCGGATTAGACGCCTATGCCATGCAGGAACTGGGTTCCTGGCCATGGGACAGGGCGGTGATCGCAGAAGTATTAGAGACGCTCAATCAGGATGAGGAAAAAAGACCGGCAGCGATCGGGCTTGATATTGTCTTTTCCGGTGAGACGAATGAGGAATCGGATGAACGCCTGGTGAAGGCAGCAGCTGCAGGAAATGTAGTTGTTGCGGGAATGGTAGAGTTCAGTAATGGACTGACCTTCGGAAACGATGGAGAAGTATATCTTGATGACTACGTCACTGCCAATCCGTCACTTCCTTATAAAGCATTGCAAAGTGTTGCACAAGTCGGACATATTAATGCCATGTATGACAGGGACGGAGTCTTAAGACGCCATCTCTTTAGTGTCAGGACACCGGATGGCAGCACCATGATGTCCATGCCATGGTATCTGTATAAATTATACAATGAGTACTATGGAACAGAAGCGGATTTTACACCGAAGACAGACAAGCGAGGCTTCTGGTGGATTGATTATGATGGGAAACCGGGAGATTACTACTATTGTTCCGTGGCAGATATCTTAAACGGAACATACGATGCAGATCTGTTAGAGGGTGCGATCGTACTGATCGGACCATATGATGCGGCACTTGCGGACGATTTTACGACTGCTGTAGATCATGCAACCAGAATGTATGGCGCGGAATACATGGCGAATGTCACGTCCTGCCTTCTGAGACAAGATGAAAAACGTGAAGTGAACAGAGGAGTACAGCTGTTTCTTCTGTTCCTGCTCTGCGTTTTGACTGTAGAAGTCGTACACTTGCTGAAGATCGGATGGAACTTCCTCTGCCTGCTGGCATCAGAACTCATGCTTTTGGTAATGTCAGTCGGTCTGTACAGAGCAGGCTATGTGATACATTTTTTCTGGTATTTTATCGGAATAATCGTTTCATTTTCAGTGTGTATCATCGGCAGATATGTTATGGCAGTATCCGAAAAGAGAAGAGTGGCAAAAACTTTTGGAAGATATGTAGACCCGGAGATTATAAAAGAACTTTTAGACGGAGATAAGGAAGCACTTGAACTTAAGGGAAAGACAAAAAATATTGCAGTGCTTTTTGTTGATATCAGAGGATTTACCACAATGTCAGAGCAGCTCACACCGGAGCATGTTGTGGATATCCTCAATGAATATCTGACATTGACCAGCAGCTGTGTCAAGAGATACAGGGGAACGCTGGACAAATTCATCGGAGACTGTACGATGGCATTCTGGGGTGCACCGCTTTCCTGTGAGGATCCGGTGTATCAGGCATGTCAGGCAGCAGTTGATATGGTAAAAGGAGCAGACGCACTTCAGGATAAATTGCAGAAAAAATTCGGAAAAACCGTTAATTTCGGGATTGGGGTACATTATGGACCGGCAGTCGTCGGGAATATCGGATCCCCGGAACGAATGGACTACACTGCGATCGGTGATACCGTCAATACGTCATCGAGACTGGAAGCAAATGCACCGGCAGGAACGATCTATATCAGCAGGATCGTAGCTGACATATTAGGAGATCGTGCAGTGATCGAACCACTTGATCACAGGCTTGCCCTGAAGGGAAAAGCGGAAGGATTTGAAGTATTAATTTTAAAAGGATTAAAAGAAGGACAGGAAGATGGAAAAGGCAAAGAAGAAAGTATCTGTTAAATTACCTATTATAATAGGAGTGATCGTACTTCTTGTGCTTGCAGTGGGACTGGCAGTCTGGCTGTATGGCAACCGCGGGGGTGGAAGTACATTCAGAAATCCAACCGGAATTATGCTTGGAGAAGACGGACAGTTATACATAGCAGATGAGGGAAACAACAACATTATCTGTATGAATGAAAAAGACAGGGAAGTTGTGGCAGGATATACACTTCCGTTAGACTTATACAATAGAGCATCCGGCGGTTATCAGGATGGAGAGATTAAAAAGGCTTTGTTTGACCAACCGTTTGATCTTGTAGAGTGGTATGGCGGAATTGCAGTAAGTGACTCCGGTAACCATTGTATCCGTCTCATTGTGGAGGGAGACAAAGTCAGAACACTTGCAGGAAATGGCGAGGAAGGTTATCAGAACGGTTATGCGAGCAGGGCAGCTTTTTCAAATCCGTCAGGGCTTGCAGTCGGAGCAGATGGGAATCTCTATATCGCTGACAGCGGAAATGGTGCGATCCGGGTACTCTCTTTGGATGGGGAAGTGACAACACTTACCGAAGACCTTGATACACCGGTAGGGCTCTGTGCAGACGGAGATGCTCTTTATATCACAGACATCGGAACCAATCAGATCTATAAATATGAAGAGAATATGTTAAAAGTTGTGGCAGGTGCAGCTTATTCAGATGAAGAAGTGGACATGGAAGACGGTGATGCATCCAAAGCAACCTTTTCCAAGCCATGTGGAGTTTATGCAAAAGACGGAATCGCCTATGTGGCAGACACGGGATTTTCCGCTGTGCGTAAAATCGAAGATGGTAAGGTGACAACGCTCACACAATTCGAGGGAACCGGAACAGACTTATGGCCTGCAAGACCGGTGGGAATCGAGCTTTTAGATGATACACTTTATGTGACGGATGAGTTCGTCGGAGTAGTATTTAAAGTTAAAACGGATGTTATGTAAACTGACAATAACTGAAAAATTAAAATTACAAAAACGCTATAAGGATTTGTGAAAAAAATCTTAATTATTCGTGAAAAATATATCATTTTCCCTATAGACAGAGAAAACAGATGGTGTATAATTGTAGTATAAATTGACGGACGGAACGAAGAGGCAGCGTAAGAACATTGAAAAGAGAGATTCTCAAAGAGGAGAAGACTCTCTTTTCTTGGGTAATAAGACGGCTGAGGGGACAGTTTCGAATACGAAAGACGAGGAGACAAAAGTATGAAGATAAGAGGACGGGTAAAATGGTTCTTTGCCTTGATAGGTGTAGGTTTATTGCTTACCCTTGTACTCTTTGGAGGCTATGTATTCACGGAAGGAAACCGCCAGAGTTTTCCATTATCAGGTTACATACTACAGGTGTCAGATGATAACGGAGAAGCACAGGTTGCTGTAAGAGGTTTTGAATCCGGAGTGAAAGCGAGAGAGAAGTTTCCGGCTTCATGGGAATACAGGGATACAGATGGAAAGAAATACGCAGCAGGCAAGATGAGCTTTCTTCATTTTGAAGATGGCTCTATTAGTGCTTTTACGGACGGTACGATCGTCGATATGGGAGAGACGGGAACCGGCGTGCTGGAGTTTTATAATATAGAACCGATGATGATCATGGCAAAAGACAGCGAGGGATGGATGATCGACAACAACAGCCGAAGCATCCAGTTCGCAGAGCTGCTGTGGGAGATCAGCGACGAGAAGCTGCTTGCAGCATCGGATGAGTTAGAGCTTACGCTTGCAAACGGAGAGCGAAAGACGATCAACGGTTATGTGGAACTTACCTGGCTTGATGATGGAATCTTACAGATCGCCAACCAGGATGGAATCTACAGGACGATCGGAAGCGGGACAACTTTAAAATTCGCATCCGGAGCAGCGATCGATTTTGGAAGCAAGGCTGTGACAGACCGTGAGGGAGCGGCAAGCTTCACACTGAATGATTTAAGTGCAGACCAGACGTTAAGCATTGATGTGAAGTCACAGAGTACAGACTGGGAAGGCTGGACACCTCCGACATTCATCATTCATAACGATGACGGATCCGACGGATCATCTGGAGATAACGGAGAAGAAGGATCGGACGGAGAACAGGGATCAGATGGTGAGAAAGGCAAATCCGGTGATTCCGGCAAGAGTGGTGAGAACGGTTCGGCCGGAGGCAGGGCTAACAGCATCATAGCCGGAGAAGAGAAGAATCTTGCATCCGATGGCATGGCGAAGATCATGATCACCGATATCAGTGGAAATGCAAGAAGCATGAGCTTTACACTGAAAGTTACAGATAAGGATAATATACTGACAGGAGATACCGGAGTGATCGAAGTCAGGGATGCTGAAACCGGAGCGGTCGTATGGTCGAGAAAAGTGGATTTTCCTTCGATCGATACACAGACCTTCACGGTGGATGACGGAAGCCTTTCAAGTGATAAGGAATACATCATCACTGCAAAGAGCGGATATCAGCAGAATATGGAAAGTGGTATTACGAATACCGGAACGAAGGTTTTTGTGACAAGATCGTTCTATGTATCCAGTGCAGGAATCAGCCTTGGCAGTGCAGATGTAACAAGAGAAGGCATGACCGTGAAGCTGTTAAGGGCAGACGACAGCACAGCTAAGAGCGTTAAGGTCCGTTTTAAAGTAGATGGAACCGATGATGCAACATATCTGGAAAGCATTGCGTTTGATCCAAAGAAGAAAGACAGTGCATCGCTTGTGTTCTCGGCAGAGACAGTAGAACAGCTTTTAGGTGCAGAACATGAGGACAAGCGTGAGTTAAATAATAAAGGATATACGGTAACCTTATTCATAGAAGATAATTCAGGAAGATGGACAGAATCCGGTTATCGCCTGACTGGACATTTTCTTAAGACAGAACCGGTGATCGCGGGAGTGGAAGCTGAGAAGTTTGATGATTACTACAGATTGAATCTCCTGTTGAAAGATGACCCGGATAGTGCGTACCGGTCTGCAACATTCGTGATCACAGACAGGTTCGGCCGACTGGTTAAGAATATCAGCACGGAAAGCACCGGTGCCAAATGGTACTATGATGAAGGACTTTCCGGTGACAGTTATACGATCTGGGCGAATGTGGAATGGAATGATAATGTGAATGATCTGACTGTGAAGACAGACAGCATCAGCGTTACGATCCCGGACAGCACCAGATTAACGACGACCTATACCGATCTGACAGCAACCGCAACACAAAGTGGAGGAAAAGATTATATCTATGGTCAGCTGAATCTTACAGCAAATGGTGATGAACAGATCGTGAAGGATCAGGTAGTGACCGTAACTCTTGCCAAAGTGGATGGCAGCTGGTCGACAGTTACTTATATTGACCTTTCCAGAGAAAAGTGGAATGCAGCAGGAACAGGTGTTGACTTTAAGGTATTCTTTAAAAAAGATCTGGAAAAGAATGAAAAGTACATTCTCACGGTAAAGGGAACCTTAAGAGAAGTGATCTCTCTTCCGAATGGAAAAGAAGAGACAAGAGATTATACAGGCATATTATACCAGAGTAAAGAAGCAATAACCGCAAAAGAAGGTTTATAGAAAGTACAGCAAGGAAGAAAGATGAGGAGCACAATTATGAGTAAGAGAACAGGGCTTAGCGTCATATTCGTGGGCGTAGCCGCATTGATTCTTGCGGGTGTCATCGTTTTTGGCGGTGTGACACTGTCCAGACAGGGACAGAGTAAGATGCCGTCGGATGGCTACATGCTTGGAATCAGTCAGGAAGATGAAACCGCATCTGTATACTTACAGAGCTTTGGAGAGGGAACCATGATCTCCAGAAAGTTTCCTTCAAATTATGCATATCAGGATATTGAAGGAGACAAGGCAGTTGTTTCAGAAGACAGTTTTATTCATTATAATGACGGGTCGATCAGTGCACTCTGCGATGGTATTGTCGTAGATCCGCAGACTGTCAACAACAGCGTGGTTGAGTATTACAATCTGAAAGCACAGATGGTAATGACTTATGCGAATGGTGCATATACGATTGACAATAATTCACAGACGATGACTTTTCAGGAGCTTCTGTGGATGCTGAATGAGGATAAGTTCCTTGCTGCATCACAGAATATGACGTTATCTCTTGCAAACGGTGAAAGCCATTCTGTGGCAGGATACCTTGAGATCACATTCTTAGATAAGGGAATCGTACAGATCGCCAATGAGACGGATGTATGGCAGAGTATCGCATCCAATACAACGATCCAGTTTGCATCCGGGGCAGTTTTAAATCTCGGAGATGGCGTTGTATACGATCAGGATGGAACAGCATGTATTACATTAGATGCAATGCGTGTGGATATGAGCAGTGCGATCCAGGTGAACTCTGACAGTGACACAAACTGGATTCCACCAACTTTCAAAGTAACAGCCGAGAACGGATCTGACGGAACAGACGGTGAGTCCGGAACAGACGGTGAATCCGGAGAAGATGGTGACAAAGGAGAAGAAGGAACCAAAGGCGAGGAAGGAAAAGCCGGTGAGACCGGTGCAACAGGAGGTACTCCTGGTACTGCTTCCGGTGGCAAGGATGACACGACAAAAAGTGCAAGCATGGGAACAATCCGTGTCGCAGGAATGGAATACACAGCATCTGCAGCGTCTTTCTATCTGAATGTCAGCGATGACGACGGAACACTTACCTCGAACAGCGGTGAGATCGAGATCCGTAACGCTGAGACGAACCAGTTAGTCTGGTCTTATGCCAAGGCATACGGAGTAGACAACCTGGATATCACAACAGTCAACAGTGCGACACAGTTCAACGTAACAAGTGGTCTGAATCCGGATACGGAATATATACTGATCGTTAAGAACGGATACAGCATGCAGACTGCTTCCGGTACAACATCGGGAACAAAGACTTTCGTCAGCAGACATTTCTTCACTTCAGTAGATGGTGTTTCTATGGAGAATGTGAAGAACCTGACAGAGGGTTCCGGTGTGACATCAGGAGGAATCCGTCTCAATCTTGCCAAGCAGAGCTACTGCAAGGCAAATTCTGCGATGGTCAGACTTCAGATCGGAGATGTAGTACAGCAGAGAGAGATCTCATTGAACGGAACAGATCTGACAGTCGAATTCTTATATAGCGAGTTCGGTCTTGCAGATCCGAATGCAGTTACCAATACACCATATACACTGACACTTTTCACCAGTGAATCCGTAGCCAACTCCGGAGCATACGATACGAATCCGGATACCGGAGAGTTCCAGGGTGATGTCCAGCAGTCAGCATACCAGATCAGTGGTATCACGTTGAAGCAGACACCAGAGCTTGGAGAATTCGAAGTGACGAACTCCAATCAGGGTTACTACACACTGGAGCAGAAGGTGAAATCCGACAAGGATGCAGCAATCACAAAGTACACCTATGTGATCGAGAAGCAGGAAAGCGACAAGACAGTAAGCACAGAGAAGATCGAATCAGCGACACCTGTGGCAAGCTGGTATTACAAAGATGCCGGTACTTATAAGATCACATCCATTGTCAGCTACAATGATAATGAGAAGAATATAGAAGTAACGGTTGACACGAAGACAGTCAGCCTTACAGTAGAAGGTACACCGGTACTTTCCTTTGAACCGTATTCACTTGGACAGCAGGGTTCACAGTATTTTGCACAAAACGGCTCCAAGGTTTTTGTGGATGATTTTTACAACTATACAGTCAATCATCCAAAGAATGGTTTCGATAAAGATGAATTATTTGATTCATCCAGAGCCTGGGGAGATCTTGTGATCAACACAAACGGTGCGGTATTAAAGTCTGACAGCGAACTTAAGATCACTGTCACAGGAGACCAGAATACGTATAAGAATGTATTCGCACGTCCGGTGAACCAGCTTAATAATAAAGACGGAGTGATCCGTATCCCATTACAGCTCGCAGGACTTGCAGAGAACGGTATCTATACGATCACGGTTGAAGGAACAGTTGATAAGACAGTGAATGTGGGAGGAACATCCAGCACAACATCAGAGACGATCACATTAGGACGCTGCTTCTTCCGTACGAATGGATATCAGACTCCGGAAGGAAGCAACCAGTCCGTGGCTGTTTTCCAGATCGCAGAAGCAAACGATGGTGAGAATGTTGCAATTGTAAAATGGCCATCTACTACACAGTACGATGAGAAGTATACGAAAATGAACGAGGATTCCAAGTACTATGAAGAGCGTGCGGCAGCATCTGCAATTGAATTTACCGTATACACCAACCTTGGTATTGAGATAGGAAAATTCGTAAAACCAATCTATGATGCATGTGGCTATAATGCAGGAGAATATGTGACAGATTCTGTTGGCGACGGAAAGGATTATAAAAACTATCTGGTAGGTCCGCTTGAGAACGGAGCATGGAAGGCGGCAAGCCAGATTGCGATCACGAAGAAAGATCTTGTCTCAGCAGGCGTGACAAATACATCATCCGGTGTCATTACGATCGAAGCATCAGCATTGTATGATTATGGCTGGCAATTAAGCATGGATGCAGGTTACATCAAGCAGTATGATGGTGGAACAAGCTACTATAACAGGATTCCATTGAAGAAGATACAGCTTGAGAAAGACGGAACTTATATTGACAAATATTTGAACCGGCTCACAATTGACCTTGGTAAGCAGCCGCCGGTACTTGCTTCAGCCGATGTAGCAGATCAGCAGATAAAAGTAACAGAGCTTTTAAACGGTGGAACGGATGCGGCACAGGCAGGTGCGAACGTTGACAAATACGGACAGGATACCGTCGTAGGCTACCAGCTTCAGTCAGTATATGAGAATCCAAACGGTGATACGAACTCCATCACATATTATGCGATGAAGAATGATACATACATGACCTGGAGTGATACCAGTGATATGGTTAAGAAGTATCTGGATCTGATCAAGGATGGCGAAGATGAGGAAACAGCAAGGCAGGAAACGGGGATCCTGTTTGCAGTTACCATAAAAGGAGCGACAAAAGGATCGGTACCTTCTGTGAAGATATTCGTTGATGATAAAAATTCAAATGAAGACGGAAAGTGGAAAACTAACTGGAAAAATGACAATGGCAGCTGGGTCTGCACTCCGACGAATGGCTATGTATTCGTACCGAAAG
The DNA here is from genome assembly GCA_934292805.1 of uncultured Roseburia sp. Taxonomy (GTDB): domain Bacteria; phylum Bacillota; class Clostridia; order Lachnospirales; family Lachnospiraceae; genus Roseburia. The sequence continues at coordinate 36,444 of CAKQXQ010000015.1, read as the reverse complement.
ACTGGATGCCAAGAGGATATGAATATGTCTTCGCCTATACACTGGAAAGCTTCTATGGAGTAACCGGCACAGACGGAGCATGGACATATCCATACGATATTAATAAATACAATACAACACAGTTATATGGTGGACTGGCACAGCTTCCAAGAAGCTCCGGCAATGATTTTGAGAAGCAGACACCATCGGTAGCATCCTATCTGAAAGCGACCAAAGACAAATCCGGAAAAACGGTTTCCGTCTGGAAATATTATGTATATGATCCGGACAATACATTGAAGCACGATGGTACTGGTACGAAATACAAGATTTTTGCATCGAACGAAACAAACTATGAATCTTATGCTGCAGATATTGTAAGAAATTCAACAATCGCTTATCAGAACCTGACCGCGACGTCAGAAGCACCGAAAACGCTTGCAGCATCAGGGGAGAGTGTGACAGCAGGTCAGTTATTTGGTGCTGCAAATAAAAAGTGGCCAAAGGATGATATCTACGTATTTGAAGTCACGGTTGCAGATGGAGCACCTGGTGCAACAGGAGCACCTACTATGTCGTTAGTCGGTGGAGAGTATTCCATCTGGCTTGAAATGCAGCTGTTTGATGGAACCTACAGTAAGAAATCCGGAAAAGTAAGTTTTAAACAGTGGTGTAATGAGACAGCAGCAGCATTTGATTATTACTTCTTAAAGACCGGAACACAGACAGTAACATTAAACCACGATGAGTGGATGGCAGGAACAGACTCTACGAATACCAATCCTCTTACCTACCAGCTGATCCCATCCGGAAAGACAGAAGTGGTGAACCTGATGGTAACCGGAGATTCATCAGCGATCAATGCAATTGCTGCGATCAGATATGAGATTTATAAGAATGAGAGTGGAGCAGTTGGAGCATTAGTGCAGAATGGTACGGTTAACTTTGCTAATAGCACGGCAAGTATCGAGATGACGAACGTTACCCCGGGACAGAACGTATTTATCAGTGTCTATCCGGTCTATGATACCGGTTATGCATTGTCAGATCCGACAAGCACGGTGGCAACTACTGATTTTGCAAGCTATAGGATCCATAAACCGGATCGAAAGATGACAGATCCGGCATCTACAGGTTATTATTATGCGGTACAGTCACTTGGAGCGGGTGCATATGCAAGTGCATTAAGCATCGGAGCGAATGTTGCAGGAACCCAGAAGTATCAGCTGAACTTTGGAAATGTAAATGCTGCAAACAGTATTTTTAAGGTTACGAACGGTACACTGGGAGACTCAGAGACCGGTGTCAAGGCACAGAATCTGGAACTAATGCTCTATAAAGGCACTGCATGGCATAAACTAAACGGACTGCAGCTTGGCTATGGCCTGCAGGGTGCATATAACGCCAGAGAGAACAGTGAAGCGTTCGTATATAAAGTTTTAAAAGAGACAAAAGCAGAGAAATTAAAAGAGTATGGAACATCTGCAGATGAGAACGGAAGCTACGTAACTATTAAAGAGATCGGTGGTACGAATTACTTTAGCCTGGAAGCATCCAAGCGTGTACCGACAGTGACCAAGCGTCAGCTTGAGCAGCGCAGTCCGGTCAGAGACAGGCTCTCCTTTACAATTTCAGAATCCACATACAATATGCTTGTAGATCCAGATAGCTATGACGGTAAGATCTATATGCAGGTATTTGAATCAAAGGAAGGCACGGATCTGAACTCAACGGATGGTAAGTTAAACGAACAACATTTTACTGACGTAACAAATCAGGGAGATGGGACAAGTGAAGGATTAAGACTCTTTGCCTCAAAAAAAGTCACATACGATAGCACAAGCAACCTTGCAGCGTTTGAGGCAAATGTAACAACAGAAGAAGGAGAAGACCTGACCGCTAAAGTAGATGAAACCAGTAAAGACCACACATATACGCTGGAACTGCAGAATCTTATGCCGGGCAGAAAGTACTACATAAAATTATTCTGCTATGATAAGAAAGAAAATAAAATAGTTGGATTTGTTGATGGCTCAACGATCACATCAAGTGCAAACAATGATATGTATTACGATGAACATAATGGGCTGATCAAAAACCCGCCGTTCTGTCTGAATATGACACAGAATGATTATATCAGAATGGGTATGATCGGAGTTCAGGGAGCTACCATGTTAAAAGCAGATTACGACGTACCGGGATACAACAGCAATACGTTAGATATCGATTTTACAACAAGCGGAATATCAGATATCAACTATGAGTTTGAGATCATGGATGCATCCGGTAAAACAAAAGTAATCTCTACAGATGATCTGATGACAGTTCTGGATGAGTATGGTTATGGAAAGAAGACCGAAAAGGTCACATATTGGGATTATGATACGAATACCTGGAAAAAAGGAAATGACACAACCTGGTATAAGAAGGATGCAGCCGGAACACTTACCGATATGGCTCTTTCTGTCGGATACACGAACGAGTGGCAGTTTAAGTGGAAAGACGATATAGAATCAGCCATGAAGAAGCTATTAAGCGGAAAAGAATATACGCTGGTTGTCAGAGCAGCCTATAGCAATCCATTCTTAAAGGTAAAGGCTTCCAATGCTCAGGATGATCTGACACATGAGAATCTTGACAGAAGTAATCAGCTTCCGATTATTCTCGTTGACGAGCAGGCAAAACAGACGAATGTTCACAAAGATACTGCAAAATTCAATGTGCCGGCCAAGGCCGATCCGAATATGGCGCAGACAAAGGCATCTGTAAAGACGGAAACCGGTACAGATGGAAAGAAGACAATGACAGTAACATTGAATATGGTAGTTAACGACTTGTCTTACCGTCTTGGATTCAACCGTGGTGCTGAAGGCGTCTTATATGGTTACTACGGAGCAAGGATTTATTATACGGATCAGAATGGCGATAACAAGAAATATCTTACAATGGGTGAGATCACACTTGGCGGAAATCCGTTAATAGCAGGAACAAATTATATGACTGTTGGTGGTATAGATTATATCTTCCTGGAGGCTACAAACCGTCAGACACTCAATTTTAAGGCGATCGAGAACAAGCAGTATGTTGTTGAGGTCTATGGTGTGAACTTAAACGACAAAGACAATACAACCGGAGCAAACAAACTGTTGTTAGAATCAAGTAAGCTTGCAACCTTACATCAGAACTTAAATATTGCATATGCAGAGACACCGCGTATGGAGGATTCCAAGGTTGAACTGGATGCAAAAACAGGTTCACTGGCAGTAACACTTTATAATGGAGCCAACCTTGACAAGATTAATACAGCACGTCTGACAATTACGATCTACCATACAGACGAAAATGACAATGTTACAGAGAAGACCCAGTCATTGTCAGAGATCGTAAAATTCTCAGAGCTGTCCAAAGTCGGCGGACGTACAAGAGATCAGATCCTTGTTTCGCTACAGGATGTATTGGATCAGCTTGCAGAAGATGGGGATGCGATCAGTATCAGTGTTTATCTGTATCAGGATGCAACCTTATGTATTGATAACGTAGCAACATACAACCTGGATAGTTATGTGAAACCGCAGCAATAAAGGAGGAGTCGGAACATGAGAAAGTTAGCAGGAAAAGTAAAAGTGTCCATTGCCGTGTTCGCAGGCTTGGTAGCCTTAAGCGTTGCGGGAATCGGAGCAGGAAGTGTACAGGTAATACAATCCCAGGCAGCCAGTTATGCACTGGCTGCGGGAAGCATGGTCTTTGATAATGCGAGATCCGCAGTGGAGATCACAGAGGATGCCACATTAAAGAAAAGCTGGAACAGCGATTACATGCTTACCATGGGAGAGAAAGAATATGACTGCGGTGAGAATACCGTAGCCTATTCGCAGAATGATGGAGCCGTGCAGATTTTCGGCGGCGGATATTATGTAGATGAGAGCGGTAACGTGATCATGCTTCAGAATTTTTACCAGATTCCGGATACAAAGAAAACCGGATTCTACAAATTAACAGATACATCCTTCGTGATCACAGGATCAGATATCCATACGGATGACGGAACAGTATCTACCAAAGATTACGCATACGTGATCACAGACAAGCTCGGAAATGCCAGAGTGATGAATCAGGATGTGAATCTGAAAGTTTTAAATGGCAATCAGCTTGTATGCGGAACACTGACACTGGATGCCGGAGAGGGAAGCCTCTCATTCGGAGCCAACACGATGGAGCTTGCCAATGTGCAGAAATATGCAAGCTATTCTTATTCCGATACCGGAGAGATCATAGAGATCGATGTCCGTGGTGGTAACGGCGGTAACGGAGGAACCGGTGGTACCGGGGGAACCGGTGGAAAAGGCGGTGTCGGAGGTAATGGCGGCATCGGCGGTAACGGAGGAACCGGTGGTCTCGGAGGAACCGGTGGTACCGGTGGAGCCGGAGCTACAGCCGGAAGCGGAGCAGGCGGTCTTACGTCAGAGCAGTTAGAGCTGCTTGCGAATATGTTCATCCGCAGTGCAGACAGCGGACGTACATGGGCAACTGTTACATACAATATGTATGATCCATTCAACTACCTTGGGGCAGCAACCCTGATCCTCTGGGAAGATAATGGGGACAGTGATCTGAACAATATTGCTCCGGAAGACAGAGAGATGCTTACGGCAGATGCCGGCGGCAATCAGGTTACATTCTACGATCTGAAGCCGGATACAAAGTATTATGTGAATATGGGTTATGTTGACAGTACAGGAACTTATCAGCAGATGGATCAGATTTCTTTCTCTACGAAGGAATACACCTGCGGAGTTGCAGTGAACGCTGTCAAGAGCGGAAGCATTACTTATACAGTAAGCCTTGACAAAGAGCTTGCAGGAATTGAGAAGGTAAAAGTATTCTTAAGCTCTGATGCCGGATTTACAAGTGGTTCTACTGTTTTGGCCATGGAAGTGCCTGCAGATGGTGCGATTTTCCGTTCCATGCAGTCTTCAACCGGATATCAGTCAAGCTACGAAGTCACAACATCTACTTATGACACGTTCTACCTGAAAGTGGTCGGAGTAGACGCAGAGAATAAAGAGCTGGTATTAACATCTACCACAATGGTTAACCCTCTGTTTGACAGTGGTGCGACCAGTTCATTAAATGATGAACTTATGGTACAGATCGAGTCACTGCAGTCACAGGTAAATACATACAGCAGCGAAAATGCAGCATTAAAAAGCAGAGTAAATAGCATGCAGCAGGACTTAAATGATGCAAGACAGGAAGTACAGGAACTGCAGACGAAAAACGAAGCTAAGGACAATGCATCAGGGAACAATGCATCCGGCAGCAGCACAACCGGCAGCCACACAACCGGAAGCAGCACAACCGGCAGCAATACAACCGGAAGTAGTGCATCTGAAAAAGTAACAGAGAGTACAGAGTCATCAAATTAGATAACCATAGAAACGTGAACACAAGGAGGAAAAAAATATGGAATCAGTTGTAGCAGCAACCATCAGCGCAATCGGCGTAATGTTGGGACTGGCCTTTCTCGGAGTAGGAATCGGCCTTGGAATTATGGGATCAAAAGTAGCAGAAGCAGTCGGACGTAATCCGGAGACAAAGAGTGACGTTATTCAGGGCGTTATGATCGTGGCGATCGTACTTGCCATTCTGCTTCTTGTATTATTTGCCTTTATTTTCATGTTATTATTCTTTAACCCGCTGACTGTATAGAACAGGAGGACGGAGCATGATAATACTTGTATTGGCAGCTGTGCTGATCGTCATGCTGGCCATGAATGGTGTGATATTCTATATTCTTCGCACAGCGGTCCACGCGACAGAACATCAGGTCCGTGAGCATTTTGCAAGACAGATGACCATTTTTGAAGGCACAGTGGAAGAAAAACAGCGTCAGAGCAAAGAGCTGGACGACAAGCTTTCTTCAATGAAGAAGGAAGCCGGTGATATGAAGGAGATCATTGATGTATTAAAAAGCTCTCCTTTCTATCAGCCACACAAAAGCGAGGGTGACAAGCTTGTGCCGCTCGCACATTATGTGGATCAGAAGTTCTTCGACAATTATCGGATTGCCAAAGATATGCTGGCAGTTCTTGACAAAAAGAAGATCATTGAGCAGGTACAGGGCAGGATCACTTACAGTGGTGACGTCAAGCGTTATGATCTGGTAAGTGAATTATTAAAAACACTTGATTTTGATACAGTTTATCAGCTTGAGACTGTTTCCGGGGAGAAGCAGCTTGAAGTGTTAGACGAAGCATTGCAGAAAGAAGCACATGAGGCTTTCATAGAATATGTGAAAGGACTTGCCGATCCGCTGTCATTCCGCATTACAGAGTTTGTGGATTATCTTAGGGTGATACAGAGTGCGAACGACCCGACACTTTATATCTACACAGGGGATCAGACAGACAGCTTCGGGGACGATACACGGACGAAAACGATTTATGACAAAAATATCTGCGAAGGCTTAAAACTGGTATACCAGGATCAGGTGTATGATTACAGTATCTGCCGATGAAGGAGTAAAAGATGAGTGAATACATTGAAAATTTGGTAAATGAAAAATTACAGAGCATGAAGCGCAGCGAGAACATCTTCGAGCAGGGCAGGGTAATCAAAGTATGTGAGTACATTCTTGAAGTCTCAGGCCTCGAATCAGTAGGTTTCTATGAGCGTGTCATCGTTTCAGGCAAATCCATCGGATATGTTACCGGTATCAGCCGTGACAGTGTGACAGTTGCTCTTGTTAAGAAAAATGGTGAGATCTATGTAGGAGATGATGTTGTAACAACCGGCGAGACATTCAGTGCCATGTTCAGCAAGGAAGCAATCGGACATGTGTCCGACATCTTCGGCGAAGATCTTTTAATGGGTGAGAAGTTTGCAGATCTGGAAGAGATCCCGGTTGAGACAGACCCAATCCCAATCATGGAAAGAGGAACGGTAAACCGTCCTCTGTATACAGGAATCGCCGGTATCGATCTGATCTACCCGATCGGTTTTGGACAGCGTCAGCTGATCATCGGTGATAAGAAGACCGGTAAGACACAGATCGCACTCGATACGATCGTAAATCAGAAAGGAACTGGTGTCCTTTGTATTTACGCTGCGATCAACAAACCGAAAAAGATGTTAAAGGAATTATATGAAGAGCTGGCTACAAGAGGAGCCATGGACTATACGCTCGTAATGGCAACCTTCAATGATGATGAGCCGCCGGTATCCTACTTCACACCATACGCCGCACTCTCTATCGCAGAGAAGTACATGCGTGAAGAGAAGAAGGATGTCATCGTGATCATCGATGATTTAAAGACACATGCGGACTGCCACAGAGAGATCAGTCTTCTTGCAGGCAAGGTTCCGGGACGTGATGCATATCCACCGGATATCTTCTATACACATTCCAGAATGTTAGAGAAGGGATGCCAGCACAAGGATGGCGGTTCTATCACGATCCTGCCGATCGTAGAGACAAGAGGCGGAGATATCACAGATTATATTTCCACCAACATCATCTCGATCACAGATGGTCAGTTAGTACTTTCCAGAAAGAGCTTTGAAGCCGGAATCAAACCGGCGATCAACTATGGTCTTTCCGTATCACGTCTTGGCGGTGCTGTACAGGACTCTGAGATGAAGAAGTTAGGAAGCCAGGTAAGACGTGAATTCTTAAGCTACCTTGAAACGAAGGAAGTATATCAGCTTGCGAACATCGAAGAGATGGGACCTGAGATGCAGAAACGTTTTGCAAAAGGCCAGCAGTTTGAAGATCGTCTTCAGCAGTATAAGTTCTCACCGAGAAGCAGGGAAGAGATCCTCGCAATGTTTCGGGAAGTTCTTAACGGCTAGACGAAAGGATAGGGGCATATGAGTTTAAAAAACGTAGTTAAGGTTATGAATTTCCATGCACTGCTGCGTGTCGACAAATCAAGACGTGAAGCGGCAAAGTTCGGACAGATGGAGCAGATGGTTATCAACATGCTCGACCAGATCATGAATAACCGGAATATTGCTCTTGATATGTCCGTATTGAAATTCCCGAAGGATGCACCGGCACTTCATATTTATCTTGGCGGAGATATGGGTTTCTGCGGAAACCTGAACAATCTCGTAAAAGGAAGCTGCAATGAATATGAGAAGAAGGGCGAGAACGTGCAGCGCATCATCGTCGGCAAGAAGATCAGATTGTACGATGACCCGAGTGTGATCCTTGAGATGAGCCGGGAAGATTATATGGAAGATCATCAGAAAATCATAGATATCCTCGCAACAGGCATTACGGAGAAGAAGTATTCAGAGATCCGTCTGATCTACAATCATTACCGCAATGCTTCCGAGATCGATTTTGTGGATAAGGCGATCCTGCCGCTCCCGAAAGGAATCATCGGAGAGACAGCTTATCAGGATGACTTTGTATGGGAGGGTGAACCACAGGAGATGTTAAAACAGCTTCTGATCCTTTATCTGACCTATGAGCTTGAGATCGCAGGTTATGTATCTGCGGCAGCAGAGAACCTGACAAGACAGAATGTCACGACAGAGTCCTTAAAGAGAATCGATGAGATCGAGGAAGAAAAAGTCCGCGTGGAACGCAAAGAGCGTAAAGCGGAGGAGTTTTCCAAAGTTTTGGATAACTTTACAAAGCTGCGGAATTATTAAAGACGGAAAGGAAAAATGAGATGAGTGAATGTATCGGTAAAATCGTAGCGGTTTCCGAATTGAACGTACAGGTACTTGTGATGCCTGGCAAAAAAGTAGAGATTCGCGATGTCCTCTATGTAGATTATAATGGAAAAAGATATACCTTCGAGGCTGTGGAAGCAGATCGCAGTATCATTCACGGCCTGCCGTTCCAGAGTGTTTCCGGGCTTCGTAAAGGTCTGGAGGTATGGAAAGCAGAGAAGGGACTATCCATGCAGTACAGTGATGAGATTTTGGGAAAAGTCTTTGATGCGTACGGCAACCTGATCGATGACAGCAAGATCGAGAATCAGGTGACCCGCGGTGTATATGACCGTAAACTGGAATTAAAAGAGATCAATGTAAATGGTGGTAACCTCTGGACAGGAATCAAAGTCTTAGACTTCTTCGCACCAATGCAGAAGGGGTACAAGATGGGATTCTTAGGAGGTGCCGGTGTAGGAAAAACAGTTCTTATCAAAGAGCTGATCCACAATGTATATACAGGACTGAATTCCAACTCCATCTTCGTAGGTGTCGGTGAGCGTTCCCGTGAAGGACGTGAGCTTTACGACGAGATGAAGGAAGCAGGACTGCTTGACAAGATGACTGTTGTATTCGGACAGATGGGTGAGAACTCCGCTGCACGAAGCCACGCTGTATTCTCAGGATTAACAGCGGCAGAATATCTGCGTGATGAAAAAGGACAGGACGTATTGCTTTTCGTAGATAACATTTACCGTTATGTACAGGCAATGTCAGAGATCAATGCCGAGCTTTCCAGAGTGCCGATCGAGAACGGATATCCGGCTACGATCGATTCAGCAGTCAGCCAGGTTGAGGAACGTATCAATTCTATCCCACAGGGATCGATCACATCGTTCCAGGCAATCTACATCCCAGCAGATGATCTGACAGATGCAGCTGTCCAGACGATCCAGTCACATCTTGATGGCCAGATCGTATTAGACCGTAAAGTTGCAGAGAAAGGTCTCTATCCAGCGGTAGATGTCTTCAAGACAAGTTCCCGCATGGTAGACATCGAGAAAGTCGGAGAGCGCCACTACAACCTTGTAGATGCCGCATTAAAATACTATTCCCGTTATCGTGATCTTGAAGAGATCATCGCAGTATTAGGTATCGAAGAATTATCCAGCCAGGATAAGAAGATCTTCTACCGCACGAGAAAGCTCCGTAACTATTTTACACAGCCAATGTATGTTGCAGAACAGTTCACCGGTATCCCGGGACAGTCTGTAGCGATTGAAGATGTATTGAACGACGTTGAGAAGATCCTCACAGGTGAATATGACGATGTAGATGAATCTGAATTCTCTTACATCGGTAAGATTACATTTTAGAGACAGGAGAACAGCTAATGGCAAAGAAAGAAGCAGCCTCACAGCAAGCAGTTATAAAAGTGCAGATCTGCGGAGTTGAAAAAGGACTGGAAGAATATTCCAAAGTCAGTTTCATCCGCATAAAAAGCAAACGATATACGCTTTTGATCATGAAGGATTTTATGCCGGTGATCGGTGAGATAGAGGGAGATATTACAATTTCCTGCAGTGATGGAGAGATAGAGAAAAAAGGTGTCTGTGGATATTTCATGCATGAACACAACAACTTTTCTCTGATGCTCAAGGGCAGATTGGAGGAAACAGAGCATGGTACTGAATAATATTTTAGCCGGAATTCTGTCAATTAAATACTATATTCTGGGAAGTATTATCGCAGGACTTGCAATGAGTTTGCTGCTTTTCACGATCGGTTCGAGAAGGAAAAAGGGACTGTCTGTCTACGGATGGCAGGCAATCTTCTTCAACCTCTCCAAAAGGGATTGCTTTCTTTTTGCTCTTCTCATCTCACAGATGATCTTCGTTCTTACCGGCGCGGTCTTCAATACGAAAATAGCACCGGTAACCGGCGGAGTCTTTGTGGCTATGGCAGTTCTTGCCTGCTTCACAGAGAGAAAACTGTCAGCTGCCATTGAGCAGGTGGTATTTACAGTAATGGCACTCGCTGCCATGACAGCAGGAAATCTGCTGAGAGACTTTATGACAGATACCGGATTAAGCATCTATATGCTTATCGTTTATATTCTGCTCCTTATTTTTGAAATACAATATGCGATTTACCATATGATAAAAGGATTGGAAAGGATGACCGCGAAGAATGAGTGCTAAATCAGAAAAAAAGAACAAACATAAAATACGGATCAACACAAAAGCGGTCATCATCTTTCTTGTTGTGCTCGCAGCGGCGGCAGCGATCGTATATGCTGCCTTTGTGGCACTGAAAAAACATGAGTCCACGAAAATAGCAGAGAAAGCCTTCTATTATGCGATCGATGAGAAGGAAGAGATCCCTGCAGGAAGCGTGCTGAGCAGAAAAGATGACGTGACCAGTGTTGAAAATAACGGACATGAGTACAGTCTTTCCGGAAATATGATCTATGAAAACGGTGGATCTGTAATGCTTTTCCAGACGGACATGCTCTGGTACGATAGGAATACAGACAGTATGAAGAAAATCGGATACTTCAACCGCATGAGCAGAGAGGGAAGCAGCTTTACTGTGACCAGAGGAAATGCGAAGAAAGAAGTGTCCGGTGGATTCTTATATGATAACAGCGATATGTATGTGCTTCTGGAAGATGCGAAGCTTACTTACGGAGACACCACACAGGATATCATGGCAGGAGCTGTCATCAGCTGCGCATTAAGTGGTGATGTCCAGCTGATCCAGGCAGACGGCAGCTGTACGTATCTCGAACAGCCGGGAGCGGATCTGTCAGTCAGTTTTACAGATGGCTGTGTGTTAAATCCGATCGCTGATACTTACTATCAGGCAAATGGAACATGGAGAATTCTTTACACCTCCACATCCATGGTTCCGGAATTATAGAAGAGGAGGGAGCAGCAGAGATGAAAGTGTTAAAAGAGATGAAATGGCTGATCATCGCGGCAGTTGCCATCGTGGCTTCTCTTTTGGCGATGTATTTCTATCAGATGAAGGTCGTTACCCATCTGAGTGAGAATGCATACGCTGTAACCGATGACAGTGTACTTCGGACATTAAAAAACCAGTCAGGAGAAGAAGGACAGGAGTTAAAGCTCACCGAAGTGGCAGAGCAGGAGCCTGTCTATCTGCGTCTTGGTTCCATGTATGTAGGAACAAAGAAGGTGGAAGCAGACGCAGCAATGCCATTTTTTGTAAATGACGGAGCATCTGCCCTTTTTATGTTGGGAGATGCGAAGTTATATAACGGAAGCTTTGAGACCGTTCCAAGTTTTACCGGAATGTATCTTGCTGACGGTGTTACTTACAACTATGACAAGTCACAGGCAGATGATGATACTTTCTATTTTGCCGGACTGACAAACGGACTGTTCTTAAATGCAAAGTCAATGACGATCAACATTCCGGGAAAGAAATATATTCTTCCGATGAACAGTGTGATCTACATGGACGAAGAGAATATTTCCTATTACCGCAATGATAATGGGGTATTCACTTATGGGACAGTGATGACAACATCTGAGGCAGAAGTTACGATCGGAGATATGACGATCGGTTATGAGGATCTGCTTGGAAAGCTTGGATTATTAAGTGACAAGAGCAGTTCTGACCTTACGGTGAACGGAAACACCCAGGATTCTACTGAGGTTACGCCGGAAGAAAGCAATAAGGCTGAGATCTTACAGCCGGATGGCGAAGGCGGAAGCAGCGAAGCGGAAGAGGAATACCCGCTGACACCGGATGAAACCCAGCAGGAGTTAGATAAATCCAGCCAGGAGATCGAGCAGATCGCACAGGATGCGAAGGATGCGGATGAGAAGGCGAAGCAGGAAGAAGCGTCTGCTACAGAGGACAATCATTCCGGCAATGCCAATAACAGCAATGGAGCTTTGAAGAACAATGCAGCCGGTGGCAGTGGTGATAACAGCAGCAGCTCAGGTAGTACAGACAGCAACAGCAGCTCTGACAGTAAGAAAGATAACAGTGACAAACCATCTACACCGGCCGATGGCAATACAGTACCGGGTGAAGAGGTAAAGGTACCTTTTGTCGTACCATCTGCTACTTTATCAGACCTTACAACTGATATTTACAGCCTTTCCGGAAAGCTTGCGATCAACGATCCGTCCGGTGCTCTCCGTCGAGTGACATTAGAGCTTTACTGGCCACCGGAGAACGATGATAAGACACCGGCAGGCAATCTGTCCGATCCGTCCAAATATCAGCTGATGTATCGTAGAACATACCGTACAGCAGGCAATTTTACCATTGATAACCTGCCGCCGGGAACAACGATTTATATCAAGGGAACACTTACGTACTACACAGAAGGTCTTGAGACGAAAACAATCACGTTCTACGACAGCTTTGAAAGCCGTGTCACAACACTTGCGATGAGCACGATGGATCCGATCTATATCGATTTTGAAGATGCAGATACGAATGAGATTTATCAGTCAAGTGTTATGCAGATTTATAAACTGCGGTTATCCGGTCCGAATAAGAACGTGCTGAAGAAAGTCAACAAAGCTGTGATCACTGTAAAAGCCACAGACTTAACGAGCAACGATAAGGTGCTTGAGAGTTCAAGCCTCAGTATCGGAAATGCCATTCTGAACAGAGATTTTATATATAAAGAAGAAGGCGGCACATACAAATCCGATGTAAAACAGTTAAGCCTTCCGTCCAATGCAAGGATTGACTACGAAGTTAAGCTGTATGATACATTCGGCAATCAGCTGACCAATGTTTTCCAGGGATACGAAGAGAATCAGGTCGCTGATAATAACAACAGCCTGAAAGTGGTCGGAGGAAATGGCACTTTCCGCGCGACAGGAACTACATATACCTGTAAGTCGATGCCGACTGTGGAAGTAGTAACCATGTCATCAGGAACAACGGATCAGCAGATTGACCGTCTTAACTTCCAGCTGACACTTACCGATCCGCATAATGCGATCGATCCGTCGTCTGATCTGGTAGTGAAGTTATACAAAGGAACAGAGATTTCCGGAAATCCGGTTAAGACAGAGACATTTAAGGTACAGGAGATTCTGGATGCTTCCGGTACGGTTCCGGTAAGCTTTACAGAGCTTACAGCAGGAAGTGAATACTGTCTGGCGATCTATGGTGATTATAATTTAAATGATAATCATGGAGAGTATAAGGATGCCCTCCTTGTAACAGCCAATGCTTCTACAATTGCGTTAAGCAGTTATGGACGTGTAAACTATACGCTTGCAGCATCTCATGTGAAGGGTAAGGATGCGGCAACCGGTGAAGAAGAGACGTACGAGAGTGCAACCGCACAGAGAGTCTCCGTGCAGGTCAATGAAGCAACAACAAAGTATGGACTGTTCCAGAACAAATACGTTGACAGTATTAAATTTGCAATGACAGAGACCGGTACGAACAACGAGGTCTTTTCAGGTACGCTGCAGAAAGAAACCTTGGATAAACTGGATAAGATCGTAGGCGGTGGAACAGGTGAAACATTGCAAAAGATCTATCAGATCGAAGATCTGTTCGGCAGCGATGCAAAGTGGACTTATACAGAGAAGAAACCGCAGGTCATCCTCACATACACGGATTTCACAGCAGCTGAGCAGACAAGTGTCTGGGATGTCTTTACATGGGGACACAATGCAATCCTCACCTTTGATTTCGGGGAAGGCTCATTGAACTCTTTCACACCATACCAGCTATATCTGACAACTTATGCAAAGCAGGGAGCGGATGGGGATCTTCATGATGTGTCCGGACGTACGAACGTCACACGACGTGTTCAGTTTACAACACTGCGTAAGATGCCGGAGTTAGAATACAAGGATTTCATGATTTACTCAGATCAGATGAATATGTATGAACTCTATTTCCATGACCCGGACAAAGCTATCTATAACGGACAGATTTCCGTTAACGACGGAAAAACTTCCAAAGCTTATACGATCAGCTATGATGATGAGAAGGATGGATATGTTGCGGAGATCAATCTTTCGGATCTTCGAATCGGCAGTGAATATGAGGTGACGATCACAGCAGACCAGATCAGACGTTCCAGCAGTACAGCGTACCGTTATGCGGATGTCGTGCTGTTTTCAACAAAATTTATTGCAGGTGATGGTATCAACGGAACACTTACGTTACAGAGACTGTCATATGCACTGGTGAATAAGAATGACACTTCCAAATCTTATCTGAAGGAAGATTTTGACCTGTATAATGGCGGATATACCAATTATTACCTGAATGGAAACAGTGAACCAGTTGAAAGTGCAGGCTGGTATCTGACAGATTATCTGCCGGTGGAGGCTGGAAAGGTTTATTACTTTGACCGTGTGAGAAGTAACGACAGCTATGAAGCCAGAGTGAGCTTTTATGATGCAGATAAGAAGCTGATTACAAATAGCTTTGGCTATATCTATAATGGAAGTTATATTCAGGCACCGGAAGGAGCCTCCTATATCCGATATAGTTCAGCAGACAGTTATCAGGATGAGCTTTGCATCTATCTGGGCGGATGCTACCAGATGCAGATGGAGAAAGGTGCAGAGATCGTGAAGTGGCAGAAGGACTATACGGATACCACAAAAGAGGTTACCTATACCGTTGGAACCGGATCTTCTGCTGATATCACATTTACAAAAGGACAGGGAGATGTTCTTGTATATACACCGAAGCTGACTACGGAAAGAAGTACAAACTATACGACAAATCCTGTGGTTACCTTCTATGATGAATCAGGTAATGTATTATCCCAAACATCCCCAAGACGAGGTGTAGGTGTTGAGATTCCTGATAATGCAGCGAAAGTCACTGTGAAAGCAAGCTATGCAGGTTCACTTTACGTAGCAGATGGATCGATGAAGGCATGGCTGGATGATCAGGATATGGAGAAGATGCAGTCAGTAACCAGTGTCTATGTAAAAGATACAAGACGAAATCTTGTCGATGATCCAAAGTATACAGTGACGGTTTACAAAGACGACAAGGTATTCGAGGAATATGACCTGACCGGAGATAAGGAGTTAAAGTACGAGACAGAGAATTCCGGAGGAGAAGCGAATGCGAAGCTTAGCATGGACTGTAAATCAGGAAGCAGTTATAAGATTGTACTCACGACGGAATACCGCGGGAAGACGCTTCTGTTAGACACACTGGAATACAAAGCAAATATTCCGAAATATGTGATCGGCAGTGCGAAGGATGTCTATAAGCTGGTAAGATACAAGACAGCGGATTTCATTGTGACAGGTAAACTGGATATCCCTGAGAATTCTTATATCGTACGAAGTCACAAGTATCCGTTCAACGGAAGCATTGACTTCCAGAATAACGAAGTTAACGTAGAATATACATCAAATGATGTACGTATGTTCCGTACATTGGGAAGTGCGGCGGTCTTAGAGAATCTGCAGCTGAACGTTACGATGGATGCGACTTTACTGAGAAGACCATTATCGAATGTTACACCGGTTACTTACCAGAATTACGGAACGATCCGCAATATTATTGTTAATCTGAATCTCGGCAGTGGCTATTATCAGAAGAATGACTGTGCAGGAATTGCAAGATATAATTACGGAACGATTGAAAACTTCGCTCTTTATTATGGTGCAAACTCCTATAATTATGTAGGAAACCGTTTCGGTGGTCTGGTTGTTTATAACTATGGAGCGATCAAAAATGGTATGGTCTATAGCCCAAGATGGCTGCAGGCGATCAGTGGACAGTATAAAGGTGATACATCATCAGCGGACACTTCTTATGTCGGAGGTGTAGCTGCCATAAATTATAGTGGTAGTACAATTGAAAATGTATATGGTGCATTAAGCCTTGGTGTGGAGCGTGACAAACGAACCGTGACAGACAAGAGCGGTACACAGACGATTAATCTTGATACCAACGGTACGCTGGTCGGTTATATCAGTGGCGGACGTGTGGTCAACAGCTTTGTTGTCGGAGATATGTATGAAGTCTACTGGAAGCAGAGTGATGCGACCGGTGTCTGGGGAAGAGAATACCATGTGTACGAGAAGTACACACCGCTCGGCTCCGGTTCTTCATCTGACAGTACATTGCAGGGAAGGTTCTTAAACAGCTTCTATTTCGGACAGGCAGGCAAATATAGCATGGATGTGTCCGGATATGCAGAGAATGGTGTGACAACCGTACGTCTTACGGACCAAAACTTCTATAACAGTACAGTAAATAAGCAGGGACAGTTCCATGTCAGTGATATCTCACAGGGCTTCTATCCGCGTGTTGAGATGAACAGTACATTACTGAACCTGCAGCAGAGGATCCTCTATAATACAGTAAGTGCAGCATCCGGAGTTACTTATGTCGGAGCAACGGTAACAGAACAGACGGATGATTATGCAGACATGACACTGGCGTTCAACAATGCACTTGGTTATACGATCTCAGACATTAAAGCAGGTAATCTGCTTGTGAATGGTCAGACGGCAGCAAGCCCGGATACACCTGTAGAGTATGAGCAGTATCAGGAAGGTAACTTCTATTATGTAAAGGTGCGTGTATGGCCAAATGGTCTGTACCGCGATTCCTATAATATCAACAGCTTCGGTATCGGACTTGGAAGCTACCACTCTGAAGTGACGAATGTAAACCGGAGCATCGGTGTAAGCTTCTATAAGCCGGTAAGTATGGAGAACTGGCTGGAAGGCTTTACAGATGTCGGAGGTAATTACCGTCTCGTTGGAGACATTGACATCAATGGTTTCCAGGGCCAGGAAGCAGCAGCGAACAACGTATTCTCTGGTGTGAATAGCAGCAAACCATTCACCGGCAAGATCGAAGGAAATGGACATGTGATCAAAAACCTTGCAACAGTGGGCAATGCATCTGCCATCATTACATACACAGATGGAGCACAGATCCGAAATCTTACTTTTGAGAATGTTACGATCGGTTCATCAGACAGAACACTTGGACAGTATGCCGGAATTATCGGATATGCCAAGAAGCAGACACGTCTTGAGAATGTGTACGTGAAGAATGCAGTGATCCATAATCCATACCAGTATGCAGGAAGTATCGTGGGATACTTAGAGAACAGCAGCATGACAAACTGCGGCGTACAGGGAATGAAGTCTGAGGTAACAGGAAAGACAACGGACTTAAGACTTGGCGGAATGACAGGATATAATGTATATAGTACGATTGAGAACTGCTATGCAGCCGGAGTGAATATCAATGTATCCAGCACACAGGCGAATGTCATTGGTGTCGGAGGTATCTCGGGAGACATGACTGACAGCTCCAGTGTCAGAAACGCATATACGCAGGGCAAGATCTACACAACATCCGGAGCTGCAGGCGGTATTACCGGTCAGACGAACGGAAGTATCAACCGCTGCTGGAGCAAGACAGACATCAGCGGAAGCGGTGTTGCGGCAGGTATCGTAGGACGTGCACAGAGCAGTGCAATGCTCTCACAGCTTCTTGCAGTCGGTAACGTCAGCGGACAGGCGAATGCAACCGGACGTATAGCCGGTACGATCATCAACAGTTCGACAACACTGACGAACTCATATGCTTATGCAGGACAGAAGATCCAGGGAGAAGTCAGCACAGAAGCATTGGATACCAATGGGCTTATGTCAGCAGACGAGATGAAAGTGGCTGCATATTACTGGAACAATGTCAACCTTGGATATAGTTTCCGTTATACCGATCCGGAAGGTGTCTATGGCATTGAACAGGGATATCTGCCTATGCTTAACAATAATGCAGAGACAGAACTTCTGCTATATCAGAACCCGACACTGGTTCAGCTTGACAATACCGTAGTATCGCTTACAGTGGATGGAACACCTGCGGCAGCCTTAAATGGTACCGGATATGACCTTAACTTTACACTCCGGTTAAAGACACCGGGTCTGACCGAAAGCCAGCTTGACAGTGCACCGGACAGCTTCTATGATACGCTGTATCAGGCACTTGGTAATTTAAGTATTTCCGGTATGAAGCTTGACTTTGGACTGGAGAAAGTAGACAGCAAGAAGTGGACAAAAGCACAGTTATGGTCAGAAAATACAGGCCGGTTCAAGTGGGACGGAGAGGATCTTCTGATCACCTGTACGAATGACTGTGTGGCAATTGAGATATATCGTGATACCTATCAGGCAGTCTATGAATATACAGATGCAACCGGTACAGATTGGGAAGTATCTGCCCCGATCGATTTTGAAGGACCGCTTTATATGCAGATCTCTTCTGTTTATGACAATTCAAAGACAGAGGAAGAGAATCGTAAAGATCTTACATGCTGGTATGGTGCGATGAAGGCAGAAGGAAAGAATTACCAGAACTTCATGATCACGGAAAATCTGGATTTCTCCAAACTTCCGAATCAGGCAGATCCGGATCTGATCAATCTGAACATTAACAGACTGGTCGGAAAAGGATACACAAAACAGGACTTCACGGATGGCGGTGTGCAGTCTGAGCAGAAGATCAAAGACTATCTGCTCTACGGAAGAAGACCGGAGAAGAGTGAGGAATCTGAACAGAAGGTTACTGTAACAGAGAATACTAAGGTAACGATTACAGGAATCAATGTTACAACAACAGCAAGCAGTCAGAGATGGATCAATGTGCTTCAGGGTACGATGGAAGGTATTACGATCAGTGATGCAATCTGGAACAATAGCAATTATGCCGGAACGATGATCGGCCTGATCGGTAAGAATACCGGAACGATCCGTTTTGTAGATTTTGAAAATATCAAGATTATGGCAGGTTCCGCAAGCAATTATGTCGGAGCAGTCGGTTATAATCAGGGTACGCTGGAATATGTCAGAGTAAAAGATGCGGATATCAGCAACAACGCAAGTACCGTTACACATCGTGTAGGCGGTCTTGTCGGTATCAGTGAGAGTGCTGTGACACATTGCAGTGTTGTAGGAAGTGGTGACGATACTTATAATATTAAGATTAATTCCAACGGTAATTCGGATAGCCAGTATACCGGTGGTCTGCTCGGATACTGTAATAACTATGTAAGATATTGTTACGCAGACAAGGTCAATGTCAGCGGACGAAACCGTACCGGTGGTCTGGCAGGATATGCGAATAATGTATACGGACAGGACAGCGGTCTGGAGGATTCCATAAGATACAATCCGATTTTCTACTACATACAGGTATCCAACAGTAATGTGGTAGGTAAGTATTATACCGGTGGTATTTACGGAAGCTCTTCCGATTCCCAGAGGAATGTAAGTATCCGTAATACAATAACCCAGCAGGAAAGTGGTTCTTATTCAGCCGGTGGAATTACAGGTATTGATGGATGGACATTATCATGGCATTATGTAGAGGGATGTACGATTAAGACAGCAGGAAACAGTGCCGGTGGAATCATCGGATATTCCAGCCCGATTAATCAGTGTATCGTAAGTAAATGTACGATCGAGGCAAAGAGCATGGCCGGAGGTCTTACCGGATCATTGACCAATTATTATGTCATCCGAAGCAAAGTTGAAAACTGTAAGATCAGTGCAGAGACTTATGCAGGAGGACTGGTAGGATTCAGTACATCACACAGTGCAACGGGAACAAGCCTGTCGCGTGACTGTGCAGTCCTTGGCGATACAGTAATCAGCGGTACGGGAGCAAACGCTTCCTATATCGGTGGAATCGCAGGAGCATGGTATAGTAACTACGCTACGATGATCCAGGTAGATGAAAGTGTCAAAGTCACAGGTTATAGCTATGTCGGTGGTGCTTACGGTATTGTCTCAGGTGGAGAACATTATGGTCTTGAGATTGGTGCAACGGTAGAAGGCTCCGGTAACTATGCCGGTGGCTTTGCGGGAGAAGTGATCGGTTATACACAGTCGATCTTAAGTCCGGCAACTCCTTACACACAGACATGGATCACATTGTTCAATCCTAAGACAGAAGTAAGGGATCTGATCGTTACCGGTAAGGTAAAAGGTAATTATTATGTCGGTGGTTTTGCAGGCCTTTATGACAAAGGTGAGCAGCCGATCGACCCGGATAATGGTGAACCGGTCGATGATAATATCAGTGGTTATATCGGATATCTGAACCAGAAGTACTTCAAACGTATTCTGATCGCACCGACAGTCATCGATGGAAATGGCAATGTAAAAGCAGTTTATAACAATGCCCCTGGTGTTACAGAAGGGGATAACAGTGGTATCGGATATCTGAGGATCTACGATACGATTGACGGTGGCAAAATCAGTGCAGAGCTTGCACCTTATCAGACATTGACAGATGCACTTGGCACAGGCAAGAAGTTTGCCGATGAAGCGGCAGCTGCAAAGACATATCTTGTAAATGATACAGATCTGTCATCACCTGATTTCTATTATGGTAATACGTTATCAGGAAGCATGAACCTTATGAATAGTTCAAAGAACAGATTCTTTGACACATCGCAGATGAATAAAGATGCCGACGGAAAAGCAACCACATTCCCGATGATCAAAGGATATGATTATAGTACCTATCTGGTTCATGGAGACTATACGACAACAATAGACGGAGCACAAAAGACGCTTTACTATCTGCAGTGGGTATTCGGACGCACGAATGGCGGAGTGGACAATATCCGAAGCGGAGCACTCAAACAGGATGGTATCTTACTTCCTGCGAATGCAAAAGCAGCTGATTCCGCTGCAACAACAGCAGTAACTTATGCCTTGACGGATGCGGATATCGCAGCAGCAGCGGATACCTTAAGCGTATACGCAAGTGGTATTGATACGATCAATATTGATGTTCCGGCCGAGATCATCGGATACGGACTGACATGGCAGATGGAAGATGCAGATGGCAATGTGACTGCATCCGGAGAGATTGATGACCTTGCCAAAGCAGATTCAGAAGAACCGGCAACGATCACATTACATTATGACTTCAATACTTATCTGACCTTACAGTTATGTGATGAGGGTGAGGCACTTGAAGTATATGCGGTCGATCCGGCATCACTTGCACGAACCGTAGCAAGCGGCAGCGAAGATCTTTACTACATCAGAAAAGACGGCGTTGTTTCTGTAAATGCAATGACGGAGACGAAGGACATCGAAGAAACAGAAGCTGTAGAAACATCAGAAACTGTAGAAGACTCAGAAGCTATAGAAGACTCAGAAACTGTAGAAGATTCAGAAACTGTGGAAAAAGCAAAAGAGACGAAAGATGTGCTCGCAGCAGAAGGTAACTTTGTTCATCTGTATGGAGAGAAAGCGTTGACTTCTTCCGGTGAGATCGTTGATCTTTTAACAGGAACTGTGACAGATTCTGTAGATAAGATGACAGTCGGAACAGCATGTGTGACAGCCAAAGCTGCTTACACAACTTATACGAAGAGCGGTTCCGTACTGGATATGTACTCCCAGTATTCACTTGCGACAACAGATGGAGTGACAGCAGCAAGAGACTTCCGGTTATTTGCTAAGCAGGGACAGACCTTTGCAGTAGATGTCATTGCCGCAAGAGAAGATGGAGCCGGAATCCATGATATTGTTGCAGATGTATACAGGAACGGACAGAATGATTATCAGTATCTGTCTTACCTGACAGCAGATGGATCTGTGAAAGATCTTGGAGACAAGCTTCACTGGCCGAAGGAATTAAGCAACAGCAGTATGGGAGAGATCGCCGGTAATATCAATGGCACTCAGCCAATCTTACTGGTACGTTATCAGGACAATACGGTTGCAGCATTCCAGTACATGACAGGAAAGCTTCTCGTAAATGATACGACAGAGAAGAAGGAAATGGATTTCTTACAGTATGCAACGATCTGGCTTGCAAACTTAAAAGCAGGATTCAGATCTGCAGACAACACTGCTTATCTTGCAGCTGTAAAACTGACCGGTGACCTGAAGGCAGAGCCAGTTGATACAGATCTTGCATTGAATGTTACAGGAACAGCTGACAATGTATCAGATGAGATCCATAAAGCAGAAAGTGCAGACCGTATTACAGCAGGCAGCAACCTGTTACAGGGTGTATACAATGCGGCAGCAGCCAACTGGAAAGCAGAAGCATTAAAGGCAGACAGTGAAAAAGGAAAAGGATTCCTCTCACTTGCCGAAGAGAATCTTTCCGATGCAATGCTTGCATTTGCCAAGAATGGAACATCCGATGCAGACGGAACGGCAGCGGGCAGCGAGAATGCAGAAGGCAGTGAGAATGCACAAGGCAGCGAATCAGAATCTATTGAAGTAACAGAGAAGAATGCAGCCGAGATCAAAGAGATCATTGAAACTGCATTTGCAGATGATACAGCTGCACAGAAACTTAAGGGTGAGCTTACCGCAGAAGGATTCAGTGATGAGCAGGCACAGCAGATGTATGGACAGTATGTAACAGAACTTAAGAAATCTGTTGACGAAGCAGCAGCTTACAATGTCAGTGAGGGAGCATCCCAGTCAGATGCATCCGACAAAGCAGAAGCTTCCGGTACTGACAAAGAAACAGGACACGTAACAACAATTTCCAATGACAGTTATGTGATCGCAATGAACAGCGAAACAGGCGAATACGAAGTATACAGCGAGAAAGAAATGCTCGATACTAAGAAAGAGAGTGCAGCACTCATGAGTGAGAACCAGAAACTGGTACTTATGAAAGAGGCAGGACTTCTGAAATCTGCATTCGATCTGGACGACCTGAAAGTAACCGCAGAAGAGAACAGACAGGGTCTGATCCTTATCGCAGTTGCAGCAGCAGGCATTGGTGCATTGTTGATTGTGATGTATCGTAAGCGTAGAAAAATGCAGTAATATCATAAGAGTCATCGATAGATGATGAGATAAAAGGACGTGTGAAAAAACGAAAGTTTTTTCACACGTCCTTTTTTGGGGAAATTCTTTTCCTTATTATTTCGTTGGAAAAATTTTCCCTCTTTCATTTCTGTTTTTCGGAAAATATTCTTCTTGACAAACTTACATATGTAGCATAAAATTAAAATAATCTATTTTCAAATCGTAGTTAATCATCTGATTTTAATAAGGCAGTCTGCCAGATCGGCAAACATTTCGAAGGATTATAAGTTCATAACTGCATGCTGGATAATATTATTATCTATAAGGATTCAGGTGTCAAAAGGTCTGCTTTACAATCTTTATTGGCAAATTGCACAAAAGAAATATGAAAAGTTTCTTTTTGTGCAATGGAGATAAGACTCATGAAGCATGGAAGCCTCTGCTGAACATGCTTCACGCTTTCAGAGGCTTAGCGGAATGTTTTGCACAATGAAACTTGGAATATTTCTTTTGTGCAATCTGCTAGTATGAATTTAAATGCAGACCTTTTGACACTTGAATCCTATATGGCATTTATGAGGTGCGTTATAGTTATCTATTAGGATTCTTGTAAACACAAAGATAATTTTATATAATATTAACAGAAAGAAGTTAGAAATCTATAGATGGCACAAAACATAAAACCAGATACTCTGTTGAAAAATTATTGGCGGAACAGTGAACATTTTGCAGATTTTTTCAATGCAGTATTATTTAAGGGAATACAAATTATAAAAGCAGAAGATCTTTTGGATGTGGATACAGAGGAATCCACAGTATTAGAACACAGACAGTATGCAGAGAGTATACAGGCCGCGAGAGACAATATTAAGATATGTAAGCGTGGGGATGGATTCGAGATGGAACTTGTTATGGCAGGAATTGAGAATCAAGAGCATATACACTACGCAATGCCACTTCGAATCATGGGATATGATTATGGCACATATAAAAAGCAGTATACGGATCTTTCGGCAAAAAATAAAAATTCATCCGAACAGATGTTCCGGTTATTACTGTAGTAATCTATTATGGAGAGAAACCATGGGATGCAGCGGTTTCATTGCACGGACTGCTTCGCATACCGGAACAGATAGTATCTTTTGTTAATGATTATAAGATACATCTTGTTGAGGCACGGGAGAACAGGCTATTATTGCATAACATGGAGAATCGTGATTTATTTAATCTTTTTGAAATACTCTTGGGCAGCAATAATCCCTGTGAGAAGAAGGAATTGGCGATTGATTATGCGAAAGAGCATGCAGTTGAGAAAGATGTGATTATGGCAGTAGCCGGGGCAACAAACAGTAAGTTGAGTTACAGTGAGTTCGAGAGGAAGGGAGAAACAGATATGATCAGCGTATTTCAGGAAACGTGGGATGAAGGAAAAGCAGAAGGAAAAGCAGAGGGAATTATCGAAACAGGATATGATTGTGGACTCTCCAGGGAGGATATTCTGATGAGACTTCAGAACAGACTGGATATTTCTATACAGAAGGCACAGGAATATATGGAGATGTTCGGAAAGCAGCGGGCATAGAAAATATTCATTGAGAATCATTCAATTAGCGTATATAATAGAATTGCCAGCTGAAATAATGGCTTACCACACGAAGAAAGGTATGGATGAGAAATGTTTGATTTAATAGTTTTTATTATCATTATTGCTGTTATTGTAAATAAGGTGAAGGCCACAGGGCAGAAGAACGAGAAGAGAACCACTTATGTGAATGGAAAGCCATTAGGAAAGGAATATCAGAGCAGCCGTACGACTTCGTATCGTCAGGACAGTTCATATCGTCAAGGCAGCCCATATCGCCAGGACAATTCTTACAGTCAGGCACAGAAGACACAGAGGCAGAAGATGCAGGCACAGGAATTGCAGGCACTTCGCAACAAAGTGACAAAGAATCTTGAGCAGATGCGTGCCAATGTATATGGAGCAGGACAGAAGGCGGCCAGCCAGGATATTTTAGGCAGGGCAGGCCAGAAGGCAGCCGGTCAGGATATTTTAAGCAGAGCAAAGCAGAACGTTAAGGAAAATGATACAGATTTCATGAAGGAAGCAGATAAAAGGCAGCATGAGGCAACGCGTGGCGCAGCAGATACACCGGTTATGACACCAAGCCAGAAAGTGGCAATGAAGCCAGAGAAGCCAGTCGGACAGCAGATTGGGGCAGACTTTGATGAAGACTGCGATATTATGAAGAAGCTGAATGATCTGATGATCATGGGCTATAGTGGAAATCTTGAATTTGACAGGGATTTCATTGCAGAAGGTGTGGATATGCTGAATAATTACCAGCAGCTTGGAAGCAATCTGTAAACAGACATTGTTTGGGAAGAGAGGAAGCATAAGATGGAGCGTATGCCTAAAAGTGGCGAGTTTTATCGCCATTTTAAAAATAAACTGTATCAGGTAATAACCATAGCAAAGCATTCTGAAACAGGTGAGATGCTTGTTATTTATCAGGCTTTATATGGAGATTATAAAGTATATGCAAGACCGCTTGACATGTTTGTAAGCGAGGTGGATCATGAAAAATATCCGGAGGTGAAGCAGAAATATCGTTTCGAGAAAGTAGAACCGGGGTGTGAGATCACAGAAGAACATCCGCAGCCAAAGGAGGAAGAAATGATCAATCCGAAGATACTGGAATTTTTGGATTCAGATGATTTTGAGGAGCGGTACAATCTTCTTGTTTCATTGAAAGGTGAGATGGATGATCAGATGATCAATACATTTGCTGTTGCACTGGATGTAGTGATTCCGGAGGGCAGATTGGAAGAACGTTATGAAGCTTTGAAAAACTGTCTTCGTACGAGACAAAAGTATGAGAGTAACCGCCTGAGATGAGCTGTTTAACAGAGCAGTAAGTGAAAACAGAACGATTAAAATAACAGTATGATAAAATATAACAGTACGATAAAAATAACAGTACGATAAAAATAACAGTACGCCTAGCGTTTGCTAAGCGTACTGTTATGGTATTTGGAAGAAAAAGTGACATCTTCTCCAAACCAGGCTGGTGGAATGAAATCTTCAGCTTCTTTTTTTGTCTCAAATTCTACTTCTGCAAGTTGAAGAGGTGCCAGTTCTCCCTCAAAAACATCCAGTTCTATAGTTAATTTCTCAGTAAGAGGGATCAGATATCTTTTCTTTTGGATCAGTATACCATCAATTTTTTCTTTTAAATGTGCAAATGCTTCTGCATTCAGTGGAAGATTATATTCTTCACGACACATAAGACCGGAACCTTTGTAAGTAAGAGTGTATTTGTCGTCTGATTTCCGGATACGGACAACCGGATCCGTATTAAGATATCCTTGTTCGATCTGTCTGCATTCGTATTGATCCAGATTGACCGGAAGATTATGGATTAAATATTTGCGTTCTATTTCCATAGGAAAGCTCCTTTTTATGTTGATTCGTTGAAAAAGTTATTCTTATCATATGTCAGTCAGAAAATTTTTGCAAGAGGCAGGATTAGTAAAGAATGGAATGGATATAGGTTGTATACAGATCAGCGGCAAATGGTTGACGGAAAAAAAACAACGCTTTATAATAGAGAAAGATGAAAAAGCAGGCTTTATGGCCAAAGGATAAAGGAGAAAAAAGATGAAAAAAGTAGGTATTTTTGTCGCAGATGGCTGCGAAGAGATCGAAGCACTCACAGTTGTTGATATTATCCGCAGAGCACAGTTGGAGATCACAACGATTTCCATTACAGATAAGAAAGAAGTCACAAGCTCACATAATATTACATTTTTTGCAGATGCAATTGGTTCAGAAGTAGATTTTGAGGGTTATGATGCAATCGTACTTCCGGGAGGAATGCCGGGAACATTGAACCTTATGGAAAGTGAACTTGTGAATCAGGTTATTAAAAAGTTCCAGGCAGAGGGCAAGATCGTTGCTGCAATCTGTGCGGCACCAAGTGTATTAGGAGCAGCAGGTGTACTGGAAGGAAGACATGCAACCTGCCATCCGGGATTTGAGAGTAAGCTTACCGGTGCGATCACATGTGAAGATGCCGTAGTAGTGGATGGTAATATTATCACAAGCCGTGGTATGGGAACAGGCATCGAATTCTCACTTGCATTATTAGACTGCCTCACAGATTATGATGAGGAAGTTGCAGCACAGGTGAAAAAGGGAATTGTATACCGCAATTTTGAGGAATAAGCTGAATGACTACAGATGAAACGTTAAATGAACTTTTGGTCAGACTGTTTAAGGATATCATGGAGATTGAAGGAAAGTGTCTTGTAACAGAAGAATTCAAAGACTTAAGCTATAATGATTTCCATGTGATTGAAGCTATTGGAGTCGACGAATCCAAGACAATGTCAACAGTAGCGAAGCTGATGAATGTTACAACCGGAACATTGACAAAAGCAATGGATGGGCTTACCAGAAAGGGTTACGTTACCAGGGAACGAAGTACCCAGGACAAGCGTGTCGTATGGGTATCCCTGACAGAGAAGGGAAAAGCAGCCTACAGGCATCATGAACAGTTCCATCATGAGATGATCGCACAGGTGAAGGGACAGTTGACCGAACAGGAGACACCGATCTTAATTTATGCGCTCGCAAAACTTGCCGATTATTTCCATTATGTGTATAAGGGAGAAATAGAATAAAGGCATAAAAATAACGAAACCGTTGTCATATGGCAACGGTTTTTTGTGATATTTTTAACTTTTATTCATGGGAAGAATAAGTAATATAACTGGAAAATATAAAAAGTGAAAAATATTGATATTTTTTATGCAAAATGAATAATTGAAAGCAAAAACTTGCAAAAAAATCGACATATGATTAGAAAACTTCACTAAATTAAAGGAATAAAGAAAAAAATATTGCACCATCCGTCATTTTATAATAAAATAGACTCGTTGATAAGAAAGATACAGCTAAGCAATAAAAGGCTGTAAAATAAATTTATTTTAAAGGAGATTAAGAAGATGGGATACGTTGATGAAGTACTCGCAAAAGTAAAAGCAAAAAATGCCGCAGAACCTGAGTTTTTACAGGCTGTTGAAGAAGTATTAGAGTCTTTAAGACCTGTTATTGATGCAAATGAGGAATTATACAGAAAAAATGCAATTCTTGAAAGAATTACAGAGCCGGATCGTCAGATTATGTTCCGCGTTCCTTGGGTAGATGATAACGGACAGGTACAGGTAAACAGAGGTTATCGTGTACAGTTCAACAATTCCATTGGACCATACAAGGGTGGATTAAGACTTCATCCATCTGTAAACCTTGGAATTATCAAATTCCTTGGATTTGAACAGGTATTTAAAAACTCCCTTACAACACTTCCAATCGGTGGTGGTAAAGGTGGTTCTGATTTTGATCCAAAGGGCAAATCAGACAGAGAGATTATGGCATTCTGCCAGAGCTTTATGACAGAGCTTTACAAATATATCGGAGCAGATGAAGACGTTCCTGCAGGTGATATCGGAACAGGAGCAAGAGAGATCGGTTTCATGTTTGGACAGTATAAGAGAATCCGTGGAGTCTATGAAGGAGTTCTCACAGGAAAAGGACTTTCTTATGGCGGATCCCTTGCACGTACAGAAGCTACAGGATATGGTTTATTATACCTGACAAATGCATTATGGAAAGATCATGGAATGAGCCTTGAAGGCAAGACAGCAGCAGTATCCGGTTCCGGTAACGTTGCAATCTATGCAATCCAGAAAGCAAATCAGTTAGGAGCAAAAGTTGTAACATGCTCTGATTCTACAGGCTGGGTTTATGATCCGGAAGGAATTGATGTAGCTTTATTAAAAGAAGTAAAAGAAGTAAAACGTGCTCGTTTAACAGAGTATGCAGCTGCAAGACCATCTGCTGAATATCATGCAAAAGAGAACGGTGAACACGGTGTATGGCAGTACAAGGTAGACTTCGCTATGCCATGTGCAACTCAGAATGAATTAGATCTTGAAGATGCAAAGATGTTAGTAGCAAACGGTGTTGTATCTGTAACAGAAGGTGCTAATATGCCTACTACATTAGAAGCAACCAAATATTTACAGGAGAACGGAGTTTTATTCGTAGGTGGTAAAGCTGCAAATGCCGGTGGTGTTGCAACATCTGCATTAGAGATGAGCCAGAACTCTGAGAGATTATCCTGGTCATTCGAAGAAGTTGATGCAAGATTAAAAGGCATTATGGAAACTATTTACGCTAATATTTCTGATGCTGCAAAGAGATATGATGCAACAGTTGGTGGAAAGACAGACTATGTTGCCGGTGCTAATATCGCAGGATTTGAGAAAGTTGTAAATGCTATGCTTGCTCAGGGTGTTTGCTAATTAATAATTATTCAAGATAAGAGCCCCCACATGGGGGCTCTTTTTTTCGGTCTGTAAATGTATTTCTATAAAACAAAGTAAAAACATAACACAGGGTAAACAGTGAAATCACAGGATATTTTGAAAAGAAGATTGCCTACATATGTAAATTGTGATACACTACCGACATGAGAAGTAATCGTGTACAAGGTGGTAGTCTCCCAGCTAGAGATAGAGGGGAGGTGGTGCGGATGGAAATGTTTTCATTTCAGGACTTGATTTTGTTTGCAACATTTTTAATTACACTGCTTGCCTACATAGATAGGAATAACAAGCGAAAATAAAAATGCCTACCTTTGTACTTGGCCGGTGCAAGGTAGGCATTTAATTACCATGTGAGGCTAACCACTTTGTGGGCGGCTGCTTCTCTTTATGTTTATTATAGTATGTCAGAGCTAAAGATTCAAGAAGAAAAGTGAAGAAAAGTGTATAAATGCAGTAACTAAAGGAAATATTCAGTGAAAATGTATTTTATAAAATGAGATAAATACATAACACAGGGTAAGAGGTAAGAAGACGCTTTAGTTGATACACTTGAAATGTTAAATGGACACTACAAAAATTCTTGGAAAAATATTTACTCCGCTTGACATAAAAGGAGCCAATTCATATAATAATAGTACAGAGATAGATGAGTTTATCCGGGTGTGCTGACACCTTAAAAATCTGACATTTTAGCCAGTTCGTAGGCTGGCAGGTTGGGGAGCAACAGAAAAACTCCACAGTTAAGCCGCACATAGAGAGGCGGACGGTTGGCAGACAACAGAAAAATCAGCATCAGAAGAAAGAGAAAAGGTTGTCCGAAAGGGCAACCTTTTTGAAATTAATGGGGTATGAATGGCAAAGTCTGAAATGATTTTAGTGGATGAGGAATGAAAATAGCAATACACTTATAATATACAAAGAGAGAAAAAGAAAATATAGAAAGGACCCCCAATGACTATTGAAATTAAAGAAATTACAGCAGCAAACAAGGATGCTCTACGCCTCCCAAACGAGCCATTTTTAAATGAAGGAAAAGTGATCCCAATCTATGACGGTGAGAACTGGAGTTACAGAATAAAAGCATTTACGCCGGAAGAGGTGACAGAGCAGTGTTTTCCAAATGAAGATTATGAGTTTGAAAAAATGGGAGAAGATTTCCGTGGACTGGCTGCGTATGCAGATGGAAAATGCGTAGGATATGCACTCCTTTATGAGCAGTGGAACCGTTATCTGTATCTGGATAATCTGCTTGTGCTGAAAGATTACAGAAGATATGGAGTTGGCAGCATGCTTTTGAAACGCGCAATGGAGCTGGCAGAAAAAATGGACAAGATCGGTGTGTGGCTCATTTGCCAGGACAATAATCTCGGTGCATGTCAATTTTATTTTAAGAACGGTTATACGCTTGGCGGCATGAACCTGCCGGTGTATGATGGAACGAAACAGGAAGGAAAGGCGGATCTGTATTTCTACAAAAAAATAGTAAATGAAATCTAAAATAAATCGGGTTAAAAACCATAAATCTATCGGATTGGAATTACAAAATCTGTCGGATTGGAATTGCGAAATTTATCGGATTGGAATATGATTTAAAGATAATGGAAAAGCAGGGAAGGAAAAAGATGGAATCAAAAAAATTAGAATCAGATAATCAGAAAACACACATTTTTCTTGCCCCGGGCGCACATGTTGTCGGGGATGTAACATTAGGGGAGAACGTCGGAATCTGGTATAATGCAGTAGTGCGTGGCGATACAGGAAGTATCTTTATCGACGACAATTCCAATGTGCAGGATAACAGTACACTGCATACAGATGAGGGACATTCCATCCACATCGGGAAAGGTGTCTCAATCGGACATAATGCAGTCGTTCATGGTTGCACAGTTGGAGATAATACAGTCGTTGGAATGGGAAGTATTATACTGAGCGGTGCAGTGGTTGGAAAGAACTGTATCCTCGGAGCCGGAGCACTTGTCACCGGGAAGATGGTCATTCCAGATAATTCCATGGCATTTGGCAATCCGGCAAAAGTAGTACGCCAGCTCACGGCAGAGGAAGTGGAAGATAACCGGCATAATGCAGAACATTATGTTGATCTGATGAAGGAAGCAGAAGCTTAGAAGTGATATGGAACAGAAAATGCCAGCCCCGGTCAATATCCGGGCTGGCATTTTACAGCTACTTTAGAAAACATATTGTACAAGGATAATGGCAGCACCGAGAATGACAAGAATCACATCCGGTGTGCCTTCGATTGCAAAATGACTGAGGGTTCCGGTCAACTATTTATTCGACCGTCTCCAGATATGCATTTTCTCAGCTTCAGCGATCAGTTCATCACGGAAATCAGGATGAGCAACAGAGATCAATGCCTCAGCTTTCTGCCAGGAGGAAAGTCCTTTCAGATTTACCATACCATATTCTGTTACAACATAATGTGTGTTGGCACGAGTATCGGTAACAATAGATCCCTCTGCTAAAGTCGGACGGATGCGGGAGTGCATTACGCCCTTCTTGTCTGTGAAGGTTGAGGAACAGCAGATAAAGCTCTTTCCACCATTGGAAAGGTAAGCACCAAGTACGAAGTCAAGCTGTCCACCTGCACCACTGATCTGTTTGATTCCGGAAGATTCAGAACTGATCTGGCCGAACAGGTCAATATCTACGCAGTTGTTAATGGAGATAAAATTATCCAGCGCAGAGATAGAACGGATATCATTTGTATAACTGACAGGAGCACTCATTAGCTCAGGGTTTTCGTCCAGATAGTCATACATCTTTTTGGTTCCTGCACCAAAACCGTAAACCTGACGGAAGCGGTCGATATTTTTCTTGGAACCGTTGATCTTTCCGGCTCTTGCAATATCAACAAAAGCGTCTACATACATTTCTGTATGAACCCCGAGATCTTTTAAATCAGATTCTGCGATCAGGGAACCTACAGCGTTCGGCATGCCTCCGATACCAAGCTGCAAACAGGCGCCGTTTGGAATCTGGTCTACGATAAGTTGGGCAACTTTTTTATCAACATCAGTGGCAGGACCGCCTGCACCAAGTTCACCGATCGGAGCATTATTGCCCTCTACAATATAAGTAACATCAGAAATATGGACACCGCATTCTGTACCACCGAGACAGCGTGGCATATTTTCATTGACTTCTACGATAACGTGTTTGGCTGTTTCGCACATTGCACCGAGATGGGATGCATTCGGCCCGAAGTTAAAATAGCCGTGTTTGTCCATAGGAGCTACCATGATCATGGCAACATCATCAGGACAGGAGGATTCCCGGTAATAACGAGGAAGCTCAGAGTAGCGGATCGGACTGTAATAAGCACATCCGCGTGAGATAAGCTTACGCTCAATACCGGACATATGCCATGAGTTCCAGGTGAAATGTTCGCCTGCATCTTCACGGTTAAAAACAGCAAGAGGTTTTAATAAAATACCTCCGCGTAAATTTACATTTGTTAATTCGTCAGTACGTTTTGCAAGTGCCTGGTCTAAAACATCTACAGTACCATTGCACCAGCCGTAATCAACCCAGTCCCCGGATTTGATAAGCTTTACAGCTTCATCAGCAGAAACAAGTTTCTGTTTGTATTCCTGTGTGTAATCCATTTCAAATACCTCCGCAATTCACGAATAAATGTAGGCTGCTTATGCCTGTTAAGAAAAAAATCGATTGTTAATCTTATATGGTCATAAACAGAAGATTGTTAAAAATTTATCAATATATATTTTAACACTTTATGACAGAATTTACAAGTCCTAAAGGAAGAGATCTTTCATTAAATCTGAAAGAAATACATCTTTCATAAATTTGATTTGAATTTTTTCTATCATTCCAGTAAAAAAATAGATATAATAAAAAGCAGAATAAATACAGAGAAAAGAAGAACCGAGGGAGGAAGCATGCAATTTGATTTAACGTTCATTACAGATGAGCTGCCGGAAGAACAGGCAGAGATCAAAAAAAGATCTGCAGTCCGTGGAATCGTTCATTATCAGAACAAGCTTTTGATGGTATGTACGAAGGAAGGCGATTATAAATTTCCGGGAGGCGGAATCGAAGAGGGTGAGTCAGAAAAAGAGGCACTTCTTCGGGAGATCTCAGAGGAGACTGGCTATACGGATATTCATATCGGTCTTGCAATCGGTAAGACATTTGAACAAAATATTGATGTGGATGATCCAGCCATATATTTTCAGATGGAGTCCTGCTATTATGAATGCTGGCTGATGAGTGAGAAGCGGATGGATGGAGCCGGTTTGGATTACGAAGAAAAAGAGGGATTTCATCCGGAATTTGTGACAGTGGAAGAGGCACTGGCAAAGAATAATTACCTGCTTTTATCTGAGCAGAAAAAGTTAAGGGATTTTATACAAAAGTCCTATATAAATGCAAACCGGAAGAAAACCGCAGAGGGAATCACATTTGTTTCCAATATCCCATGGCTTGAGCGGGAAACAGCAGTTCTTGGAAGATTAAATAAAAGCCTTGTGGAAAAGATCGCAGATGCAGTAAGGGACTGTGGAAAGATTATGCTGGAAGCAGTGAGGACTACAGATATGGTGGACGAAAAAGAAGGGCATGCGAACTTTGTTACCATCTATGATAAAAAGGTGCAGCAGATTTTAAAAGAAAGGCTGCTGGAACTTGTACCAAACGCAGTTTTTGTGGGTGAGGAGGATGACATCCACGCTTCGATAAAAAAAGGAATGGCCTTTATCGTAGATCCGATCGACGGAACAACGAATTTTATCAAGGATTACCATAACAGTGCAATCTCCGTGGGGCTGACAAATGACGGAAAAGCATATATCGGTGTTGTTTACAACCCATATCTGAATGAAATGTACACAGCAGAACGTGGCAGAGGGGCTTTTTTAAATGGAAAGCCGATACGCGTATCCGCAAATCCACTGTCTGAAGGTGTGGTATTATTTGGAACATCGCCATATTATGAAGAATTAAGCAGGAAGTCTTTCCAGATGGCATATGCATATTTTAAAAGAGCACTAGATATCAGAAGAAGCGGATCAGCAGCGATTGATCTGTGCAGTATTGCTGCCGGAAGGGCAGAACTGTATTTTGAACTTAGGTTAAGCCCATGGGATTATGCCGCAGGGGCATTGATCGTACAGGAGGCCGGCGGAGTTGTGACGACAGTCGATGGAGATGAGATCACGCTGGACAAACCATGTTCCGTGCTTGCAACAAATGGCCGGGCAAAATTACAATAAAAGGAGAAAATAGTAAATGAGTGCAATCGTAACATTGAAAAAAGGAGAAGGACGTACGATCAAAGCAGGTGGTGCGTGGATTTTTGATAATGAGATCGATACGATCACAGGAAGATTTAAAAACGGAGAAGTTGTAACCGTTCATGACTTTGACGGATATCCGATGGGAAAGGGTTTTATCAATCAGAATTCTAAAATCCGTGTCCGCATGATGACAAGAAAACCGGATCAGGAGATCGATCGTGCATTTTTGAAAATGAGAGTGAAAAATGCATGGGAGTATCGTAAGACGACGGTAGATACCAGCTCCTGCCGCATTATATTCGGTGAGGCTGATTTTTTGCCGGGTCTTGTGATTGATAAATATGAAGATGTACTTGTCGTGGAATGCCTGGCACTTGGAATGGAACAGTTTAAGGAGGAAATCGTAGCAGATCTGAAAGAAATACTGTCAGAAGACGGAATTGCGATCCGTGGAGTTTATGAGCGGAGCGATGCCAACGAACGTACAAAAGAAGGTCTTCCAAAGGTAAAAGGATTTCTTGGAGAGGAATTTGATACAAATATTGAGATCGTGGAAAACGGTGTTCACTATATCGTAGATGTAGCAAATGGCCAGAAAACCGGATTTTTCCTCGATCAGAAATACAACCGTCTTGCCATGCAGCGTATCTGCAAAGGCAAGAAAGTACTGGACTGTTTTACACATA
This sequence comes from uncultured Roseburia sp., assembly GCA_934292805.1. Classification (GTDB taxonomy): domain Bacteria; phylum Bacillota; class Clostridia; order Lachnospirales; family Lachnospiraceae; genus Roseburia. The sequence continues at coordinate 633 of CAKQXQ010000015.1, read as the reverse complement.
TGGGAACATTCGCACTGAACGCCGGAATCGCCGGGGCAGCAGAGGTCACCGGACTTGATATTTCCGAATATGCAGTGAGCCAGGCAGAGACGAATGCAAGATTGAACCATCTGGAAAACACCGTGCATTTCCGTCAGGCAAATGTTTTGGATGAGCTGCCGAAGCTTGCACAGGCAGGAGAAAAATACGATGTAGTCATCTTAGATCCACCGGCATTCACAAAATCCCGCGAGGCGACAAAAAATGCGATCAAAGGTTATCGTGAAATTAACATGAAGGGCTTAAAATTAGTGAAAAATGGCGGTTATCTTGCCACCTGTTCGTGCTCTCATTTTATGACACAGGAGCTTCTCGCAAAGACTGTGAAAGAGGCTGCCAAGGCAACACACAAGAGACTCCGTCAGGTGGAATTCCGTACACAGGCACCGGATCATCCGATTTTGTGGGCGGCGGATGAAAGTTATTATCTGAAGTTCTACATTTTTCAGGTTGTTGATGAGAAGTAGAAGCGGAAAATAGTGAAAAAATAGTGAAAAATTAATGGAAAAAAGCTTTTCTTTTGGATATAATAATATTTGAAAGGGAGGCTTTTTTATATGATTAAAGTGACTTTAACGAATGAAATTTTAAGAT
>CAKQXQ010000014.1 GCA_934292805.1 uncultured Roseburia sp. | reverse complement strand
GTGAAGACCAGCTCTGAGTGACCCCAATCCGGTCCGGTGATACCGTTATCATCAAGAATGAGATTTCTCTGGAATGGACAGGCAGTAAGAAGATGGATGTCTGGTAAGACAGAGAGATGAAGATGGGTGGAACCACGATAAGCATATCGTCCCTGATATTGCAGGAATGCAGTATCAGGGATTTTTTTGTTGCCTGGGATACAAAAATGGGCGGTGAAAAAGAATCGGAGATACATCCTGCAGAAACTTATTTTTATATAGTGAAAGGAAAGAAAGAAAATGGTAGATTTTAAAGCAGATGAGAGACTCAATACTCTGAATCATTCCTGCGCACATGTGATGGCACAGGCAGTTAAGCATTTATACCCACAGGCAAAGTTCTGGGTAGGACCTGTTGTAAAAGAAGGCTTCTATTATGATATCGATCTTGGCGATGATATCATCAATGACGAGGCGATTGAAGCAATCGAGAAGGAAATGAAAAAAGTCTGCAAAGAAGGCAAAAAGATTTACAGACGTGAGATTTCCAAAGCAGAAGCAATGGAGATGTTCAAGGATGATCCTTATAAGATGGATCTGATCAAAGATCTGGAGGATGGAAATATCTCTGTTTATGATCAGGGTGATTTCACAGATCTCTGCCGTGGACCTCACGTAGACAATACAAAGTTATGCAAGAACTTCAAGCTTGTAAAATACTCTGGTGTATACTGGAAAGGTGATGCAAACAATCACGTAATGCAGCGTATTTATGGTGTTTGTTTCCCGACAGCAGAAGAATTAGAGGAGCATTTAAAACTTCTCGAGGAAGCAAAAGACCGTGACCACAGAAAGATCGGTAAAGAGATGAACCTTTTCATGTCAGACGATCTTGTCGGACGTGGACTTCCGATGTTCCTTCCAAAGGGATACACAGTATGGCAGGAGCTTGAGAACTATATCAAAGCAAAAGAGAGAAAACTTGGATATCTTCATGTTATGACACCTTGTGTTGGTACAGTAAATCTTTATAAAACATCCGGTCACTGGGATCACTACAAAGATAACATGTTCCCGGCAATGGAAGTTGAAGGAGAATCCTTTGTTCTCCGTCCTATGAACTGCCCGCATCATATGATGATCTATGCAAACAAAATGCACTCTTATAAAGACCTTCCGATCCGTATCGGCGAGATCGCACATGACTTCCGTTTTGAGGCGAGTGGTACATTAAAAGGTATTGAGAGAGGACGCCATTTCTGCCAGAACGACGCACATATTTTCGTGACACCGGAACAGATCGAGTCAGAGTTCTCACAGGTTGTCGATCTGATCTTTGATACTTACAAGGATTTCAACATTACAGATTACCGTTGTGTACTTTCTTTAAGAGATCCGGCTGACAAGGTAAAATATCATGATGATGATGAAATGTGGAACACAGCTGAGGATGCTTTGAGAAAAGTATTGGATGACCTTGGAATTGATTACACTGAAGAAATCGGTGAAGCTGCATTCTACGGACCAAAGCTTGACGTAAATGTAAAGCCTGCGATCGGAAATGAATATACACTTTCTACATGCCAGCTTGACTTCTGCTTACCGGCAAAATTCAATCTGACCTATATTGACAAGGACGGAACAAAGAAAACACCAGTTGTACTTCACAGAGCGATCCTTGGTTCCCTTGACCGTTTTATGGCTTACATCTTAGAGGAAACAAAAGGAAACTTGCCACTCTGGTTAGCTCCGGTTCAGGCAAGAATTATTCCGGTTAAGAATGAAGATGAAGAGTTGAATGCATATTCTCATGAACTTCTTGATTATCTGGATGCAAACGATATCCGTGTTGAGATCGATGAACGTGCAGAAAAGCTTGGTTACCGTGTAAGAGCCGCACAGGTAGAAAAAGTACCATATCTTATCATTCTTGGTAAGAATGAAGTGAAAGACGGAACGGTAAGCTATCGTCTCCATGGAGAACAGGCTACCACAACTGTTCCAAAAGAAGAGTTCCTTGCTATGTTAAAGGATGAGATCGCAACCAAGAGAATCAATCCGGCTGCATTAAAATAATATTTTCAAAGAAAACATTTGTCAGAAATGGCAGATGTTTTCTTTTTTTCTCAATATAGAATCTTGTGGATGCAGAATATTTTTGTGAAAAAGATCCATACTGATAAAAGGCGGATGCCTAAAAATGAAAAAAGGAGAGAAGAATATGGCATATTTAGACTGTTCAGTAAAAGGCTGCACTTATAACAATCAGGATGGATGCTGCTGCAAAGGGGATATCAGGGTAGAAGGACGTGAAGCAAAGGAACGCCATGGCACATGCTGCGGAAGCTTTAAAGAATGTGGAAGTAATGGAGGAGCATGCAATACGTTAAAAGAAGCATCAAAAGAGACAGATGTTGCATGTGAGGCAACACATTGCAGATTTAACGAGAATGAAAAATGCCGTGCAACGCATATTGGGATCCTTGGCAGCAGTGCCTGCACATGTGGTGAGACAGAATGTGCAAGCTTTGAATGTAATTGCAGATATGAATAAGAAAAAATAGTTTTTTAACAAAAAACAGGATCGCTGACCGCCTGCATTCGTAAAAGCAGGCGGTCAGCAGATGTTTTGCATATATTTCAATTTCTTTCGAAATAAAACATAAAATCTACATAAAAAGTTTACAAAGATTGTCTTGTTTATTTTGTTATGACGTTGTAGTATGAAAAACAGAAAGGCATTGGAGGGAAAAATAATGAGGAAGAAATCACATATTTCACTCGCACGTTATATTGTAAATAATCTGGACGATCAGGAACTGAGAAAACACAAGCTTTCATTTTATATAGGAAGCATCCTTCCGGATATAAAACCTTCTTTTGTGTACAAAAGACATGAGATGGAGGGAACTTATCAGGATATCAGACGTCACATAGAAAGACTCTCCGAGGGGAAGAAGCTTGTGGAGAAGAAAAAGAGCCGCAAATACTATATGGATCTGGGACAGATCAGCCATTATCTGGCAGATTACTTTACTTATCCGCATAACAGGATTTATCCAGGAAGTCTGAAGGATCATTGCTCTTATGAGGAAAAGCTTAAGAGAGACCTGAGAAGCTATATAACAAGTGGAGAGGTACAAAACCACAGACCGGAGAAGACGGAGTTTAAAAATGCCGGGTCACTTTGTGACTTTATACAGAAAGCACATGATGATTATCTTGTCAGAAAGCATGATGTGGAAGATGATATCCACCACATTATTGAGGTGAATTACAAAGCACTGGATGGAATGACACAGCTTCTGGCAAAAAGAAGAGAGGAATTCCGGCTTCGTCATTCATGAAAAAACAAATCTGGCAGATATTGGATAACAGGGGAAGTCTGCACAGAGTAAGGAGATTCATATGAGAACGTTAAGCGAGCTGGAACAAGAGATTCATAAGAAACGCACAGAATTGGAAGAAGCTTATTTACAACATCGTGAATTTGAGGATTACTATCCGAAGAGTAAAGAGCTGGATCAGTTAATTAATGAATATATGGATCTTAAGAAAAAAGAACAGTAAAATGGCAGCAATTTGCCGGCAGATAATTCTGCCGGCTTTTTTTGTGGAAATTTATTGATTTTTTCTTAAGAATAGTCTACTATATTATTAAGAGTGGTGGAAAGTGGTGCGAAATGGTGTAAAGTGGTGAGTAAATGCCACAAAAAGCGGAAGAAAAAACCGGATGCCACACAAAGGCAGGTGATTGTGTCATGTTTATGGGAGAATACAACCACACAGTAGATCCAAAGGGCAGACTGATAGTTCCAGCCAAATTCAGAGAACAGCTTGGCGATGAATTTGTTGTTACAAAGGGACTGGATGGATGCTTATTTGTGTATACAAAAGAAGAATGGCACAATATCGAAGAAAAATTCCGCAACATTTCCATGACCTCGAAAGATGCAAGAAAATTCTCCCGTTTTTTCTTTGCAGGTGCAGCAGCATGTGAACTGGACAAGCAGGGAAGAATCCAGCTTCCGCCTGTGTTAAGAGAATATGCAGGCCTTACAAAAGATGTTGTTCTGGTCGGAGTCTTAAGTCGTGTGGAGATCTGGGACAAAGAGAGATGGCAGGAAAATACGTACGATGAAGATGAGATGGATGAGATCGCTGAACATATGGCAGATTTAGGATTCAGCATTTGATCATCTGGAAGAATAAATATACCGGAGAGTCAGGTGGAAAGGGAAGATATGGAATTTAACCATTATTCAGTATTATTAAAAGAGACAATTGAAAATTTAAATATCAGGCCTGACGGAGTTTACGTGGATGGAACACTGGGAGGGGGCGGACATGCTTACCAGGTTGCATCGCGATTAAGCGAAAAAGGACGTCTGATCGGCATTGATCAGGATGCAGATGCGATTGCAGCTGCAGGAGAAAGACTCAGTGAATTTGGAGACAAGATTACGATCATAAGAAGTAATTATGCCAATATGAAGGAGGAATTACACCGGATCGGAATTGAGAAGGTGGATGGAATCGTTCTTGACCTTGGAGTTTCTTCATTCCAGTTAGATACTCCGGAACGTGGCTTTACTTATCGTGATGAAAATGCACCGCTTGATATGCGGATGGATGACAGACAGAGCCTTACAGCGAAGGATATTGTAAACGAATACAGTGAGATGGAATTGTACCATATCATCAGGGATTATGGTGAAGACAAATTTGCAAAGAATATAGCAAAGCATATCGTGCAGGAAAGAAAAAAGAAGCCGATTGAGACGACCGGGGAACTGACAGAGATCATCCGGGCATCCATTCCGATGAAGGTCCAGGCAACAGGAGGACATCCTGCAAAGCGTACATTCCAGGCGATCCGTATTGAATTGAACAAAGAATTAGAAGTTTTACAGAATAACTTAGATGACATGATCGATCTTTTGAATCCGGGTGGAAGAATTTGTATCATTACATTCCATTCGTTAGAAGACCGCATTGTCAAAAGCAATTTTAAGAGAAATGAAAATCCATGTACCTGTCCGAGTGATTTCCCGGTGTGTGTATGTGGAAAGAAATCAAAAGGAAAAGTGATCACAAGAAAACCGATTCTTCCTTCAGAAGAAGAGCTTTCTGTGAATTCAAGATCCAAAAGTGCGAAACTGAGAGTATTTGAGAGGGTTTAGCTTATGACAAACAGAACAATGCAGAATAACTACAACAGAAACGGATCTTATCATATTGATGGGAATACTGTGCGAAGAACACAGGCAGCACCGGATTACAGACGCGACCGGAACGAAAGAATACAAAGAGAGCAGGAAGAGGAGCTTCGAAGGAGAAAACGTGCAGCGGTCAGAAACCGTGAAAAAGCACTCCGCATGAGCAAAAGCTACGTTGTCTTTTTGACGATGGCAGTCACGGTGTTCGGACTTTTCTGCGGAGCATATATTAAGCTTCAGTCAGATGTCACAACAAGAATGTCAAAAATAGCCAGATTGGAAAGCCAGATCGCAGACTTAAAAGCAGATAATGATGAGGCGTATAAGAGAATTAATACAGCAGTGGATCTTGATGCAGTGAGGGAAACAGCGATCAATGATCTTGGAATGTTTTATGCGACTGGGGATCAGATCGTATACTATTCGGTAGATAAAAGTGATTATATGAATCAGTATAATGAGATTCCGGAGAAATAATAAATGGCAGGAAAAAAACAGAAAAAACCAATGCTGAAGTTTCCAAAACGGATGCAAAAGAAAATGATCGTGATGTTTACGGTCATTTCTCTTTTATTGATCGGTTTGATTGGAAGACTGATGTACATTGAGTACACAAGCGGGGAGAAATATGAAAAGATAGTATTATCACAGCAGGGGTATGACAGCCAGACAATCCCATTTCAACGAGGGGATATTGTAGATGCCAAAGGCACTGTTCTGGCGACGAGTATTGCAGTTTATAATGTGATCTTGGACTGTTCTGTGCTTACAGACAATGAAAAATACATCGAACCGACGATCACAGCTCTTATGACCTGCTTTCCGGATCTTGACAGGGAGAAGCTTTATTCATATGTGAAGGACTCACCGGACAGCAGATATATCGTGCTGGCAAAAAGACTGTCTTATGACACGATCCAGCCGTTTGTAACGCTCCAGGAGGAGAGGGACGAAAAAGGAAAGCTGGTAAATCCGAATATTAAAGGTGTCTGGTTTGAAAAGGAATATCAGAGACAATATCCATACGGAAAACTGGCAAGCTCTGTCATAGGGTTTACAACGGTCGGCAATCTTGGTATCAACGGACTGGAAAACTATTATGACAGTACTTTGAACGGAATTGACGGACGTCAGTACGGATATCTGAATTCGGACAGTAATTTTGAAAAAACAATCAAGCCTGCGATAAATGGAAATACACTGGTGACAACCATTGATGCAACAATCCAGTCTGTTGCCGAGAAAAAAATCCAGGAATTCAATGAAGCTTATAAGGACAATTACAGACAGGGAGAAGGCGGAGCAACAAGGATCGGCGTGCTGATCATGAATCCGAATAATGGTGATGTTCTTGCAATGGCACAGTATCCGAATTATGATCTGAGTAATCCATGGGATCTTTCTGAATATTATACAGAAGAAGAGATCGACGCAATGGATAAGGATACAAGGCTAGACGCATTAAACCAGCTGTGGCAGAATGTATGCCTGACGTATACGTATGAGCCGGGATCGACAGCAAAGCCTTTTACAGTAGCAGCAGGATTAGAAACAGGAACAATTTCTACTTACGATACATTTTTCTGCGATGGAGCGGAACAGCTGAGTGGTTTCACTGTAAAATGTGTTGCCTACAGAAAAGGCGGACACGGCATGCAGACACTGGAGCAGACATTAATGAATTCCTGCAATGATGCATTAATGCAGATGTCTTACCGTATCGGAGCGGAGAACTTTACAAAATATCAGCAGATCTTCGGCTTTGGACAGAAGACGAACATTGATCTACCGGGTGAATCAAGAACCGATTCACTGATTTACACTCTGGATACTACATCCCAGTTAAGTCTTGCAACAAATGCATTCGGACAGAACTTTAATACAACAATGATCCAGCTTGGAACAGCATTCTGTTCGGTTGTGAATGGCGGGAAGCTTTATCAGCCGCGTGTGGTAAGTAAAATCACAGATCAGAATGGAAATACGATCCGTGATATATCACCGACGCTGCTCCGTGAAACAATTTCAAAAACAACATGTGATACATTAAAGCAATATATGTATTCAACGGTTACATCAGGTACCGGTAATACCGCCAAAGTGGATGGATATTCGATGGGTGGTAAGACAGGAACAGCACAGAAAGTGCCGCGTGACGGTGTAAACTATCTTGTTTCATTTATCGGATTTGCACCGGTTGAAGATCCACAGTTGATGATTTACTGTATTGTAGACCAGCCAAATGATGCAGACCAGCCACACAGTTCTTTTGCCCAGAATATCGTAAGGGAAATTTTGGAAGAGGTGCTACCGTATATGAATATTTATCCGGATGAAGAAATAACCGGATTACATTCCGGATGGGATATCACCGGGAAAGATACCGGCTCTGCAGCTACGACAGACCGTGTAACAGGAAATATAACAGAGACTGAACCGGAAGGAACAGATGATGTGCCGGATGCGATGGAAGACATTCCGGGTGCAGAAGAAAATAAAGAAGATAACGCCAAAAATGACGGAGTGAATGCCGAGGAGGCAGGAACGGGTGCCGGTAACAGTGAATAAAAACATAACCTCATAGAAGTTGGAATAAAATACAAGGAAGACTTTTATGGGGTTATTCTTTATGTTTCGGAATAAGACTTTTAATCGGAAAAAAATTATGATCCTGTTTCTGACCGTGTTATTTACGATGATGTTTTTGATGGGAAGACTTTTCTATCTTATGATTTTCTGTTCTGAGTATTATGGCAGCAAGGCAGAAAATCTTCATGAACGAAAACGTGAGATCAAGGCAGCCAGAGGGAAAATCCTGGATCGCAATGGTGTAGTGCTTGCCACAAACAGATCTGTCTGTACGATATCAGTGATACATAACCAGATCAGCGAACCGGAGCGGGTGATCGAAGTGCTCGTAAAGGAACTTGGAATATCGGAAGAGCTGGCAAGAAAACGGGTGGAGAAAGTCAGTTCGATCGAACGTGTAAAAGCAAATGTGGAGAAAGAAACAGGAGATCGGATCCGTGCTTACGGATTAAGTGGCCTTAAAGTAGATGAGGATTATAAAAGATATTATCCATACAGCACACTTGCCTCAAAGGTACTTGGGTTTACCGGAGCAGACAATCAGGGAATCCTTGGGCTGGAAGTGAAATATGATTCATATCTGAAAGGCAAAAACGGGAAGATCCTCACGCTTACAGATGCACGCGGGATTGAAATAGAAAATGCAGGGGAGCACAGGGCTGAACCGGTGAATGGAAATGATCTTCGTATTTCCATGGATTATAATATACAGATGTATTGCCAACAGGCGGCGGAAAAGGTATATACCAAAAAAGATGCGGACAGTGTTTCTGTGATCGTAATGGATCCAAACACCGGGGAAGTGTATGCTATGGTAAATTATCCTGAATTTAATCTGAACGAACCATTTACGTTGTCTGGAATATCGGGAGAAACTACAGAAGAGGAAAAACAGAAGCTGTTAAATAATATGTGGAGAAATCCGTGCATTAATGATACCTATGAACCGGGATCCACTTTTAAAATTATAACGGCGGCCGCAGCACTGGAAGAGAATGTAGTGAAGCTGGATGACAGCTTTTATTGTCCCGGATATCGGATTGTCGAGGACAGGAAAATCCGTTGTGCAAGGACGATAGGACATGGACAGCAGACTTTTGTTGACGGAATTAAAAATTCGTGTAATCCGGTTTTCATAGATATTGGCACTCGTCTGGGAACTGCCAGTTTTGTGAAATATTTCAGGCAGTTTGGACTTTTGTCAAAAACAGGCATCGATCTGCCGGGAGAGGCTGTGACGATCATGCATAAAGAAGAAAATATTGGACCGGTTGAACTTGCAACGATATCTTTTGGGCAATCTTTTCAGATCACACCGATCCAGCTGGTCACAACAGTTTCTTCTATTATTAATGGAGGAATACGGGTCACACCGCATTTTGGACTGGAGGTGACGGATGGGGAAGGACAGATCGTGCGGCAGTTTTCTTATGATACACAGGGGGATATATGCAGTGAGGAGACATCAGCGACCATGCGGTCTCTCTTGGAGAAGGTTGTGTCAGAGGGAACCGGAAAAAATGCCTGGGCAGAAGGCTTTGATATCGGTGGAAAAACGGCAACGTCACAGACATTACCAAGAAGTGCACATAAATATATTTCTTCTTTTCTTGGCTTTGCACCGGCAAACGACCCAAAAGTGCTGGTGCTTGTTGTGATTTATAATCCGCAGGGAATCTATTACGGAGGAACGATCGCAGCACCTGTGGCAAAAGAAATATTTGAAAACATTTTACCTTACCTTGATAAATGAGATGAAATAACGTATACTAGTTAGGCAAATTGAACGTTAGAAAAATACAAGAGGTGTTTAGTATGAATGTAAAAATTGTAATCCCGGTTTTAATCGCTTTTGCTATCAGTGCAATATTAGGACCGGTTGTAATTCCTTTTTTAAAGAAACTGAAAGTCGGACAGACAGAACGTAAAGAGTTAGAGTCCCATCTGAAGAAAAACGGAACCCCTACCATGGGTGGTCTTATGATACTGGCAAGTATTATTATCACATCACTTTTTTATGTGAAGGATTATCCGAAGATCATCCCGATTCTTTTTATGACAGTCGGGTTTGGCGTGATCGGATTTTTAGATGATTATCTTAAAGTGGTGCTCCGAAGATCTGACGGACTCCTTCCATGGCAGAAGATGATCCTGCAGTTTGTTGTTACGACAGTATTTGCAGTATACATGCTGCGTTATTCAGATGTGGCACTTACAATGCTCATTCCGTTTTCCGGCGGACGTTATTTAAATATCGGCTGGGCTGCCATCCCACTTATGTATTTTGCGGTGATCGGCACAGTAAATGGTGTGAACTTTACAGATGGTGTAGATGGACTTGTTTCCAGTGTTACCATTATGGTGGCAACCTTTTTCTCGGTAGTTGCAATCGGCACAAATGCAGGGATCGAACCGATCACCTGTGCAGTGGCAGGTGCACTGCTTGGATTTTTACTTTTTAATGTTTACCCAGCCAGTGTTTTTATGGGAGACACAGGTTCTCTTGCACTTGGTGGATTTGTTTCAGCGACAGCTTACATGCTGCAGATGCCATTATTTATACTGATCGTCGGACTTATTTATCTTGTGGAAGTGATATCCGTTATAATGCAGGTGACATATTTTAAATATACGAAGAAGAAAACCGGTGTTGGAAAGAGAATCTTCAGAATGACACCGATCCATCATCATTTTGAACTTGGTGGATGGTCAGAGACGAGAGTCGTTGCAGTGTTTGCGATTGTAACAGCTTTACTCTGCATGATCGCTTTGCTCGGATTATAGGGCAATATAAATAACAGAAAGAAACCTTGTAAAATCAACAGACCTGTCTGAAAAAACAGGAGATTGGATGGAAAAACGATGAATTTAGAAGGAAAAAGAGTTTTAGTTGTCGGCTCTGGTAAGAGCGGTGTGGCAGCCGCAGAACTGCTTAAGAAAAAAGGAGTTACCGTTGTTTTATTTGATGGAAACAAAGATCTGGATATTACATCATTGTTAGAGAAATATCCGGTGTTCCGTGGAGTGGAGATCATTGTCCAGGAACTTACGGCTGAGGATATGGCACGCATTGATCTTGTTGTATTAAGCCCGGGTGTTCCGACAGATATTCCAATGGTGAGTGAATTAAGAAACAGACAGATCCCTATCTGGGGTGAGATCGAGCTTGCATACCATTTTGCAAAAGGCAGGATCATTGCGATCACAGGAACGAACGGAAAAACAACAACCACTTCTCTTGTGGGAGAGATTATGGCAAATTATTTCAAGGATGTTAAGGTTGTGGGAAATATCGGTATCCCATATACTTCCGTAGCAGCAGACACGACAGATGAGACAGTTACGGTTGCAGAGATCAGCAGCTTCCAGCTGGAAACAACACATGAATTTGCACCACAGGTCACAGCAATCTTAAATATCACACCGGATCATCTGAACCGTCATCACACGATGGAATGCTACATTAAGACAAAAGAGAGCATCACCAAAAATCAGACAGCAGATGATACCTGTGTGTTGAATTATGAAGATGAAGTTCTCAGGGAATTTGGTAAGACACTTTCCACAAAAGTTGTATATTTCAGCAGCAAACGAAAGCTGGATAAAGGATTATATCTTGACGGTGAGGATATTATCTATGCGAATGGATGCACAGCGGAGAAAGTGATCAACGTGAACGAGCTGAACATTCTCGGAAAGCACAATTATGAGAATGTAATGGCAGCAGTTGGGATGTCATTGAGTTTTGGTGTGCCGATGGACAAAATCGTGGAAGTGCTGAAGCGTTTCCAGGCAGTAGAGCACAGAATTGAATATGTTACGGAAAAACGCGGCGTGAAGTTCTATAATGATTCAAAGGGAACTAACCCGGATGCGGCAATCCAGGGAATCCGTGCCATGAACCGGCCGACACTTTTGATCGGCGGCGGTTATGACAAACAGTCAGAATACGATGAATGGATCGAAAGCTTTGATGGTAAAGTGAAAAAACTCGTCCTGATCGGGCAGACAAAAGAGAAGATTGCAGAGTGTGCCAGAAAGCATGGCTTTTTTGATATCATACTCTGTGATACATTTGAAGAGGCAATCGATACCTGTTATGCCAATGCGGCAGAAGGAGATGCGGTGCTTCTTTCTCCGGCCTGTGCAAGCTGGGGAATGTTTGATAATTATGAAGAACGCGGACGCATCTTTAAAGAATATGTAAGAAATCTGGCAGAATAAGATATAAGAAAAAGAAATGAGGAAGTATGGATGGCAGGAAGACAGCAGACGGAACGGAAAAAAAAGCCAATTAAATATTTTGATTACAGTCTTTTGTTTCTGATCATTTTTCTGCTCTGCTTCGGACTGGTCATGTTGTATAGCACAAGCTCATATGCCGGTGCAAATAAATTCGGTGATGCTGCTTATTATGTGAAAAAACAGCTTTTTGCAACAGGTCTTGGGATTTTTTGCATGTATGTTGTGTCAAAGATACCATACCGGTTCTGGATGAAAGTAAGCACTCTTGCCTATCTGGCTGCAATTGTTCTTTGTACGGCAGTTATTTTTGTCGGAAAAGAAGCGAACGGGCAGGCGAGATGGCTCAGGATCGGACCGTTATCTTTCCAGCCATCAGAGTTTGCAAAGTTTGCGGTTGTTATTTTTCTGGCAACCGTAATTTATAAGACACCAAAAAAAATGGGAGAATTTATGAGCCTTGTGAAAATTATGGCGATCGTTCTTCCTGTTGTGGCGGTCGTTGCATATAATAACTTAAGTACAGCGATCATTATCCTTGGAATCGCAGTCTGTATGCTTTTTGTTGCCAGCCCGAAGTATTCACATTTTGTATTAATGGCAGTAGCAGTTGGTATTGTAGGAGTTATTTTTATCAGTTTTGAGGCTTACCGTATGGATCGAATTAAGATCTGGCTGAATCCGGAAGCCTACGAAAAAGGTTATCAGACATTGCAGGGACTTTATGCGATCGGTTCGGGAGGACTGTTTGGAAAGGGACTTGGAGAAAGTATGCAAAAGCTTGGGTTTATTCCGGAAGCCCAGAACGATATGATCTTTTCAGTTATCTGCGAGGAATTGGGGCTGTTTGGTGCGGTGTGCGTGATCCTGTTATTTTTACTTATGATCTGGAGATTTATGATTATAGCAAACAATGCATCGGATCTGTATGGAGCATTGATCGTAGTCGGTATCATGGCACATCTGTCGATACAGGTGATCTTAAATATTGCTGTTGTTACCAATACAATCCCGAACACAGGTATTTCACTGCCATTTATCAGTTATGGAGGAACCTCGGTTTTATTCCTTCTCTCAGAAATGGGATTGGCATTGAGTGTGGCCAAGGGAATTAAGTTTGAAGTTGATTAAATATGATTAGAGAAGATAGAAAGAAAAAGAAAAGAAGAAAAATAGGTCTGTATCTGTTACTGGTTCTGCTTCTTATGGCAGGTGCCGCAGCACTGATCGTAACAAAGGTATTTGTAGTAGAAAATGTTGTAGTGGAAGGAAATGAACTATATAGTCAGGAACAGATCGAACAGATGCTTTTAGATGATGAATATTCCTGGAATTCCCTGTATGTATATCTGAAGTACCGGTTCAAAGATATAGGCGAGGTACCTTTTGTGGATACAATGGAGGTGTCTCTTGATAATCCAAAGACAGTGCATATTAAGGTTTATGAGAAGGGGATGCTCGGATATCTGTATATCGATTCCATTGGTCAGAACGCTTATTTTGATAAAGACGGATTTGTAGTGGAAACATCTTCCGATGTGATCGAAGGAGTTCCGAAGATCACAGGTGTAAAATGTGATGAGGTTGTGCTTTATGAAAAGCTTTCCCTGGAAAAAAAGGGGATTTTAAAAGATCTTCTGAATCTCACGCAGCTTCTTAAAAAATATAATTTACTTCCGGATGAAATCGAATATGACAGCAATATGGAACCGGTGCTGTATTACGGAACGATCCAGGTGGATGTCGGGTCAGAAGAAAACCTGTCCCAGAAAGTGATCCGGCTGTCTATCATATTGCCGCAGTTAAGCGGATTATCCGGTACCCTTCATCTTGAAACATGGACACCGGAAACAACAGACATTATCTGGGACCGGGCAGAAGATATACCAGTAGAGGTGCCGGAAGAAACAACAGAGACACCGGAAGATGAGGCAGAGACACCGGAAGATACAGCAGAAGACGCGGCAGAGAAGCCAGAAGATGCAGCTCCCGCGCCGGAAGATGCGGCAGAGGCGGTAGAACAGTAAAAGTAACCGGAAAAAACTTGACTTTTTTTAAAAAAGCGGTTGATTTGTTGCTGGAAAAATTATATTATAAGATATAAGAGTAAAAACGCTAAATATAGTAAGTTTTTTAATGCTGACAGCTAGAGATAGGAATCGGCTGTCGTATTTGATATAAATTTAGGGAGATTGAAGGAGGAACTACCTTGCTGGAGATTATGACAACAGAAGCAGATGCCAGTGCAAAGATTATAGTGATCGGAGTAGGAGGAGCTGGTAATAATGCAGTAAATAGAATGATTGATGAGAATATTGGTGGAGTTGAGTTTATCGGGATCAATACAGATAAACAGGCATTACAGCTCTGTAAAGCACCTACACTGATCCAGATCGGTGAGAAGCTTACCAAGGGACTTGGCGCAGGAGCCAAGCCGGAAGTTGGACAGAGTGCAGCTGAAGAGAGTGCAGAAGAATTAGCAGCAGCTGTTAAGGGTGCAGATATGGTATTTGTTACCTGTGGTATGGGTGGCGGAACCGGAACAGGAGCAGCTCCGGTGGTAGCCAAGATCGCTAAGGATCAGGGAATCCTGACAGTTGGTGTTGTTACCAAGCCATTCAAATTTGAAGCAAAGCAGCGTATGTTAAATGCGACAGGCGGAATCGACAGACTGAAGGAATCTGTTGATACACTGATCGTTATTCCAAATGATAAATTATTAGAGATCGTTGACCGTCGTACAACCATGCCGGATGCACTTAAGAAAGCAGACGAAGTGCTTCAGCAGGCAGTTCAGGGAATCACAGATCTTATTAATCTTCCGGCATTGATCAATCTTGACTTTGCGGATGTTTCTACTGTTATGAAGGACAAGGGACTTGCACATATCGGTATTGGTTCTGCCAAGGGAGATGATAAGGCAATCGAGGCTGTTAAGCTTGCAGTTGCCAGTCCATTGCTTGAGACAACAATTAATGGTGCAAGTCACGTGATCATTAATATTTCAGGAGATATTTCTCTGATGGATGCTAATGATGCCGCAAGTTATGTACAGGATCTTGCAGGAGATGATGCCAATATCATCTTTGGTGCGAAGTTTGATGAGACAATGACAGATGAAGCAACCATCACAGTGATTGCAACAGGACTTGAGAATGCAAGTACAGCAAGTAAGATTGTTCCTCCATTGCATTATCAGAATGCTGGTACAATGGGAGGCACAAGACCGGTTACACCGAATCCGGTTCCAAGACCTACAGCTGGTTATACAGCACCGGTTCAGCCAAATCCGGCACCTACATTTTCAGGCATTCAGAGACCACGTCAGCCGGAAAGCTCCGTACAGCAGATGGATATCAAGATTCCTGATTTCCTGAAGAATACAAGAAGATAATAAAAACAGAATAGAATAGATAAGACCCCGGAAGATTCCGGGGTCTTTTATGTCATAGGAAACTTTGTTTCCATTACACAAAAAACGTTTTGCGAGATTCATTTTTATGTATTAGGAGACGCTCTTCGACAGAAAAAATGGTTCTGAAAAAATAAAATAAGAGTATTACAGGAGAGAGGGAGTGATGACGGATATACATAATATATGCAGATGTTTTCTTTTTGAAAAATCTGTGGATGGATTATATGGCACTTGCTGTAACAAATTATTTTTTGCACAGAGGAAGAAAAAACAGACGAATTCTGTGTGCGGCAATGATTTCATCAGCAGGAAGCCTGCTTTTACTGTTGAAGATAAAAGATACTATTTTGCGGATGCTGGTGATTCATTTTATCTGGAATTCAGTTGTGATTTTTTTGTGCTTTGGAAAAGAAAAAAAGAAAAAGTTTCTGGAAAACTGGGCAGTTACCTATTTTATGATGTTACTTCTTGGAGGAATGATGGAGTTTGAGCAGTCTGTAGGGTGGCTTGACCGGTTCTTTTTTTTTCAGGCGGCATTATCCGGAACCGGATTGGTGTTATTTACAAAATATCTTGAAAAAAGAAGGCGGCTTGTAAGTTATCTGACACCTGTTGGATTGATTTATAAGGGATGCCGGCATGAGATGATGGGATACCTGGATACAGGCAACCGGCTTCGTGATCCGTTCAATGGACGACCGGTGTGCATTCTCGGAAAGAAAATGGCCGGAAACATATTTGAGTCTGGGAAAGAAGAGATACGTCTGATACCATATAAGGCACTCGGAGTATCGAATGGCCTGCTGCCTGTTTTATTTGTTGATGCTCTGGAATTTGAATACGAAAAGAAACGGTTTGAGATAAGACCTGCGGAGGTTGGAATTGCAAATGACGGATTGTTGGAAGAGAAAGAATATGATCTGATCCTCCATGCATCATTTCTGGGGGAAGATGGAGAAGGAGCGGAAAATGGTAGTAAAATTTGTGATGCCAAAGTATAAAAAAGTAAGATTTTTGTCTGGAATATGCAGCCTGTTTGTGAGAGGAGAAGATGAGGTGCATTACATAGGGGGTGCAGAAATATTGCCGCCACCGTTAGAGAGTGAGGAAGAATCCATATGTATCCGCATGTTGAATGGGAATACAAGGGAATATGCACGGAAAAATCTGATCGAGCATAATTTAAGACTTGTTGTTTATATCGCAAAAAAATTTGACAATACAGGTGTTGGTGTGGAAGATCTGATTTCAATAGGAACGATCGGACTGATCAAAGGGATTAATACGTTTAATCCGGAAAAAAATATTAAACTAGCGACTTATGCCTCACGATGCATCGAAAATGAGATTCTTATGTATCTTCGAAGAAATAATAAGACAAAACTGGAAGTTTCGATTGATGAACCGTTGAATGTGGACTGGGATGGAAATGAGCTGCTTTTATCCGATATTCTCGGCACAGATGAAGATGTGATCGGAAAAAATATGGAGACCGATGTGGAAAGAAAACTCTTAAAGGCAGCGATCGGAAAGTTGTCCGGCAGGGAGCGTATGATCGTAGAACTTCGTTTTGGGTTGAATTCAGTTGACGGAGAAGAAAAGACACAAAAAGAAGTTGCAGATATGCTTGGAATCTCGCAGTCTTATATTTCCAGACTGGAGAAAAAAATAATGAATCGATTGAAAAAAGAAATTGTACAATACGAATGATAATAGTATAATTGTATTATAAATCAATGAAATAGAATGAATTTCAAGACATTTCAATTGCTTCAGGGGAAGGCAGAAACAGGAGATAAAGGGGGGATCTGTATGCAGATACAATTTCTTGGTGCAGCACATGAAGTAACAGGGAGCTGCCATTTTGTAAGTTTTGATGATAAGAACATTCTGGTGGACTGCGGTATGGAACAGGGGCCGGATCTGTATGTGAATCAGGAAATACCGGTGAATGCAGCGGCGATCGATTATGTGTTTGTTACACATGCACATATCGATCATTCGGGATTGCTGCCACTGTTGTATAATCATGGTTTTCGCGGACAGATTTTTGCGACAACTGCGACAACACAACTGTGTAGCATTATGTTAAAAGACAGTGCACATATCCAGATGTCAGAGGCGGAATGGAAGAACAGGAAAGCAAGAAGAGCCGGAAGACCGGAAGTTGTTCCAATGTATGATATGAATGACGCGATGGGGGTATTGACACATTTCGTTCCGTGTGAATATAACAGCATCATAAATATATGTGATGGCTTGAAGGTGCGCTTTGTTGATGCAGGGCATTTGCTTGGTTCATCCAGTATTGAAATGTGGATCACAGAAAAAGGAGAAGAATGCAAAATAGTATTTTCGGGAGACATCGGAAATAAAAACCGTCCGTTGATCCGTGACCCACAGTATATAAAAGAAGCAGATTATGTCGTTATGGAATCTACTTATGGTGACAGGCTGCATGGGACACCACCTGATTACGCAGTGGAACTTGCAAAAGTTTTAAAGGATACATTTACACGGGGTGGCAATCTTGTGATCCCGGCATTTTCTGTAGGAAGAACACAGGAAATGCTTTATTTCCTCCGAAGGATCAAGACAGAGCATCTTCTTGATGAATTTGAACCTTTTGAGGTATATGTGGACAGTCCTCTGGCAGTAGAGGCTACTTCCATATTTCATAAAAGTGTGCAGGACTGTTTTGATGACGAAGCATTACAGCTTGTTACACAGGGAATAAATCCGATCAGTTTTCCGGGACTTAGAATGGCGATCACAAGTGATGAGTCCAAAATGATAAATTTTAACGAAAAATCAAAGGTTATTATTTCTGCTTCCGGAATGTGTGAGGCGGGCAGGATCAGGCATCATTTGAAGCATAATCTGTGGAGAAAAGATTCTACCATTCTTTTTGTGGGATATCAGGTTCCGGGAACATTGGGAAATTCACTACTTGGCGGTGCCAAAGAAGTAAAACTCTTCGGAGAAACAATTGAGGTTCACGCAAAGATTGAAAATCTGCCGGGAATCAGCGGACATGCAGACCGGGATGGACTTACGAATTGGGTTGCAGCATTCGAACCGCATCCGAAGAAGGTTTTTGTGGTACATGGCGATGACAAGGTGACAGAAGATTTTGCAGCACATATCCATGATACGCTTGGACTTGAAGCATATGCTCCGTACAGCGGAGACACATTCGACCTGCTGACCGGAGAAAAGATCAAGGATGGAAGCAGGGAACTTGCCGAAAAGAAGAAAGCAGGTTCAAAAGCATCCAGCAATGTATTTGCAAGACTCCTTGCGGCAGGACAGCGGCTGCTTGAAGTGATCAACCAGTGTGAAGGAATGCCGAACAAAGAGCTTGCAAGATTCGCAGATCAGATCAATGCACTTTGTGAAAAATGGAGAAGATAATATTATAGTGTCAGATATTGGCGGATGGTCTTTAACGCAGATTTTTCCAGGCGGCTTACCTGGGCCTGCGAGATGTGGATTTCATCCGCCACTTCCATTTGTGTCTTTCCTTCGAAAAAACGCAGATTAATAATATAATTTTCACGATCGGTCAGATGCTTCATAGCATCAATGAGGGAAAGTTTTTCAACCCAGCTTTCTTCCCGGTTTTTTTTGTCACTGATCTGATCCATAACATATAGTGTGTCACCGCCGTCTGTATACACCGGATCATAGAGACTGACCGGACTTTGGATGGCATCCAGGGCATAAAGGATTTCTTCCTGTGTCAAGCCGGCTTCTTTTGCAATTTCATCAAGAGTTGGTTCTTTAAATGATTTCCGGGACAGGATTTCTCTGGCATGGATTGCTTTGTATGCAGTATCTCTCAGTGAGCGGCTGACGCGGATGCTGTTGTTGTCACGCAGATAGCGCCGGATTTCACCAACGATCATAGGAACAGCATAAGTAGAAAATTTAACGCCCATTGTCGGATCAAAATTATCTATGGATTTGATCAGACCGATACACCCAATCTGAAAAAGGTCGTCTACATTTTCATGATTACCGGAAAAACGTCTTATCACACTTAATACAAGACGCAGATTTCCTTTGATATAAATTTCTCTTGCTTCTTCATCGCCCTGCTTAATTCTTGCGAACAGGGCATCCTTTTCCTCTTCTTTTAATATAGGCAGTCTTGATGTATTTACCCCACAGATTTCAACCTTATATGCTGACATAATATTCCTCCACAACCTCTGAAAAGATATTATGAGGATGTGATAAATCAGAAAAAATATTCACACAAACATTTGTTTGGTCTGCAAAAATATGATACAATCATAAAGTAAAACAAAAAGAAAAGGACAGAGAAAATGAGACAGAAGAAATTATTTTTGGAAAGAAAAAAAATCAGCAGGTTTTTGTCACTGATCGCAGCAGTACTTGTGATCGGAATTTCGGGATGCAGTGTTCCGGTAACGGATTCCAGGGATACAGAAAACGCAGCCAATGCAGTAACAGATCCTAAAGGTACGGAAAGTGCAGCCAATGCAGTAACAGATCCTAAAGGTACGGAAAGTGCAGCCGATACAGCAACAGATCAGCAGATTACAGAAAGTGAAGACAATGCAACTGAAGGACTTCCTGCATATACCGGGGATGCTTATGTAGTTATAAATAATAATATTCCTTTTTTTACTGAAGAGGAGATGAGTGAGACATCGTACGAATCATACGGGGCTCTTGATTCGCTTGGAAGATGTACAACGTGTGTTGCAAGTGTTGGGACAGACCTGATGCCGACAGAGGAAAGGGGAAGTGTCGGATCTGTGAAGCCAACAGGCTGGCATACCATCAAATACGATTTTGTAGATGGCAGGTATCTGTATAACCGCTGTCATCTGATCGGATATCAGCTTACAGCGGAGAATGCGAATGAGAAAAATCTGATTACAGGAACGCGTTATCTTAATATTGAAGGCATGCTTCCGTTTGAAAATATGGTAGGAGATTATGTCAGAGAAACAAAAAATCATGTCATGTACCGCGTGACGCCTGTTTTCACCGGAGATAACCTTCTGGCGGATGGTGTCCTGATGGAAGGAAAATCAGTAGAAGACAACGGAGAAGGAATCCTTTTTTGCGTGTTTGCCTATAATGTCCAGCCGGGAGTCGTAATTGATTATGCAACCGGGGAGAGCAGGGAAGCGGATAACACATCTGATGAAAACAATACAAAGGATAGCGATACAGCAAATGATGGGACCTCTTCCGATGTGGATACCGGACAGACCGAGGAGGCAACTTACATTCTTAACACCGGAACCAGAAAGTTCCACAGACCGGAATGCAAAAGTGTAAAAACAATCAAACAGGATAACTATGCAGAATTTACCGGAAACAGGGAAGAACTGATATCTTCCGGATACGATCCGTGTAAAAATTGCAATCCATGACATGACCGGCGTTTTTTCAATAATCGGGAACAACCGGGGATCCGCTGCATAAGATAAGGATAAAAGAAAAACGGAGCGGCAGAATTGATCACACTGAGAAAGTATCATGGACTTGGGAATGATTATCTGGTATATGATCCGAATCAGAATAGCCAGTTGCTGCAGACAAGAGAGATTATGCAGCTTTGCAGAAGAAATGTCGGAGTTGGAGCAGACGGAATCTTATATGGACCATTTTGGCAGGAGGAACAGATCGGAGTGCGGATTTATAATCCGGATGGGAGTGAGGCAGAACGCAGTGGCAATGGGATCCGTATTTTTTCAAAGTACCTGAAAGATACCGGATATGTTACGGAGAACGAGTTTACACTTGTAACAAAGGCCGGAGCTGTTCATGTGGAATTTCTGGATGAGCAGGGGAATTCTATGAGAGTGGATATGGGATATGCAAGATTTCCGGCCAAAGAGATACCAGTGGTTGGTCTTGAAGAGGAGATTTTGAATGAATCCGTATTCTTTTGCGACAATTTTTACAACATTACATGTGTGTCAGTGGGAAATCCGAATTGTGTGATCCAGATGGAAGAAGTGAGCAGAAAAGCCGCATTAAAATTGGGACCATATGTAGAAAATGCCAGCTACTTTCCGGAAAGGATCAACATGCAGCTCTGCCATGTGATAGACCGGGAAAATATCCAGATCGAGATATATGAACGCGGTGCAGGATATACATACGCATCAGGAACCGGAGCGTGTGCTGCAGCTGCGGCTTCTCACAGACTCGGACTTGTGGGAGATAAGGTTACAGTTCATATGCACGGAGGAAATCTGCAAATTGAATTCGATGAAAATGACCGCATTTTTATGACCGGACCGGTCACATACATCGGCAGCATCACACTGGCAGAACATTTTTTCACCTAAGAAGAATATCTTATAATCTCACAAAATTTCATTCTGAGAATATCTGGAAGCTGTCAGTACACGAGATGCCATTTTTCAATAATCTACAAATACAGTCAGGCAGCCATTCAGGCTCAGTTTCTCCAGGCAGGTACACACTTGTTTGTTAAAATTCGCGAGAATTGTGTGGATTTGTCGTGTGTGGATTTTTATTTCAGAATTACCGTCCGCTCCAAAATGAACAATCCGGCCTTTTGTGTACGTTTGCTGCAAACGCCTGCACGATGTACTCGCGAAGCGTTTGTTACAAACGTACACAAAAGGCCGGATTGTCCATTTCTGAGCGAATGGTAATAATCGCAAAAAATAAAAATCCATACACGATAAATCCCATAATTCGAGTATTTTAACAAACAAGTATGTACCTGCCCGGAGAAAATGGGTCTGGATGGCTGTCTGACTGTATTTGTAGATTATTGAAATATGGCATCTCGTGTACCGACAGATTCAGGGAACTCTCAGGATGAAATCTTGTGAGATGAAAAGAAATGCTTGCAAATGTAAAAAAAGTGTGTTAGTTTAAGAGACGTTGTGTGTATGCACGACGATTCTTGCGTCAGTTCGAAACCTTCCTGACGAAAAACAAAACTAAAGGAGAAAAAAATATGAGAAACAAAAAGGTCTTATTTCTTACCCAGGCTGCGGTAATTGCAGCAATTTATGTTGTACTGACTATTTTTATCAGTGCATTTAATCTTGCATCCGGTGCCATTCAGGTACGTATTTCGGAAGCACTCACCATTTTACCATTTTTTACACCGGCAGCAATTCCGGGACTTGCAATCGGATGTCTGCTTAGCAACCTTCTGACAGGAGCAGCTGTTTATGATGTTGTTTTTGGAAGTCTTGCGACATTGTTAGGTGCAGTCGGAACATATCTGTTAAGAAAACACAGATTTTTATGTACATTACCGCCGGTAATCGCCAATATGGTGATCATCCCATTTGTATTGCGTTATGGATATGGTCTGGTGATGGAGATCGGAGGACATGATCTGGCAATTCCTTTCTACATGCTGACAGTCGGAGCAGGAGAAGTGATCTGTTGCTGTATTCTTGGAAGTATTCTGCTCAATGCACTGGCAAAAGTCAGAAATGTTATTTTTAAGAATGAAGCATAGTTGTTATGTTAAGACAGGATCGACCTGAATGAAATGATATAAGAAATGCCGGTTCCGGTACAATGCCAGGAACCGGCATTTCTTTTGTATTTACCGGTCAAAAGTATTTATAATCCGGAATTTTCGATAACGTATTGACGATTTTAAAAATCATAGGTAAAATAAAATATTAGCAGTATCTTTTATATTCTGAAAAGATACGATCGAATATAGTATATAGAACATGAAAGGAAAGTAGTTATGAAAAAAATCTTGGATTTGATCACAGATGAAGTGACAAAAGCATTCACAGAATGTGGCTATGATGCAAAATACGCAAAGGTTACTTTGTCAAACAGACCAGACCTTTGTGAATATCAGTGTAACGGTGCTATGGCGGCAGCCAAAGAATATAAGAAAGCACCATTTATGATCGCAGATGAAGTAGTTGAGAAGCTTGCAGCAAACCCAATCTTTGCAATGGCTGAATCTGTAAAACCGGGCTTCCTCAATCTGAAAATCGATGAGGGATATCTTGCAGATTACATTGCAAAGATGCAGGAAGATGAAGGACGTTTCGGTTGCGAGAAGACTAAGGCACCAAAGACGATCATGATCGACTACGGCGGACCAAACGTTGCAAAGCCTCTTCATGTAGGACATCTCCGCTCAGCAGTCATCGGTGAGTGTGTGAAGCGTATCGGTAAATTTATGGGACATAATGTGATCGGTGACGTACATTTGGGCGACTGGGGACTTCAGATGGGTCTTATCATTACAGAGTTAAAGTTAAGAAAACCGGAATTGGTTTATTTTGACGATACTTATACCGGAGAATATCCACAGGAGCCACCATTTACGATTTCTGAATTAGAAGAAATTTATCCGACAGCAAGCGGCAAATCCAAAGAAGACGAGACATATAAGGAAGCAGCAATGCAGGCTACTTTTGAGCTTCAGCATGGAAGACGTGGATATCAGGCTCTTTTAAAACATATTTTAAATGTATCCGTTACAGACTTAAAGAGAAATTATGCAAATCTGAATGTATCCTTTGAGTTATGGAAGGGAGAATCTGATGCACAGCCATATATTCCGGACATGGTGCAGAAGATGAAAGATGACGGCTTTGCATACATCAGTGACGGAGCGCTTGTTGTTGATGTGAAAGAAGATACAGATACAAAAGAGATCCCACCATGTATGATTTTAAAATCTGATGGAGCTTCTCTTTATAATACAACGGATCTTGCTACTATGGTATGGAGAATGAAAGATTATAATCCGGATGAGATGATCTATGTTGTAGATAAACGTCAGGAATTATATTTTACACAGGTATTCCGTTGTGCAAGAAAGACAGGCATTGTTAAGCCGGAAACAGAACTGAAGTTCCTTGGTTTTGGTACAATGAACGGAAAAGATGGAAAACCATTTAAAACACGTGAAGGCGGAGTTATGCGTCTGGAACATCTGATTGCAGGAATCAACGAGGAAATGCTTGCAAAAATTAAAGAGAACCAGAAAACAAAAGAGAATCTTGGAATCAGTGAAGAAGAGGCCGAGAATACTGCGAAGATGGTTGCACTTGCAGCGATCAAATACGGCGATCTGAGTAATCAGGCGAGCAAGGATTATATTTTTGATATTGACCGGTTTACTTCTTTTGAAGGAAATACAGGCCCATATATTCTGTACACGATCGTTCGTATCAAATCCATTCTCAATAAATATCATGCACTTGGAAAGGATGAAAGCGATGCAGTGATCGAGGCAGCACATTCTAAGAGTGAGAAAGACCTTATGTTAGAATTATCCAAATTCAATGCAGTGATGGAGAATGCATTCGATGAGACAGCACCACACAAGATCTGTTCCTATATTTATGATCTTGCGAATGCGTTCAACAGCTTCTATCACGGTACAAGGATCATGGCTGAAGAGAACGAAGCAATCCAGAAGTCTTACATCCGGATTCTGGAACTGACAAAGTCTGTTCTTGAGACATGCATTGATGTGTTAGGATTTTCTGCACCGGAAAGAATGTAATCTTTTAAATTATAGTCATAAAAAGAGAGACAAGTCATAAAATTAGTCATGGGAGATATCCCATGGCTAATTTTTTTGAAAAGAGGTGCTGTGAGTGTGTGGAATCCGACTGATTTTTCCACTGCATCTGAGAAAAGGACTGACAGATTTAAAATGGATGTCTGATCTTGAAGAAATCCGGGTAAGGATCGGACAACCAATGGAGTTTTGTTATAGCTACGGCAGCTGCTATCTTGGAAAAACAGAAGATCGAATCTGGTTTTGTCCGGAAAAAACATATAAAGAAAAAGAAAAGGAACTTTACAGAGTAACAGAACAGGATATCCATGAGATGTTAAATTATATCAGTAATTATTCCCTGTATGCATTCAGAGAAGAATTAAGGCAGGGGTACATTACGATTGAAGGAGGGCACAGAATCGGAGTTGCAGGGCAGGTGACAATGGCAGAAGGTGAAATTACAGGAATCAGCCCGGTCACATTTTTAAATATCCGTGTAGCACATGAAAGAATCGGCTGTGCAAAGAAAATGTTGCCACTTATAAAGGAGAAAAATGGGATTTTCTGTACGCTTATCTTTTCAGCACCCGGTGCAGGGAAAACAACCCTTTTAAGGGATGCAGTCCGTGAATTATCAGCAGGTGCAGATGACTGTGTAAAATTCAAAGTGGCTGTTGTGGATGAACGATCTGAAATAGCAGCCGGTTGTCATGGAATTCCGCAGAATAATCTGGGACCGAAAACGGATGTACTGGATGGATGTCCGAAAGCAGCAGGAATGAAGCTTATGATACGAAGTATGTCACCTCAGATCCTTGCAGTAGATGAACTTGGAAGAGAAGAAGACTTTATGGCAGTGGAGGAGGCAATCAATTGCGGATGCAGAGTTCTTGGAACAATTCATGCGGGCAGTGTCAGGGAACTGTCACGAAAGTCATATGTATATGGGTGGATGCAAAAGAGTCTGTTTCAGAGATTTGTGTTTCTGGAAAAAGAACCGGATGGAAAAAGGCATATCACTGTATATGATGAACATCTGGAGAAAATCCCATGCTAAAGCCGGCAGGAGTATTGCTTGTTTTTATTGCAAGTATAGGGCTGGCAGTTCAGATAGGGAGAGATTTGAAAAACCATCTGTATCTGCTTTATGACATGAGAAAACTGTTATTTGATATTGCAAACGAGATGTCTTTTTCATTAGAGCCGGCAGAGATTATTTTAACAGACCGGGTACATAGCAGAAGCCCGTGTTTAAATGAAATCTGTCAGACCATGGCGGAAGAACTGAAAAAAAAGCAGACGGGGAGTGGTGATGAGATCTGGAAAAAGGTTGTTTTGCAGTATCGCAGGGAAATGCATCTGACAGAGGAAGAAGCAGAGATTTTTATTGGTGCAGGAAGTTCTTTCTTCGGAAAAAGCATTTCAGAAAATGAAAAAGGACTGGAACACTTTGTAAAACGACTGGATGAAGTGATAATGATCGCACAAAAAGAGCAGAAAGAAAAACAGAAGGTGTACCAGACTGCGAGCATTATGTGTGGACTGATCATAATTCTTATCTTTTTGTAAATGACAGGAAAGGCCGGGGAGTATGAGCGTAAATCTGATTTTTAAAATAGCAGCTGTTGGAATTTTAGTGACGGTGTTGAGCCAGGTATTAAAACACAGCGGGCGGGAAGAACATGCTTTTCTGACCAGTCTGGCAGGACTGATCATCGTCCTGTTCTGGATCGTTCCATATATTTATGAATTATTTGAGACAATGCAGTCTATGTTTGCATTGTGAAAAAGGCAGGTGTGGAATGGATATTATAAAAGTCGGGATTCTTTGTGTGGCAGCGGTGTTTCTTGCTGCTCCGTTAAAAAAG
Source organism: uncultured Roseburia sp. (assembly GCA_934292805.1). GTDB lineage: Bacteria > Bacillota > Clostridia > Lachnospirales > Lachnospiraceae > Roseburia. Next base: position 29,862 of record CAKQXQ010000014.1, on the reverse strand, counting down.
GATAAACCAGAATATAGCATGATGTTAAGTATTGCAGTCTGCATCTGTATCTTTATCACGATTCTGACAAAAATGCAGCTCGTACTTGAGTTTCTGGAACAACTGGAAGAACTGACTGCTGTTGACAGTATGTATATCGGACTTGTATTAAAAATGGTCGGGATCACTTATGCTGCAGAATTCTCAGTCAGTCTGTGTAAAGATGCCGGATATACAGCGGTTGCCGGTCAGATTGAAAATTTCGCAAAATTGTCGATTCTTGCGGTGAGTCTGCCTGTATTACGTACTTTCATAGCGACAATCGGAAAAATGGTGTGAAAATGAAAAGAGAAGAAAAAAGAAAACAATTATGGAGAACAATTGTATTAACAATATGTTTTATTCTTTTACCTGGAAATGTTAAGGCATCAGAAGAGCAGGATCATATGACGACGGAATTGACAGAAGACCTGGACTTCCGGGAACTGGATCAGTTTGTGTCGGAGCAAGGAGGTATTACCGATGATTTCTCGGAAACGGTAAAAAATCTGATTTCGGATGGTCTTGGGACAGAAATGATGAGAAAGATAGGAACAGGACTTTTCGATCAGCTGACAGCAGAAATTGAACAGAATAAAAAATTGCTGTTGGAAGTAATCCTGTTGACGTTTGGCTTTTCTGTTCTAAAAAATTTTGCGGGAACTTTTCAGGGATCATACGTTTCAAAGTTATGCTTTATTTTAATGTATTGTGTGCTTACAGTATTGCTTTTACAATCATTTTTTACGCTGCAGGGAGTCGTGCAGATAACTTTACAGAAATGTGTGGAATTTATGAAAATCCTGATCCCGGTGTTTTGTACGAGTATGATTTTTTCTTCCAATACTGCCAGTATGATGGGATTTTACCAGATGGCATTTCTGATCGTGTATCTGATCGAGTGGCTTTTTCTGGAACTGTTTTTTCCAATGGTACATATTTATGTATTACTGGAAGTTCTTGCACACTTTTTGCCGGAAGAACATTTTTCAAACCTTACAGAATTACTTTATGATGGGATAAACTGGGGAATACGGATTGCAGGGATTTTTGTACTTGGATTAAACGTTGTACAAAATCTTGTTATGACAGCAAAAGACCGTATATCACATAGCGTAATTACAAAGACAGCTGCGGTGATCCCGGGGGCAGGGAATACATTTGGAAGTATTATGGAATTGATTCTTAGTTCAGGGATGCTGGTGAAAAACTGTGTCGGTGTTGCAGGGCTTCTGATCCTTGTGATTTTGTGTCTGATACCATTAATGAAAACTGCATGTCTTGCCTTTTTTTATAAAATAGCAGCGGCAGTGACAGAACCGGTGGCAGATGCAAGGATTTGTGGCTGCCTGAAAGGAATGACAAATGGTGGGATTCTTTATTTGAAACTTCTTGGATATTGTATGCTTTTATTTTTTCTTACGATCGCACTGACTGCGGCTGCATCCGGCTACATTTTTTAGGAGAGGGCTTCGATGGATCAGATTATTCTTTATGTAAAAGGTGCGGTAATTCTTTTTCTGCTGCTTTCGATATTTGTTGAACTTGTGCCGGAAAATAGCTGCAGGAAATATGTCCGTTTTTTTGCACAATTTATACTTGTACTCAGTCTGGTATCTCCATTTTTTTCGGGAAATGGTAAAGAGAGCGAGTTTATGAAATCAGTTCGTTATGAATCATTTTTACAGAATGTGGAAGAAGCCAGGCTGAATGCGGAAAAAATGGTGTTACAAAGTGATAAAGACTATATGAAAGAATATGAAGAGAAGGCTCTGGCAGAAGATGTCAGGCAGCTGGCGGAGGAGAATGACTTTACAGTAAGGGAAATTGTGGCAGAGATGACAGAATCATATCAGATTGACCGGATTTATGTAAGAATTGCAGAACCGGAGGAGAAAAATACGGAAACCGGAAAGGAGACATTGAAGGAGATGCTGATCGGGTATTATCAGCTTCACGAAGATCAGATAGAAATTGAATGTGATTAATATTTCGGGAAGGAGAAGTTTTTGATGCCTTTTGATAATCTGGTTCGTTTTTTACAGGAGAAAACCAAAAATCTGAAAAAAGGTGACTGGATCGCTTTGGCACTTACCGGCGTGCTGCTATTGGTGGTCGCTCTCCCTGCACCATCTGCAGGCAGTGCCAAAAAGGAAAAAAGCAGTATGCATGTTGCAGAAAATAAAACAGAAGAAAATCAGGAGAAACAGGGAGATTATCAAAGAGAATATGCATCTGTACTGGAAAAAGAACTGGAGGAGGCACTTGAAAGAATGGAAGGTGTCGGGAAGGTAAAGGTAATGATCACACTGGCTGATTCGGGTGAGGCAATTGTGGAAAAAGACAGAAAAATGCAGACAGATGAAGTGACGGAACGGGATACATCAGGAGAAAAGCGGACAACAAAAGAAGAAAAGACCGAATGGGAAACTGTGTATACAAAAACAGGTGATGGCACATATCCTTATATAGAAAAAGAAGTTTGCCCTAAGATAGAAGGAGTACTTGTTGTGGCACAGGGAGGTGACAAAAAAACAGTCGTCAGAGATATTTCAGATATTGTGATGGCATTATTCCATGTGGAGGCACATAAGATTAAAGTAGTGAAGATGAGTTCAATGGAGGAGTGACACTTGAAAAAAATAATTCGTAAAAATCAGCTGATAATCACAGCACTGGCACTTATGATCGCTGTTGCGGGATACTTTAGTTATATGAACCAGGATATGGATGATAAAAAAATCATGGCACAGGCGGATGAAGACGATAATGTTGCAGCAGGAGAAAGTTATGAGATCTCAGATGAAGATCTGATGCAGCAGGAGATTTTTACAGCGGAGGAGCCGGACGGATCTAAGGAGGAACAGGCAGAACAGACCATATCGGAAGATGTGGCAGCATCAGGAATAGATACAGAGGAAAACTTGAATCCGGGTGAAGCGGTTCTTACAAGTACAACTGTTGGCAATCTTGATTATGCGTCTGAAATGAAATTAAGCAGGGAACAGGTCCGTTCAAAAAATAAAGAAGCATTGATGGAAATTGTTAATAACAACAGTATTTCAGAAGAACAAAAGCAGGATGCAATCAATAAAATGATTGCGATCACAGATATTGCAGAACGTGAGAATGCAGCAGAAATGCTTCTGGAAGCAAAAGGATTTACGGATGTGGTTGTAAGCATCACAGAGGAGAACTGCGATGTAGTATTGAATATGGGAGAAGTGACAGATGCAAAGCGTGCACAGGTAGAAGATATTGTAAAAAGAAAGACGAAAGTGCCGGCAGAAAACATTATTATCACTCCGATCGTGATCGGTGAGGCAGAGAACAAATAAATTGTGCTTGCTTTTCTTGGCTTATCGTTATATCCTTATAAAGCGGCAGTCTGCGAAGCAGACCGCTATATGTTGCAGAAAAATATTACAGCAGAGCTTTTATTTGGAGGATATATTTTGGCTGATTTAAGAAAAGAGATAGAAAAAAGACGAACATTTGCAATTATTTCACATCCGGATGCCGGTAAGACAACACTGACAGAGAAGTTTCTTTTATACGGAGGAGCAATTAACCTGGCAGGTTCTGTAAAAGGAAAGGCAACTGCACGCCATGCAGTTTCAGACTGGATGGAAATTGAAAAGGAAAGAGGTATTTCGGTTACTTCTTCTGTATTACAGTTCAATTATGATGGCTTTTGTATCAATATCCTGGACACACCGGGACACCAGGATTTCTCGGAGGATACCTACCGTACGTTAATGGCAGCGGATTCCGCAGTCATGGTAATTGACGGTTCCAAGGGTGTTGAGGCACAGACAAGAAAGCTGTTTAAAGTCTGTGTTATGCGCCATATTCCGATTTTTACATTTATTAATAAAATGGACCGCGATGCGAACGACACGTTTGACCTGTTAGATGAAATCGAGAAAGAGCTTGGAATAGCAACCTGTCCCATAAACTGGCCGATTGGTTCCGGTAAGGAATTTAAAGGTGTATATGATCGGAATACAAAAGAGGTCATGACATTTTCAGACACTTTAAAAGGAACAAAAGAGGGAAAAGAGAAGCATATCCATGTGGATGATCCTGCGTTATTAGAAGAGATCGGGACAGACGCCAGAGAAAAACTGCTCGAGGAGATCGAACTGCTTGATGGTGCAAGTGCGGAATTCGATATGGAATTAGTATCAAAAGGAGAGTTGTCACCGGTATTTTTCGGTTCGGCACTGACGAACTTTGGTGTGGAGACTTTCCTGCAGCACTTTTTAAAGATGACAAGTTCCCCGCTGCCAAGAAAAGCAGACATCGGTGTAGTTGACCCGTTCCAGAACGATTTTTCTGCATTTGTATTTAAAATCCAGGCAAATATGAACAAGGCACACCGTGACCGTATCGCATTTATGCGTATCTGCTCCGGTAAATTCGAGGCAGGCATGGAAGTAACACATGTTCAGGGAGGCAATAAAAAAATCAAACTTTCACAGCCACAGCAGATGATGGCACAGGAAAGACATATCGTAGACGAAGCTTATGCCGGAGATATTATCGGTGTATTTGACCCGGGAATTTTTTCCATCGGTGATACGATAACAACAGCAAAACCATTCAAATTCGAAGGAATACCGACTTTTGCACCGGAGCATTTTGCAAGAGTGCGCCAGGTAGATACAATGAAGCGTAAGCAGTTCATGAAGGGAATGCAGCAGATCGCACAGGAAGGTGCAATCCAGATTTTCCAGGAATATAACATGGGTATGGAAGAAGTGATCGTAGGTGTTGTAGGTGTACTTCAGTTTGATGTACTTAAGTATCGTCTCGAGAACGAATATAATGTTGAGATCCGCATGGACAATCTTCCATATGAACACATCCGCTGGATTGAAAACGAAGAGATCAATATGGATAAGATCGTTGGAACATCTGATATGAAGAAGATCCAGGATCTGAAAGGACGTCCGCTGTTACTGTTTGTGAACTCATGGAGTGTCGGTATGGTGCTTGACCGAAATGAAGGACTTGTATTATCAGAGTTTGGACGGGAGTAGGAGAAAAATGGCAGTTGTAACAATTACAAAAGACAATTTTGAAGAAGAAGTATTAGGCTGTCCGATCCCAGTTGTGCTTGACTTCTGGGCAGAATGGTGCGTACCATGCAGAATGCAGTCGCCGGTGATCGAGGAGCTTGCAGAGGAATATGAAGGCAAAGTAAAGTTTGGCAAAGTGAATGTGGATGAGGAAGCAGGACTTGCATTGAAATATCAGATCATGAGCATTCCGACATTGATCGTGATGAATTATGGACTTTTCCAGGGAAGAGCAGTCGGAGTGCAGGGAGCAGATGCAATCCGTGAGATGATCGCAAACGTGAAAAGAGACTGAGAACAGAAGATGGAATTTATAAAAAAGAATGGAGTGGCATAAGAAGCCACTCCACTTTTTTAGCTGGCGAATAATAGCAGATTTGACGGACGTTCGACTTGAACTTATTGCTTGACAGTGATATTTGAATAAATTACAATAAAAACTGCATACATTATCTTTTTATCAAAATAAGTTATAAGACAGATTCTTATGCCGGATCGGCAGAATTTCCAGAAAAGAGAGATCACTATAGAGTTGACATTTCAGGAAAAGTGTAATACTATAAGAACAGAAAACGAACATAAGTTCGCATGGAGGAAGAAGAATGGCGAAAGAAGATAAACTGAAAGCATTAGACGCTGCAATTTCACAGATTGAGAAGCAGTATGGTAAGGGATCAATTATGAAACTGGGAGATAACTCAGCACATATGAATGTTGAGACAATCCCGACAGGCTCCTTAAGCCTTGATATAGCATTAGGACTCGGAGGACTTCCAAAAGGAAGGATTATTGAGATTTACGGACCGGAGTCAAGTGGTAAGACAACCGTTGCATTACATGCGGTTGCAGAAGTACAGAAAAGAGGCGGAATCGCAGGATTTATAGATGCAGAGCATGCATTAGATCCGGCATATGCCAAGAATATAGGGGTTAATATTGATGAATTATATATTTCACAGCCGGACTGTGGAGAGCAGGCACTTGAGATCACAGAGACGATGGTGCGTTCCGGTGCTGTTGATATCGTGATCGTTGACTCTGTTGCAGCACTTGTGCCGAAGGCAGAGATTGACGGCGATATGGGCGATTCCCATGTCGGATTACAGGCCAGACTTATGAGCCAGGCATTGCGTAAGCTGACTTCTGTCATCAGTAAGTCCAACTGTATCGTTATTTTTATCAATCAGCTTCGTGAGAAGGTTGGTGTTATGTTCGGTAATCCGGAGACAACGACCGGTGGACGGGCACTTAAGTTCTATTCTTCCGTAAGAATGGATGTCCGCAGGATCGAGTCATTGAAGCAGGCAGGTGAGGTAGTGGGTAACCGTACCCGTGTCAAGATCGTTAAGAATAAAGTGGCACCTCCATTCAGGGAAGCAGAATTTGACATCATGTTTGGTAAGGGAATTTCAAGAGAAGGTGATATTTTAGATCTTGCAGCAGACTGTGGAATCGTAGTAAAATCTGGTGCCTGGTATGCTTACAATGGAGACAAGATCGGTCAGGGACGTGAGAATGCCAAGAACTATCTGAGAGAGAATCCATTGGTGTGCGAAGAGATCGAGGCAAAGGTAAGAGATAAATTCGAACTGGATGGAGCAGCGGAAGAGGAAGAAGATCTGGCAGGAGCTGTTGAGAAAAATACAGCAGATGGAGAATAAAACATGCAGTTAATGGTCACTTCTGTAATGCCTTTGGAGAAGGGAAGAGCAACTGTCTGTTTTGAGGATGGCTCGGAGATTACTTTATACAAAGGGGAGATGCGTAAGCTCGGACTTACAGAAGGTGCTGTTATATCAGAAGAAGTCTATGATACCATTTTAAAAGAAGTGCTTGGGACACGGGCTACAAAGAGAGCAATGCATCTTCTCGAGAGACAGGATCGTACGGAGAGGCAGCTTTATGAGAAGTTAAAGCAGAACGGATATCCTGAAGTATGCATTTTACAGGCAATCGAATACGTAAAGAGTTATCACTATATTGACGATCACCGTTATGCGGCAAATTATATCCGATGCCATCAGGAGAAGAAAAGCAGACAGCGTCTTAAGATGGATCTGCATGGGAAGGGCATTGCAAAAGAGGTGATCGAAGACGCACTGGAAGAAGAGTATTGTACAGATGAGTGCAGGAAGATACAGGAATTATTGCAAAAAAGGCATTATTCTTCTGAAAACACAGACCGGAATGAGCAGAGGAAACAATATCAGTTTCTTTTGCGCAGAGGCTTTTGCAGTCATGATATATTGAAAGTCATGAAGAGTGACGAAATTTTGTAGAAATATGTAATTACCTGAGAAATCATAGATTGCACCTTTGTACAATATGTTGTATTCATCTCATGTAAAACTGCAATATTATGCATATTGAACAGCGAATTACTTGACATGTAGAACAAAATAGAATAAAATTAATCTGTTGTTAATTATGACAGTGAATAATTCTATTTAGATGTTATATGTACAATGAAAATTTCATAAAGGAGGTGCTCCTGTGCTGCAGATAGTGATTGCTGTTGTGATTACTCTTATTGTTACTGCACTTCTGACGTACTTTGTAACAACTGCGTACCATAAGAATGCTGCTAATGCAAAGATTGGTAATGCAGAAGACAGAGCGCGTGAGATTATTGACGAAGCAGTAAAGACAGCAGAGACCAAAAAGCGTGAGGCGATGCTTGAAGCCAAAGAAGAATCTATCAGGGTCAAGAATGATCTGGATAAGGAAGTCAAGGAACGCAGAGCAGAGATTCAGCGTAGTGAACGCAGAATTGTGCAGAAGGAAGAGAACTTAGATAAGAAGTTGGAATCCATCGAGAGACGCGAAGCAGGTTTTGCTGCCAAAGAGGAAGAAATCAACAAACAAAAAGCTCAGATTGCAAGGCTCAACGAAGAGCGATTACAGGAACTTGAAAGAATCTCTGGATTAACCTCCGAACAGGCAAAGGAATATCTCTTAAAAACCGTTGAAGAAGATGTTAAACTTGATACTGCGAAACTGATCAAAGAAATGGAAAACAAAGCAAAAGAGGAAGCCGATAAGAAGGCCAAAGATTATGTAGTTACTGCTATTCAGAAGTGTGCTGCAGATCATGTGGCTGAGACAACAATTTCTGTTGTACAGCTTCCAAGTGATGAGATGAAAGGAAGAATCATTGGTCGTGAAGGACGTAACATCCGTACTTTAGAGACTATGACAGGTGTGGATCTTATTATTGATGATACACCGGAAGCAGTCATTTTATCAGGATTTGATCCAATCAGAAGGGAAGTTGCCCGTATTGCTTTGGAAAAATTGATCGTGGACGGTCGTATCCATCCTGCCAGAATCGAAGAGATGGTAGAGAAGGCACAGAAAGAAGTCGAGACAATGATCCGCGAAGAAGGAGAGGCAGCTACTTTGGAAGTAGGTGTACATGGAATTCATCCGGAACTCATCCGTTTACTTGGAAGAATGAAATTCAGGACAAGTTACGGACAGAATGCATTAAAGCATTCTATCGAGGTTGCACAGCTTTCTGGATTATTGGCTGCAGAGATCGGTGTAGATGTAAGAACTGCAAAACGTGCAGGATTATTACATGATATCGGAAAATCTGTAGATCATGACATGGAAGGATCACATGTTCAGATTGGTGTAGATTTGTGTAGAAAGTATAAAGAGTCAGCGATTGTGATTAATGCTGTAGAGTCCCATCATGGTGACGCAGAACCACAGTCTCTGATTGCATGTATTGTTCAGGCTGCTGATACAATTAGTGCGGCCAGACCAGGTGCAAGAAGAGAGACACTTGATACTTACACGAACAGATTAAAACAGTTAGAGGATATTTCAAACGGATTTAAGGGAGTAGAGAAATCATTTGCTATTCAGGCGGGCAGAGAGATTCGAATTATGGTAGTTCCAGAACAGGTCAGCGATGCTGATATGGTATTGATGGCGCGTGATATTGCAAAACAGATTGAGGCTGAAATGGAATATCCAGGACAGATCAAAGTAAATGTAATACGTGAATCACGTGTTACAGATTTTGCAAAATAGCATAAATAAGAAGGTTTGAAGAAATAGAATGTTTCTTTTCAAACCTTCTTTTTTGTTCTATAATAAGATGCAGGTGGCAAAAGGTCTGCATTTAAGCTTATACTAGCAGATTGCACAAAAGAATATTCCAAGTTTCATTGTGCAAAACATTCCGCTAAGCCTCTGAAAGCGTGAAGCGTGTTCAGCAGGGGCTTCCACGCTTCATGAGTCTTATCTCCATTGCACAAAAAGAAACTTTCCATATTCTTTTGCGCAATCTGCTAACAAAGTTTATGAAGCAGACCTTTTGATATCTGCTTCATAAAACATAGAGAAAGAAATTAAGGATGGGATAGAAAAATGGAAGAGAGAGACAGAGTAAAACGTATAAAAAGGGAATTGGTACAAAAAGGAACAATCCTTGATATTTACAAAGATACAATGCTGCTTCCAAATGGAAAAACAGAAGAGTGGGATTTCGTGTCACATAGAAAAGGTGCGGCCGCAGTTGTGCCAGTTACAGAAGATGGAAAGATTTTGATGGTAAAACAATATAGAAATGCATTAGAGAGAATGACATTGGAGATTCCGGCAGGTGCAAGAGACAGTGTTACGGAGGATACAAAAGTCTGTGCTGCAAGAGAACTGGAGGAAGAAACGGGATACAGGAGTGAGGATCTTAGTTTTCTGATCTCGCTTAAGACGACAGTTGCATTTTGCGATGAATTTATCGATGTGTACCTGGCACAGAAACTGGTAAAAGGACACAGACATCTTGATGATGCGGAGTCTATTGATGTAAAAGCATATGATATAGAGGAACTCTGTGATATGATTTATGCCGGAAAACTTCAGGATGCAAAAACGGTTGCAGCATTGCTTGCCTATAAAAATCTGAGAAACAGGAAATAGATTGCAGAATAACAGCATAGATTATTTTAAATCCAAATCATCAGATGGAATGGAGAGAAAATAAGGTGATCCGTAAATGCTGTCTGTTAGCTGTAAGTTTTTTTCTGTTAGGAGTTTTCACAGTAAATATTATTGGGAAAAATAATCTTGCAAATTATGGGGCGCTCACAGTCTGGGAGTATGCCCCATTTGCTGTTTCCGGGAATATAGATGTGGATTTGTTCTGGAAGATTGGCCTGTTTAGAACAAAAAATCTGATTGTTTTGCTGCTGGCAGGGAAAGCTTTTTCAAAAAAACTGGTATCAGAAGCTTGCCAGGTCATAATCTGGTTTCTTATGGGAAGCTTTTTTACAATGGCAGTCATGGAACGTGGAATTTATGGTGTGGTGTTGTTTGCGGCGGCTGTGGTACCGCAATGGAGTGCGTATCTGACGGCAATTATGCTTTATGGAAAACGCAGGAAAGGGAAATGGATTCTGCCGGAAATGATACTTTTTTTAGCCGGATTTCTTATAGAATGGATAATCTCTCCAAAAATATTAAAAATTTTTTTCTGAAAAAATAACAAGATATTGGAGGAATAAGAGAAATAAGAAACGAGATATTGTATCTTGGGGAAATCAGTGAAAATAGTGGGAAAAATATTCATTGCTTTTTAAAAAACTTCTGATTATAATAACTATTATACCTCTTTAAAGGGGTATTTTTTCGGCTTATTTACCTTTTTATATGAATTATGGTTTACAGTAGCTGAGATATTATTTACGAACAGAGAAAAGAATTGGACGGGTAATGGTTATGAAACAGGATATATGTGATTTTATCCAATATCTTCATCAGGAAAAGCAGACCTCTGAGAATACAGAGGTATCCTATGAACGCGATTTAACAAAAATGAGTACATATTTAAAAGAACATGGGGTAGATGCGATTGATGCCATTACAGCAGATAATTTAAGTACTTATGTTTTACATCTGGAGGATTGCGGATTAAAACCTGCAACAGTTTCAAGAAGTATTGCTTCCATGAAGGCTTTCTTTCATTATGAAGCGATGAGAAAGAAAATCTGCTACGACCCATCCGCAATGCTGAAAGCACCGAAGATTGAGAAGAAAGAGAGGGTTGCTTTAAGCAGGGAAGAAACAGACAGACTACTGGCACAGCCGGTTGTTACTTCCCCCAAAGGATTAAGAGATAAGGCAATGTTGGAACTGCTATATTCCACCAGTATCCGGGTATCAGAATTAATTTCGTTACAGCTGTCTGATGTGAATTTAAAAGAAGGCTATCTCATCTGTAACGATATGCATAAGGAACGAACCATTCCTCTAAATATGATCGTTCAGGAAGCATTGGAGAATTACCTTGAAAATGCACGCATGATTCTTGTGAAGGATGAAAAATCCAGCTGGTTATTTACGAATTGTACTGGTGGCGCAATGAGCCGGCAGGGTTTCTGGAAGCTGATCAAATCATACGGAAAGAAGGCTGGGATTGATTCAGAGCTGACATCACATATTCTCCGTCAGACAAAGTGAATAAAAACAGAGTGAATGAAAAGATAAAAGGAGTGCAGAAAATCATTGCGGTTTTCTGCACTTCTTTTTTATATAGAGATGGTTTATTTGCACATATCTGCAATATCATAAATTAATCTTTTAGAATCTTCCCATCCAAGACAAGGATCTGTAATGGATTTTCCGTAAATGTGGTCATGGATGTTCTGGGAACCCTCTTCAATGTAGCTTTCAATCATGACACCTTTTATCATGTTATGAATATCGGAAGAGAGCTGGCGGTTATGCATGACTTCTTTTACGATACGGATCTGTTCTTTAAACTTCTTGCCAGAGTTGGAATGGTTGGCATCTACAATCGCTGCAGGATTGACAAGATCCATTTTTTCGTACATTTCACACAGACGGATCAGGTCTTCATAGTGATAGTTTTGGGTGCTGTTTCCATGCTTGCTTACGGCACCACGGAGGATAACGTGTGTTAAAGGATTTCCGGTTGTCTCTACTTCATGTCCACGATATACAAAATGATGTGGATGCTGGGCAGCATAAACAGAATTTAGCATAACAGAAAAATCACCACTGGTTGGATTCTTCATTCCGGAAGCTACATCAAATCCGCTGACAGTGAGACGGTGCTGCTGGTCTTCTACGGAGCGGGCACCGATCGCTACATAAGAGAGAAGATCTTCTACATAGCCCCAGTTTTCAGGATAAAGCATTTCATCTGCACAGGTCAGTCCGCTTTCAGCGATGGCACGGATGTGCATTTTTCGCATGGCGATCAGGCCTTCTACCATATCAGGAGCTTTTTCCGGGTCAGGCTGGGATGCAATTCCCTTGTAACCTTCACCGGTAGTACGGGGTTTATTTGTATATATACGTGGGATAAGGATCAGCCTGTCTTTTACATCTTCCTGAATGGAAGTAAGACGGCTTACATAATCGCAGACAGAGTCTTCGTTATCAGCAGAACATGGACCGATGATCACAAGGAAACGGTCATCAAGACTTTTTATAACGTTGCTGATCTCAAGATCACGCTGCTTTTTCAATTCCTTTAATTTATCGGAAAGAGGGTAATCGTGTTTAATCTCTGCTGGGGAAGGCAGTTCATTTAAAAATGTAAAACTCATTCTGGTTCTCCTTTGTCGTAAAAATGTTTTATATATAAAAACAAAAATATTTTAATGTTTTCTAAAGCAAATGTCAAATATATTGACAAGCATAATCAATGATGTTAATATTTAACAAACAAAACATTTAACAGTGTTAAATAATGGATGGTGAATAAAAGTGGAAGAATTATACGAAGAATGGTTTCAATCAATGGGACAATTTCGGAAATTAAGGATTTTAGATATGTTTCCGAAAATCAGCGAACTGGATTATTATGTAATGGCAGCTATATTTGATAAGGAAAAAGAAAAAAAGATCACAATATCAGAAGTGGCAGCAAAAACGCATGCACTTCCTCAGGCAGTATCCAGGACTTTAAGAGGACTTGAAGAAAAGGGATATGTTGAGAGGATGGTGAATCAGAAGGACAGACGGAATACCTACGTCGAGCTGACGGAAGAAGGAAGATATGTTACAGAAAAAACTCGCCATGTAATGTCTGATTTCGGCTGTGCAGTGATGAGCCAGGTGGATGAGGAAGACATGAGACGTATGATCACATATATGAATAATATTTATCATATTGCTGAAAAAGAAATACAGGCTAGAAAATGGGTTGACAGAAAGGAAAAAGAAGAATGAGTAAGATATTTAAAAATATGCTTCCATATTGGAAGTCTGTTATAATTATCGTCGCATTACTTTTTGTGCAGGCATGGTGTGATCTGTCACTGCCTGCGTACACATCAAAGATTATTGATGTTGGTATACAAAGTAGTGGTGTGGAACACGTGGTTCCGGAGAAGCTGACAGAAGAAGAATTTGAGACGGCAGAGTTTATTATGACTGAGGAAGAAGAAAAACTCTGGGAAAGCAGTTATAGAAAAGATGGAGAACTCTACAGTCTCATTGCGACAGAGAAAGATGAGCTTGAAATGCTGGATGAAAAACTGGCTGTTCCGCTTATTATGAATTATCAGATGAGCAATATGGAAGAATCAGCAGTAAAACAGCTTGTTGCTGCACAGTCAGGTACAGATGAGAAAGCATTAGAGAAGCTTAGTATTGAAGAAATCGGAGCAATGCTTGGCGTAAATCTTAAGAGCTTTCAACAGGAAAGAGAAGACGATAATGGAAAATCTGCTATTGTAAACTGCACAGATATCCGTCCGGTATTTGAAAACATGCTTTCGAAAGGAATGCTTGAGAAAGATACCATATTATCTATGCGTGACAGCATGGAAGAAACAATTGATACAATGGGAACTTCACTTGTGAAATCTATGGGAGTAGCCTATGCGGTATCCTGTGATAAAGCAGCAGGACTCGATGTGGAGAAAATACAGAAAAGTTATCTTCTTACAGCCGGAGCTAAAATGGTCGGCATGGCACTTGTCATAGGTGTTGTGACAGTCTTTGTCGGATTTTTTGCATCCCGCGTCGGAGCCGGCATTGGTAAGAGTTTAAGAGAAAAAGTATTTAAAAAGGTTGTCAGCTTCTCAAATGCCGAGATGGATCAGTTCTCAACGGCATCACTGATCACAAGAAGTACGAACGATATCCAGCAGATCCAGATGGTTTCCGTTATGCTGCTTCGAATGATCGCGTATGCACCGATTCTTGGTGCGGGCGGAGTTATAAAGGTAATACAGACCGGTGCAGGAATGGGATGGATCATACTTCTTGCAGTGGCAGTGATCCTCGGGTATGTTATGGTACTTATGTCTATTGCAATGCCAAAATTCAAACTTATGCAGAAGTTAATAGACAATATGAACCTGGTATCAAGGGAGATTTTGACAGGACTTTCTGTTATCCGTGCATTCGGACGTGAAAAGAAAGAAGAAGAGCATTTTGACATGGCCAACAAAGACCTGACAAAAACAATGTTATTTACAAACCGTGTCATGACATTTATGATGCCTGGAATGATGATGATCATGAATCTGCTGTCAGTTGGTATTGTCTGGTTTGGTGCACACAAAATTGATGCGGGCTCCATGCAGGTTGGTGCAATGACTGCGTTTATCACATATGCGATGATGATCGTCATGTCATTTTTAATGCTTACAATGCTCTCTATTATGCTGCCACGTGCGGCAGTTGCAGCAGAGCGTATTGATGAAGTGATCCGCACAGAGTCATCTATTTGTGATAAGAAAGAGACAGAGAAAGTAACATCCCATAACGGAGTTGTAAAATTTTCTCATGTAAATTTCAGATATCCGGGTGCACAGGAAGACGTTCTTCATGACATTGATTTTACAGCAGAACCTGGAAAAACAACAGCGATCATCGGAAGTACCGGATGTGGAAAATCAACATTGGTAAATCTGATCCCGCGTCTTTACGATGTGTCAGAAGGAAGCATCACATTAGATGGGAAGGATATCCGTAATATTTCCATGTCAGACTTAAGGAATGAAATAGGATATGTACCGCAAAAAGGAGTACTGTTTTCCGGTACGATCGCATCTAATCTTCGTTTTGGTAAAGATGACGCGACAGAAGAAGAAATAAAAAAAGCTGCAGAAATTGCCCAGGCAACGGAATTTATAGAGGCAAAAGAAGAAAAATATGAAAGTGCGATCGCCCAGGGCGGAAGCAATGTATCCGGTGGGCAGAAGCAGAGACTTTCAATTGCGAGAGCTATTGCAAAAAATCCGAAAATATATATTTTTGATGACAGCTTTTCGGCATTGGATTTAAAGACAGATGCAGCACTTCGAAAAGCACTGACAGAAAATGTGAAAGAAAGTACAGTGATCATTGTAGCCCAGCGTATCAGTACGATTCTGCATGCAGAACAGATTCTTGTGTTGAATGACGGAAAGATTGTCGGAAAAGGAACACACGAGGAATTGTTAAAGTCATGTGAAGTGTACAGAGAGATTGCAGAATCGCAGTTGTCTGCAAAAGAACTTGGAATCGAAGAAAGTGAGGTGGCTTTGAATGAGTAAACAGCAGAGAGAAATGAAACAACAGCCACAGCGCAGGGGAGCGATGGGACATGGCATGCATGTGGCGGAAAAGCCAAAGGACTTTAAAAAATCAATAGGGAATCTGTTGAATTATATTGGAAAATATAAAATCGGCATTTTTATCGTTATGATTTTTGCCGCATGTTCTACGATTTTTAATGTGATCGGGCCGAAAATACTTGGAAAAGCAACGACAGCTTTATCAGAAGGCTTAATGGCAAAAATCAGGGGAACCGGAAGCATTGATTTTGGAAGGATCGGAACGATTCTTTTGTTTGTACTTGGCTTGTATCTGTGCAGTGCGATATTTAATTTTATTCAGGGCTGGATCATGACAGGAATCACACAGAAAGTATGTTATCAGCTCAGAAAAGAGATATCGGAAAAAATCAATCGTATGCCGATGAAGTATTTCGAGAGCCGGACCTATGGAGAAGTGTTATCCCGTATCACCAATGATGTTGATACACTTGGAATGGGATTAAATCAGAGTATTACAACAATCATTACTTCAGCAGCTACATTAATTGGTGTTTTGGTGATGATGCTTAGTATTTCACCGCTTATGACACTGATCGCAGTAGTGATCTTACCTATTTCCATGGGACTGATCGGGTTTGTGACGAAAAAGTCGCAGAAATATTTCCGTGCACAACAGGAATATCTGGGACACATTAACGGACAGGTGGAAGAAGTATATGGCGGACATCTTGTGATCAAGGCCTTCAACCGTGAGAAAGATACAATAGAAGAGTTTGAAAAAACGAATGAGATCCTTTACGATTCAGCATGGAAATCACAGTTCTTGTCCGGCATGATGCAGCCTGTCATGGCATTTGTCGGAAATCTTGGTTATGCATGTGTTGCATTGACCGGTGGACTGCTTGCAATCCGTGGAACGATCACAATCGGTGATATCCAGGCATTTATACAGTATGTGAAGAATTTTACACAGCCGATCCAGCAGATCGCACAGGTCATCAATCAGGTACAGTCAATGTCTGCAGCATCGGAACGGGTGTTTGAATTCCTGGATGAAGAGGAAGAAGAACAGCTTGCAGCACATCCTGCAGATATATCCAAAATTACAGGTGCTGTAACATTTGAACATGTTCATTTCGGATATAATCAGGATCAGATCATTATCAATGATTTTTCTGCCAGTGTAAAACCAGGACAGAAAATCGCGATTGTAGGTCCAACCGGAGCCGGAAAAACGACGATGGTAAAACTGTTGATGCGTTTCTATGATGTGAATAGCGGGTCTATCTGTCTGGATGAAACCAATATTAAAGATTTCAACCGGAGAGAGCTTAGAGATGCATTTGGAATGGTACTGCAGGATACATGGCTGTTTAAGGGAACGATCATGGAAAATATCCGGTACGGACGTCTGGATGCAACCGATGAGGAAGTGATCGCAGCAGCAAAAGCTGCAAGAGCAGATCATTTCATCAAAACGCTTCCGGGAGGCTACCAGATGGAATTAAACGAAGATGCCAGCAACGTATCACAGGGACAGAAGCAGCTGCTTACAATCGCCAGAGCAATCCTGGCAGATAATAAAATCCTGATCCTTGATGAAGCGACATCTTCCGTTGATACAAGAACAGAAATTGAGATCCAGAAGGCAATGGACAATTTGATGAAGGGCAGAACCAGTTTCGTGATCGCCCACAGACTATCAACGATCCGTGATGCTGATCTGATCCTTGTCATGAAAGACGGAGATATTATCGAACAGGGAAAACATGAGGAACTTCTTGCGGCAGGTGGTTTCTATGCCAACCTTTATAATTCCCAGTTCGAACAGGTTCAGGATCTTTGATCGGATGAGGAGTCTTTTGGAGCATTCTGGGCGAAACAGGCCCGTACAATGGCATCATCACCGTATTTGTTCCGGATTTTATCGATGGCACAGTTTAACCTGGAAAGTCGTTCAAATTTGTCCTGATCGAAGAGGTTATACTGCTCGTAGCTCTCGTCAGTAGCTTTGCTGGTCGAGACTCCGAGAAGACGAAGAGGTGAGTGATCCCATCCCTGATCAAAGGCTTCTAGGGCAGACTCATAAATCTTCTCCGTCACATTCGTGGAAGAAGGCAGTGAAATCTGTTTGCAGCGATGCCGGAATTCATTGTCGACCATCTGAACCTGGACGACACTGATATAGGCCTTGTCATAACGGATACGGGCACCGACTGTTTCGCAGAGCGAGAGCAGAATGTGATGGGCAGTTATGGCATCGGTAACATCATATGGCAGGGTGATCGAGTTGCCGTAGCCTTTACTTGCAGGAGACTCTGATGATACAGGTGAAGTGGAGATGCCGTTAGCTGATTCCCAGAGATAATCCCCCTGGGATTTAAAGTTGGAGACCAGCATCGCACGGTCTGTTTTTGCAAGTGCTCCTATTGTGGTGATGCCAAGGGAACGAAGTCTTTTGGCGGTGGATTTTCCGCAGCCAAACAGTTCTTCCACAGGAAGCGGCCAGAATTTGTCCGGTATTTCTTCCGGGAAAAGCGTATGGACACGGTTCGGTTTTTCAAAGTCTGAGGCTGTTTTTGCCAGTAACTTGTTGGTGGAAATGCCAATGTTCACGGTAAAACCGAGCTCTTGGTAAATGCGGTCTTTGAGACTGACTGCGAAGGCAACCGGATCACCATAGAGCTTTTCGGTTCCTGTCATATCGCAGAAAGCTTCATCAATACTGCACTGTTCGATCACAGGGGCAACATCTTTAAGAATTTGGATGAATTTTCTGGAAGAAGCGGCATATAGTTCATGATCCGGTGGAACCACAATCAGATCCGGGCATTTCTGTCTGGCATGAGAGAGCGGTTCACCGGTCATAATGCCATATTTCTTTGCAGAAGGAGATTTGGCAAGTACAACACCATGCCGCATCTTTTCATCACCGCCGATCACGGCATTGACAGTTCTTAGATCACATGCATCCGGGTTTTCCCGGAGACGTCTGGCTGATTCCCAGCTTAAGAAGGCTGAATTGACATCTATGTGAAAAATAAGAGAACGCATATGGATTCCTCCTGGTGTGATAAAAGTGTAAATATCTATATGCGTTAATTATAGCAAAATATGGAGGTTCTGTAAACTAAGAGCGAATGTATGTTCGAAGGTAATAGAAGGAAGATGTGTGAAAAAATCTCTTGAAATTTTTAGTTTTATCTGCTATGATAAATAGGCTGTAAAAAACAGATAAAAGAATATATGCAGCTGTAGTTTAATGGATAAAACATCGGACTCCGACTCCGACGCTGCGGGTTCGATTCCCGCCAGGTGCAGTAAATGGATGCCAGAGATGGCATCTTTTTTTTCTTTCTATAACAAATATTAAGAATTGGAAAAGTCTGGCATTCGTTGACAAGAAACATAGATAATGCTATCATATAAAATGTTTGTAAGAGAGTAACGACAGGCAGAGGTCTTAGAAAAGACATTTGCTTTGCAGAATAAAAAGCGTGTTTTTATGCACATAATGACAGAAAGGTTTGATTAGAATGGCATCAACAGATCGAGATAAGGCAGAAGGAAATCATATTATAGAATTTATAAGAAAAAATTTGAGATATTTCATAGCAGGAGTACTTTTCATTGTGATCCTGCTTGTACTGGTAAAGTTTACCGGAACAGGAACAGGTAAGGATCAGAATGGTGTTGAAGCGACAGAAGAAGTGGTGACGGAAGAAGCGTATCAGGAGAATGCGATCCCGGCTGTGAACGAACTGATCACGAATTATTTTAATGCATATGCAGCAGGTGATGTAGCAACACTCCAGACACTGGCAACACCGATCACTGCCAACGAGCAGAGTTATATCGGAGTGATCAGCCAGTATATAGAAGGATATCAGGACATTAACTGTTATACAAAGTCAGGGCTTGACAGCAATTCTTACCTGGTAAGTGTCAGCCTGAATGTGAAGTTTATGGATATAGAGACACCGGCACCGGGATTATATTTCTTTTATGTAAGAACGAACGGAGATGGTGGGCTGTATATTGATAATCTTTACAGTGAATACAATCTGTCCAGACAGGAGAGTGCATTAGATACCAGTATAAGAAATCTGATCACAACATTTTATAACAGCACAGATGTGATCGAATTGCAGAATGAAATCCAGCAAAAGTATGATGCAGCACTTTCATCTGATGAAAATCTTCTTAATCTGTGTGCAACTACGATTCCGAATGCGATCACAGAATGGAGAAATACGATCGTTGCAGCAGAGCCAGAAGATACAGAAGAGGTTCCGGCTACGGAGGAAGTTCCAGCTACAGAAGAAACTCCTGTTACAGAGACACCGGAAGAGCAGCCTGCTGAGACACAGACAGAGACAGTTTATGCTGTAGACAAGGTAAATGTCAGATCTGGTGCAGATACAACAGCAGAGAAGCTTGGATCTGTAGAAAAAGGAACTGCACTTACAAGAACCGGGACAGATGGTGAATGGAGCATCATTGATTATAATGGTACGACAGGCTATGTGAAGAGTGAATATCTCTCAGCAACCGCACCGGAAGCTACAACAGAGGGGACAGCTGTAAGCAGTCTTCCGGAGGGAACAGTAGTCCGTTTGTCTAATACAACCAATATCCGTTCTTCTATGAACGAAACTGCAGATAAAGTGGGTGTCGCCTATGCCGGAGAGAATGTTACAGTTGTGATGAGTTATGCTGAAGGCTGGACGAAAGTAAAATGGAACAGCAAGACAGGTTATGTGAAAACAGATCTGTTAAAGTAATAATTATGTCAGTGATTGCGGAGGCTTCCGGTAGTTTGAAGTCTCCGTTTTTTGTGTAGATGAAGGGAAGTAGACATGGAAGAAAACGGAATCCGGATTAATAAATATTTAAGTGAAGCAGGAGTGTGCTCGCGAAGGGAAGCAGACAGACAGGTTGAATTGGGAAATGTTACGATTGACGGAGTAACCGCAGAGACAGGTGCCAGAGTATTTGAAGGACAGACGGTTCTTTTTCAGGGGAAAAAGGTGTCAAAGGAAGAAGAGATGATACTGATCGCATTCAACAAACCGGTCGGAGTTGTCTGTACTGCAGAAAAACGGGAAAAAAATAATGTTATCGATTATATCAACTATCCCAAAAGAATCTATCCGGTCGGACGTCTTGATAAAGATTCAGAGGGTCTGCTTTTGCTGACAAATAATGGAGATATTGTGAACAAAATGATGAGATCCGGGAATATGCATGAGAAAGAGTATGTTGTTACTGTAAACAGACCGGTTACAGAAAGCTTCCTCCATGGTCTTGCAAATGGGGTGCCGCTTGTGGAATTGAACACAACAACGAGAAAATGTCATGTGAAGCAGGTTGGAAAAAAAGAGTTTAAAATTATCCTGACACAGGGATTAAACCGCCAGATCAGGCGGATGTGTGAGTATTTTGGCTATCGTGTACAGAAATTAGTGCGTACAAGGATCATGAATATTGAACTGGGAGACCTTCCGGCAGGAACTTACAGAAATGTCACACCTGAGGAATACAGACAGCTTCAGGCATTGATCAAAGATTCTTCCAACGAGACAGTCCGTTCGGTAAAGAAGCAGCCGGACAAAAGAAGAGAAGCTGTAAGTGCAGGCAGAACAGAGAAGAAGGAAAGACCACGCGTATCAGTATATAGGAGCAAATAAATGTCAGTAGAAGAAAGAATCAGCGAATTACGAAAAACACTCGAATACCATATTGATCGTTACTATAATCAGGACAGTCCAGAGATCACTGATTATGAATACGATATGATGATGCAGGAATTAAAACAGTTAGAGAAGGAACATCCAGAACTTGTTACGCCTTCATCTCCGACGCAGAGAGTCGGAGGAATGGCAAAAAGAGAAGCAGGTGTTCTGGTACGACATAATGTGCCGATGCTAAGCCTTCAGGATGTATTTTCAAAAGAGGAAGTAGTTGATTTTGTAGAGGAAATGAAAAGGCAGTTAGATCATCCGGAATTTGTGGTGGAATATAAAATTGACGGACTTTCCATGTCGCTGCGCTATGAAAACGGAGAACTGAAACTGGCTGAGACAAGAGGCGATGGAATCAACTTCGGAGAAGATGTTACAGCCAATGCCAGAGTGATAAAGGATGTGAAGCAGAAACTGAAAGACAAGCCGGAATATTTAGAAATCCGTGGCGAAGTTTATATGAAAAATGCTGCATTTGAGAAAGTAAATGAGACACAGGAGCTGTTAGGAAAAAAAGTCTTTGCCAATCCGAGAAACTGTGCAGCAGGAACACTCCGCCAGTTAGACAGCAAAGTGACAAAAGAGCGCGATTTATCCATGTTTATCTTTAATATCCAGCAGGTACGTGGAATGTCATTTGAAACACATACACAGGGATATGAATTTCTGAAAAAACAGGGAATTAAAGTGATCGACGATTACAGAGTCTGTACAACAGCAGAGGAAGTATGGGATGCGATCACAGCAATCGGAGAAAATAGAGGAAATCTTGGTTATGATATTGATGGAGCAGTTGTGAAGATCAACCGTTTTTCAGATCGTGAAAAGCTGGGTGCAACTTCCAAAGTGCCGCGTTGGGCAGTTGCTTACAAATATCCGCCGGAGGAAAAAGAAACAAGGCTTCTTGATATAGAACTGTCAGTCGGAAGAACAGGAAGAATCACACCGACAGCTGTTTTTGAGCCGGTACGCCTTTGCGGCACCTCTGTTTCCAGGGCTACCTTGCACAACCAGGATTTTATCAATGAGCTGGACATTGGAATCGGTGACACGATCGTTGTATACAAATCCGGTGAGATCATTCCAAAGATTAAGGAAGTAAAGAAAGAAAAAAGACCGGCCGGATGGAAACGTTTTGTGATTCCGGATACATGCCCTGTATGTGGTGCGAAGACAGAACGTGAAAAGGATACAGCAGATATAAAATGTACTTCTCCAAACTGTCCGGCACAGTTAGAACGCCATATTATTAACTTTGTAGGCAGAGATGCAATGGATATCAAAGGTTTTGGTACAGTTTATATTGAAGAACTTGTCCGTTTGGGGTATATTAATAATGTCGCAGATGTATTTGTGTTAAAGACACATCGTGACGAACTGATCGAAAAAGGAATTATCGGAAAAGAAAAAAATACAGATAAACTTTTGGATGCAATCGAAAAAGCCAGGGAAAATGATGCGTATAAGCTATTGACAGGACTTGGTATTCCAAATGTCGGAAAAGCTGCTGCAAGAGCGATCATGAAGCATTTTAAAGATATGGACAGTCTGAAGAATGCAACAGTCGAGCAACTGATGGAAGTGAATGACATTGGAGAAGTCAGTGCACTCTGTATCCGGAATTTTTTCACTGATGAAAAGAATCAGAAGATTCTGGACAGGCTGAAAGAATACGGTGTGAATATGAAAGCAGAGGAGACAGAAACGATCGAGTCAGTGCTTACCGGAAAGACAGTCGTTGTTACCGGAACATTACCTACCTTTGGAAGAAAAGAGGCATCCGAACTGGTAGAAAAATTCGGCGGAAAGGTTTCCGGTTCTGTTTCAAAGAAGACAGATTATGTTCTTGCAGGAGAGAATGCCGGCAGTAAACTTACAAAAGCACAGGAGCTTGGAATAACGGTGATCTCGGAAGAACAGTTAAAGGAAATGCTTGGAATTTAGAGAAATAACAGACAGGAAGGTATGAGATAGTATGCCAATTAAGACACAGAGTGATTTGCCGGCAAAGGAAATACTTGAAAAGGAAAATATATTTGTTATGGATGAGAATCGTGCAACACATCAGGACATCAGGGCAATCAACATTGCAATTTTAAATTTAATGCCGCTCAAAGAGGATACAGAACTTCAGTTGCTTCGTTCCCTGTCAAATACACCATTGCAGGTAGATGTGACATTTGTTACTGTTTCCTCCCATGAATCTAAGAATACTTCATTGAGCCATCTTAATAAGTTTTATGAAACATTTGCGGATATCAGGAACAAATACTATGACGGACTTATTATTACAGGAGCTCCGGTAGAACAGATGGAGTATGAGGAAGTGGACTACTGGAAAGAGATGTGTGAGATCTTTGAGTGGAGTAAGACACATGCAACATCCACACTTCATCTATGCTGGGGAGCACAGGCGGGATTATATTATCATTACGGACTTCAGAAGCATCTTCTTCCTGAGAAAAAGTTTGGTGTTTATGAACATCATGTTATGAACCGTAAGGTACCGCTTGTTCGTGGATTTGATGACTGCTTCATGGCACCGCATTCCAGACATACTGAGGTCAGTACAGAGGATATCCGCTCGGTAAAGGAATTGACAATTCTCGCAGAATCGGACGAGGCAGGTGTTTTCCTTGCAATTGCAGATGAAGGCAGAAAGATTTTTGTGATGGGGCATCCGGAATATGACAGGGTAACGCTTGATAAGGAATATAAGCGTGATAAGGAGAAAGGTCTTGAAATCAAAATGCCGGTAAACTACTACCCGGATAATGATGACACGAAGAAACCAAAGCTTCAGTGGCGGTCTCATGGCAATATCCTTTATTCAAACTGGTTGAATTATTACGTATACCAGACAACTCCGTTCCAGTTTATCAATACCGAGGAGATTGTCGGGAAATAGGCGGTTTTTTGTAGTTGAAAATACAAGTTAAAATACAAAAATTCATATGATTAAGACATCTAAATAAGTCTATATGCTTAGTAAGTATGAGCATGTAGGCTTATTTTAGTAGTGTGCATTCTATAGGGCTTTTCTTGGAATTTTGAATAAATTAATTGAAAAAATATTTAATAATGATATAATTTCCACTGTTCGAAAATTTAAAAAGGGTGTGACATAAATGAGAAAAACAAAAAGAAAAAATAAGAGAAGAATACAAAGAATAATATCTTTAACCCTGATCGTGATAGCGGTTGTTCTGATTTTTTTATGCATTGGGTACCGGTTTATCCTTGAAAAAAAGAATGAGGGTGCAATTGATGCAGGGAAAGAGCAGGATACAGTTAGTTCCGATTCTGAAAAATTATTTGAATCTTTCCTGAATGGGGATATAGATGCTTATTGCAAAAATGAGGATGGAAGCGGATTTTATACCGCCAATATAAAGAATTTTGATATTGATGGCGGAGAATGGGATTCGTATTCTGTATATGGATATTTGGATGCTGATAACGACGGAGAGAAAGAACTTGTTTTAAAAGGACCTTATGGTGCATGCTTTTTTGATGCAAAAGATGATAAGGTGACACTGTTTGCAAGCGGAGAAGGAACCGGCGACACCTGTTTACTGTCCTGTTACAAGAATGCTTATTGGATCGTAAATGCACATGCAGGGGCTGACAGTGATGACTTTGTAATGCGAAGATATGACGGCGCGGATACTGTTGCGAAAACATTTTTCTTCGGAGCAGTGACGGATGAGAATGGTAATGAAAACTATTACAAAGGTGATGGAACAGGTAGGGAAGTTTCAATTACAAAAGAGGAATATACCGAAATGACGGATTCCTTTCAGCCATTATCATACTGATAGAGATTGTTCATTTGAAAATATCAATTAAGCCGATGATCTTAAAAAGACCAAGTATTCCGCTGAATATTAAGCCGATAAGCTTAAATGCCAGAATGATAGGAAAGAACATAAGGTAAAATAATAGTTTCAACATAGTTTTCCTCCAATAAATACACGGGATGCTTAAGGATAAATACTTTTGCACTTACAATGCCTGTTTATTAAAATTAATTTTAAAAGCATAAGCGTGACATGTCAAGGCTTCGGGCAGTCAGGTTTTACATAAAAGTGAAAAGCATGGAGAGGCATAGCGTATGTTTGTCAATAAATACATCGTGCCTACTTGAAATTATATACATTTCAGTTATAATGTCATATATGGTTAAAAAATTAACGAACAAAGAAAAGTGAGGTAACAACTACAATGTATGCTGATGAAAATGTAATTAAGATCAAACATGATGTCCTTTATGAAGTGGCAAAACTCGCATTTGCCGGAGAACTTGAAGAGAAAAAGGACTACATTGCAACCCAGTTAATCCCTGGTCCAACCGCACAGTTCCGTTGTTGTATTTATAAAGAAAGAGAGATTATCAGACAGAGAGTAAGACTTGCAGAAGGAAAAGCACCGGGAGCAATTGATGACGGAAACGTGATCCAGGTTATCAGCTCAGCCTGCGAAGATTGTCCGATCTCCAGTTATACGGTAACAGAGAACTGTCAGAACTGTCTTGGAAAAGCATGTATTAACGCATGTAAATTCGGAGCGATCGAGCCGGGAAGACTTCGTTCCCATATTGATCCACAGAAATGTAAAGAGTGTGGTAAGTGTGCACAGGCATGTCCTTACAATGCGATCGCACATTTAAAGAGACCATGTAAATTCAGCTGTCCGGTTAATGCTATTACATATGATGAATATGGTATTTCCGTGATCGATGAGAAGAAATGTATCCGTTGCGGAAAATGTATCCACAGCTGTCCGTTCGGTGCGATCGGTTCTAAAACTTACATTGTAAATGTAATAGAAGCATTAAAATCCGGTAAGAAGGTATATGCAATGGCAGCTCCTGCTACAGAGGGACAGTTTGGTCCGGATATTACAATGAACAGCTGGAAGAAGGCAATGAAGCAGGTTGGCTTTGATGGCTTTATCGAAGTTGGTCTGGGCGGAGATATGACAGCAGCTTATGAGGCAGAAGAATGGGCAGAAGCATACAAAGAAGGAAAGAAGAAAGTAACTTCCTGCTGTCCTGCTTTTGTAAATATGGTAAGACGCCATTTCCCTGAACTTGCAGACTGCGTATCTACTACAATCTCTCCAATGGCAGCAGTTTCCCGTATGCTCAAAGCAAAAGATCCGGAAGCAGTAACTGTATTTATCGGACCTTGCGTTGCAAAGAAATCCGAAGTAGAAGATCAGAAGATTGAAGGAAATGCAGATTATGTTTTAACATACTCAGAGATCCGTGCAATTATGAAAGCCAAATCTGTAGTGTTAGAACCAGATGAGAATAATTATCAGGAGTCTTCCGTATATGGTAAGAGATTTGCCAATGCGGGCGGTGTAACAGCAGCTGTATTACAGAGCCTGAAAGAATCCGAAGATGAGATTGATGCAAAAGTATGCAAGTGCAACGGTGCGGCTGATTGTAAGAAAGCACTCTTATTAATGAAAGCCGGAAGATTGCCGGAAGATTTCATTGAAGGTATGGTATGCGAAGGCGGATGTGTCGGAGGACCAAGTGCATTCAGTGATCAGATCTCTTCCAAGAAGAACAGAGATGCACTTATTTCCAATGCAGACGAACGTGGAATCCATGATAATCTTAAGAACTATGACATGGACAGCTTCTCCATGCATAGTGAATAATAATTTGTGGAAGTTATAATATAAATGATAAATTGTTAGACGATATTTTTCGGACTCACCCTTTTTCACTGGAAAAAACTATGGAAATACATAGATAAAAGCAATATAATAAAGTAACTGCAAAAAAATAAGAGGTTACAGAAAGGTATAACAGTCAGATGAAAAAAGCAGTATTTTTTGATATAGATGGTACTCTTTGGGATAAACATATGAATATCGGGACATCTACGGCCGAAGCAATAAAAAAACTCAGGGAGAACGGACATTATGCATTTATCTGCAGCGGAAGAAGCCGTGCAAATATCCGGAGTCCGAAGCTTTTGGACATTGGTTTTGACGGAGTGATTGCATCCTGTGGTGCACATATTGATTTTCACAGGGAAACAGAGTATGAAGTCCTCTGGAAAGAATCACAGATCACGCATGCGTTGAAGGTTCTTGAAAAGCATCATACACCGGCAGTATTAGAAGGACCGGATTATGTGTATGTGAATGAAACAGATTTCCTCGAGGATCCTTATGTTGCATTTCTGAGAAAAGAATTGGGCCAATATATTCAGAATATTCCAAAAGATCACAGCAGGATCGTGATCAATAAAATGAGCTTTATTGCGGAAAATATTGATACAGAC
Organism: uncultured Roseburia sp.; assembly: GCA_934292805.1. Lineage (GTDB taxonomy): Bacteria > Bacillota > Clostridia > Lachnospirales > Lachnospiraceae > Roseburia. The sequence goes on along the minus strand of CAKQXQ010000014.1, from coordinate 2,179 downwards.
CAATTTAAAAAAGACATGGGGAAAGAGTTTGATGTAGTAGTCCATGGAGGCGGTATCGTAGAAATAAATCTGGCAGGCATAACAAAAGCGACAGGGATTAAAAGAGTGTGTGAAATGTTTGACATTCCATGGGAACATACCTATGCTTTTGGCGACAGTGCCAACGATCTTGAAATGCTTTCCTATGTCGCACACAGTGTGGCAATGGGGAATGGCACACAGGAGGTAAAAGAGACAGCAGAATATGTGACAACAGGCGTGATGGATGATGGTATTTATAATGGCTTGAAACATTATGGACTGATCAGTTAAGCAAAAACAGAAGTATGTTACCTGAGTGAAAGAAAACAGGAGGAAAAAATGGCAAATTTAATGGATTACATGGACTGGCGCGGAGACCTTGATTTCTCACAGTCACCATTTAATGAGGTTGATAACCTGATCCTTGCACAGCTTGTATATGTGGAATTTGAGGGGATCGTTCCTAAGCCCGGTGAGGAAGGTAGTATTACAGTTGCAGAAGCCTCAGAAAAGTTTTTTGAAACACATGATGAAAAAGAAATCCTTGCAAGAGTATCCATGACCAAAACAGCTGCGTTTGTATTAAAGAAAATGGCACAGACAAAACGTTTTCAAAACGTAAGACTTTTTGGCTATCTTAATGACATCAGTTTGGAAGAACAGTCGCAGTTTTCCGTTGTCTGCGTCGCACTTTCTGAGGAAAGTGTATATGTTTCATTCAGTGGAACAGACAATACGATCGTTGGATGGAGAGAGAACTTTAATATGGGATATCTTTCTGAAACACCGGGACAGCTTAAAGCGGTCGCATATTTAAATCATATGATGAAAGAAAAGTTTCAGACGATCCGGGTAGGAGGACATTCCAAAGGCGGCAATCTTTCTGTTTATGCATCGGTAAAATGCGAGGAGTCAATACAGAGGCGTATTGTATGTGTATATAGCAACGATGGTCCGGGATTTAGTGAGAAGATGATCCAGAGTGAGGAATATCAGAGAATGTTACCGAAAATCCGTACCATTCTGCCGGAATCAAGCATTGTGGGCATGCTTCTGGAGCATCAGGAAAAATTCGAAGTAGTAAAGAGCTCGCAGAGCGGGATCGGGCAGCATGATGCAATGTCATGGGAAGTGATAGGGACACATTTTGTTTATGTGGATGCTGTGGCACCACAGAGTGTACTTTTGGATGAGACGATGAAAAGCTGGATATATCAGCTGACAAGGGAACAGAGGGAAGAGATCGTAGACACTGTATTTTCCATGCTTGAGGCGGCAAATATCCGTACAGTAGATGATTTTTACCACAGCAGATGGAAGGCAGTGCAGGAATTACTTAAGGCAAAAAGCAGACTGTCACCTGAAACGGAAGAGGTGTTTTCGCGTGCATTAAAGCTGTTGTGGAAAGCAGGAAATGACGCAGTAAAGAAATCTGTAAAACTGGCAGTAAAAGAAAAAATGGAAAATGCAGGCAGAGAGAAGGAAGAACGAAATCTAAAAAAAATATAAAATCTCAGAAAAACCAATATGATATAAAAAAGCAAGAAAAAAAGAGTAAATAAGAGATTTTGAGATGTTATATATAAATAAATGACAACAGATAAAGTTGCTAATTTATAATGAAAAACATATTATATGACTATCGGTTAGCACTCAAATCATATGAGTGCTAATAACAAACAAAAGTAAAAAATGAATTGAAAGATATAGAAATGGAGGAATTATCATGAAATTAGTACCTTTGAGCGACAGAGTCGTATTAAAGCAGTGTGAGGCAGAGGAGACAACAAAATCAGGAATCATCCTTACAAGCAGTGCACAGGAAAAACCACAGGAAGCAGAAGTTATTGCTGTAGGTCCTGGCGGAATGGTTGATGGAAAAGAAGTTACTATGCAGGTGAAAGCCGGACAGAAGGTTATTTATTCCAAATATGCAGGAACAGAAGTAAAATTAGATGGCGAAGAATATATTATTGTAAGACAGAATGATATTCTTGCAGTTGTTGAATAATTTAAATAATATTGAAAAGCAGCCGGATAACATTTGGGCTGTCAGAATTTTAATCGAAAAAGAGGTAGAGAATCATGGCAAAAGAAATTAAATACGGATCAGAAGCCAGAGCAGCATTAGGCGCAGGCGTTGACAAATTAGCAAATA
>CAKQXQ010000013.1 GCA_934292805.1 uncultured Roseburia sp. | reverse complement strand
GGTTCTTTCTACGTGTTTTATGAAGTTTTTACTGCTTCATTTGTTATAAATTTAATTTATTTCTCTGGTCTGCCAAAAACAGTTCCAGATAGTCTTTCAGGTTTTTATGATCCTCGCCGGAAAGTTCCGGGTCTTTTCCTAAAATATCCGCAACTTCCTCGCTTGCACGCTGCATAATATAGGCATCCTGATAGATATCCGCAAGTGCAAACTGCATTTCACCGGATTGCCGGATACCAAAGAAATCTCCGGGGCCGCGCAGTTTCAGATCCTCACTTGCAATTTTAAATCCATCGTTGGATTGATTCAAAATATCCAGACGTTTCTGTGACTCCTTGGAGTTGCTGCAATTGACCATAATGCAGTATGACTGCGCATCCCCTCGTCCGACACGCCCTCGAAGCTGATGAAGCTGTGCAAGGCCAAAATGTTCCGCATTTTCGATCATCATAACCGTCGCATTCGGAACATTCACCCCAACTTCTACAACCGTAGTCGATATAAGCACCTGTATCTCATTTGCTGCAAACCGTTCCATAACGTCATTTTTCTGTGCAGGTTTCATCTGTCCATGCAAAAGTCCGATTTCAATCGTATCCGGCAGTTCCTCTTTCAGACGCTTCGCATAGTCTGTGACATTCTCTGCCTCCATATTCTCGCTCTCTTCCACCAACGGACAGATCACATACGCCTGATGACCGGCAGCCACCTCTTTTTCGATAAACTGATACGCCTTCGGGCGGTATCTGGTATCCACCACACAGTTTTTGATTGGCAGACGTTTTGCGGGTACCTCATCCACCACGGAAATGTCCAGATCACCGTATAAAATAATGGCAAGCGTCCGTGGAATCGGAGTCGCACTCATGACAAGAATATGCGGCTTTGTTCCTTTTTCCGAAAATATTTCACGCTGTTTTACGCCAAACCGGTGCTGCTCGTCTGTGATCACAAGCGCAAGGTTCTGATAAATCACCTTTTCCTGTATCAGCGCATGTGTTCCGATGATCAGTGCATCCGGGTGATCTAAAATCTCCTGATATGCCAGCTTTTTCTGTTTTGCGGTCATGGAACCCGTGATAAGAATCACAGGAAAATCCAGTCCAAATATCTCGCACATGCTCTGAAATGATTCGTAATGCTGTCTTGCAAGCACCTCCGTCGGTGCCATAATCGCAGACTGACAGCCATTGTGTGCAGTGTCCGCCATCGCTAAAAACGCAATGATCGTCTTTCCGGAACCGACATCTCCCTGAATCAGACGCTGCATAACGTAGTCGCTCCGCATGTCCGCCCGGACCTCTGACAATGCCCGCAATTGGGCATTTGTGAGCTTATACGGCAGTTTTTCGATCAACTGTTCCACAAAATCATCCGACTGGAAAGAAAACTGATTTTTCTCTTTTTCCTTTTTTTCTTTCTGATATTGCAGGTTTAAGATAAATAAAAAGAGTTCGTCAAACACAAGCCGTTTTCTTGCCTCGATCAGCGTCTCCATATCGTCCGGGAAATGAATCTGTTTGATCGCGTAATTATACTCACAGAGCTGATGCTTTTCCCGCAGTTCTGTCGGCAGATAATCCCGGAATAAATGTTCTTCCTCCAAAACAGACCGCTCTGCTTTCAGCATAAGCTGATTTGATAATCCTTTTGGCAGGGTGTAAACCGGAAGCAGCAAATGTTCCATCGCCTCATATTTTTCCGGCGTATAAATTGCCGGCTGCTCCATGACAAACCTTCCGTTTTTATGCTGTACCTTGCCATAAAACACATAAGTTCCGCCCGGATGAAGGCTGTTTTTGATGTATGGGAGACGAAACCACACAAGTTCTAAACGTTTTCCCATGCCGGTGATCGAAGTTACCGTGATCTGCATGCTGCGCACTCTCTTCACAACCGGAGTCTGCCGTATCTGCCCTATCACTGCCGCAGTCTCTCCCTCCACCACTTCGTCAGGATGTTTGATCTCCGGGAACTGCACATAAGTTCTTGGAAAATAGGAGATCAGATCCCGGATTGTCTCAATATTTATTTTTAGAAAAAGATCGGCTGTTTTATCGCCGATCCCTTTCACTTCTTTTATGGATGAATTTAATCTCATACTTTTATTCTACAGAAATCACATAGTAATAGATTGGCTGTCCACCGTAGTGTACTTCCACTTCTACGTCCGGATATTCCTCTTCTACCTTTTCTGCAATCTCATTTGCAGAGTCTTCATTCATCTCTTCCCCATAATAAATACTTAAAATGGCTGAATCTTCATCGATCATCTCACCGATCATTTCAAGGACTGTTTTTTCCATATCTGTACCTACAGAAAGGATTCCCTTGTCACCGATTCCCATATAGTCATCCTGCTTGATCTCTTTATCATCGATGACAGTATCTCTTACTGCATAAGTTACCTGACCGGTTTTAACAAGCTGTATTTCTTCTGTCATACGTTCTGCATTATCTTCCGGTGTACTGTCAGGAATAAAGTTAACAAGTGCAGTGATACCCTGTGGTATTGTCTTGGTCGGAATTACAATGATCTTCTTATCTTCTGTCAGGGAAGCTGCCTGATTTGCTGCCATAATAATATTCTTATTATTTGGAAGGATAAAAATTGTCTTTGCATTTACCTTATCGATCGCATTGAGCATATCTTCTGTACTTGGGTTCATAGTCTGACCACCTTCGATAATGTAGTCTACTCCAAGTCCCTTGAAGATTTCATTGATTCCCTCACCGATGCTGACAGAAATGAATCCCATTTCCTTCTCTTCAGCTGGTACAGCCTGCTCTCCTGCCTCAGCTGATCTGATCTCCTGCTCGGCATTCTCTGTATTCTGCATCTCTTTTTCTTTCATGGCAGAGATCTTCTCATCACGTTCCAGACGCATATTTTCAATGATAATTGTTGTGAGGCTTCCGTAAGTAAGACCTCTCTGCATTGCCATACCAGGATCGTTGGTATGTACATGTACCTTTACGATCTCGTCATCAGCAACTACAACGATGGAATCTCCGATTGATTCCAGATAACTCTTGAAATCCATCTCCTGTTTCTCAGTAAATGGATGCTCTAACATAATTAAGAACTGTGTACAGTAAGTAAATGTGATCTCCTGCTCAGCCTGTGCGTCAATATAAGAGGATGCTCCTCCCTGACTTCCTTCTGTTGAAGCAGTTACTGCAGAATAATCTATCTCTTTTCCAAGAAGTGCGTCCATGGCACCCTTTAAAACCTGCATCAGTCCCTGTCCGCCGGAATCTACAACTCCAGCCTGTTTTAATACAGGAAGCATATCCGGAGTCTTGCTTAATACATGATCACCTTCTTTGATGATCTCATCAAAGAAATAAACCAGATCATCTGTCTCTTCTCCAAGTTCTGCTGCCTTGTCAGACATTCCCTTGGCTACGGTTAAGATCGTACCTTCTTTTGGTTTCATAACTGCTTTGTAAGCAGTCTCTGTTGCTTTCTGGAATGCATCTGAAACGATCTGTACGTTCAGCTCATCATATTCTGCGATCACCTTCGTAAAACCACGGAATAACTGTGACAAGATAACACCGGAGTTACCTCTTGCTCCACGTAATGATCCGGAAGAAATTGCCTTTGCAAGAGAAGCCATTGTCGGATTCTCGATTCCAGCAACTTCCTTTGCCGCTGACATGATCGTCATTGACATATTTGTTCCGGTATCTCCATCCGGAACAGGGAATACGTTCAGTTCATTGATCCATTCCTTTTTGGCCTCTAAATTATTCGCTCCTGCCAGAAACATTCTGGCGAAGAGTTCCGCATTTATTGTAGTGATTTCCACTTCTTAAATCCTCCTTAATCAATCACACGTACGCCTTCGACGTAGATGTTAATCTTCTCAATTTCCATGCCTGTAAATTCTTCTACCTTATATCTGACTGTTTCGATCAGATTATCCGCAACTGTGCTGATGCTTATTCCATATGCTACGATCACATGAAAATCAATTGTGATCTTATTCTCTTCATTCACAGAAACATTGATTCCGTGTGTAAGATAATCTTTCTTTAATAACTTCACGAGTCCGTCTTTCATATTTACAGCAGCCATACCTACAATGCCAAAACACTCTACGGCCACAGAACCTGCGTAAGTAGCAATTACTTCAGGATCTATTATAACTTTGCCTAATTTGGTTTCCATCTGTCCATTCATATTATATAACCATGCCTTTCTTTATTTTTGTAATGAGTGGATGCTTTCCACGCCCTTACACATAATAACGCTAGTTTAGAGTATATTATAACCGCTTTTTTTAGAAATTCATAGTCATAAATTGTATTTTTTATATTTTTTTTAATTTTCTCTTGCAATATCCTTTTCAATCTGTTAAAATAAATCATGTTGTGAGCCTGTTATAAATATAGGCTTAGGAAAATGCGAGGAGGTGCAAAGCAAATGGCAAATTGTGCAGTTTGTGGAAAAGGCAATCATTACGGAATTAAAGTAAGCCATTCACATAGAAGATCAAATAGAGTTTGGAAATCAAACATCAAACGTGTTAGCTGCAAGGTTAACGGAACACCTAGAAAATTATATGTATGTGCTTCCTGTTTGAGATCCGGAAAAGTTGAGAGAGCTTAGTCTTTTGACACACAAGAGAACTGCGTTGCAGTTCTCTTTTTTTGTGTAACAGGAAACAAAGTTTCCTATTACACAAAAAAACACTCCGTGAGGATCGCACTGCGGCGGATAAGAAACATGTCGCATATTGCGACCCGCCGCAGGCGGAGAATCTCGCAGGCGAGATTCTTTTTTCCATCACGGACAGCAAAACAAATAATATCCCATCAGCATACACACTATCATGATGAAAATGCCGCAAAAATCATTCGGTATCAAAAACATTCCAAACATCCCCAAACCAAAAAAGAACATTGCAAATCCTGCGATACGTTTCATTTTAAACACCAAAAAAGACATATATCCTTATTATAATATATGTCTCTTTTATCGTTGCTTTCCTATTCTGTACCATGTTGCTATATGTTGTCTGGATGCAATCGTCCTTATTCCGTTTTTGTATCTTCCTTATTTACCGACTCTTTCAGAATATCTGTCATTTCCTGCTCGGCCGCTTTCTTTGCTTCCTCATCCACAGAAGTATCATCTTTTGACAATGCTGCATCATCTTTTTTCGAAGTGAACTTATTCACAAAATCCGGCACCATATCAAGGATCTTTGTTACTCCATCCTGATTCTTGACATTCACGAGCTTCGTAGATCCATTCTGGATCACAAGGACTGCACTCGGCATAATCTTACCGCCCATACCACCGGCTCCGTTATTCTTTTTCTCCTGGCTGAATGCCCCGGCAGCCACGCCAAACGAAACGTCCACTAACGGAAGAATAATCGTATCGCCAATATGGATTGCATCTCCTACTACTGTCTTCGTTGTAATAAAACTGTCCATGCCTTTAAATAAAGATTCTATTGTTGTATGAAAGCTGTTATCACCCATACTACTACCACCTTTCCATATGATCCTTTATCGTTTTAATATCTTTTTCAAACTTTCTCTTATTGTTTTCTCTTTCAGAAGTCTGACTGCTACCACGAGAACATAAATCAAACGAATTCTTCCCCTGGCCTCGAAGCTTCCTCGCAAGTAAAACTGTTCTGATTCAAAATCCGGATAAATATGAAACTCATATTTGTATAAAGCAGGAATCATGCTTAAAATTCCTAATGCCTGTCCCGTCCTGGCAGGATCGGCAAGCGAAAACGTAAGCTCCGTTTTCAATTTCCGAAATCCCAGATGCCTCAAAAGATATAGCCCTTCTGAAGCAACTCTTTCTGACACATATTTTGTCTTCTCATCTGTAAGGAACTTCCGGATTCGTTCTGTTGAATGAAGGATTTCTCCTGCCTTGCCGCACAGACGCTTCCATTTCCGGCTTATTGTTCCAAGCGGATTTTTTTTGCCGGATGAAATTGTTTTCTTCTTATCGTCAGTGTCTTTCTCCACCTGGTCTGTCTTTCTTCCCGGCTTCCTGGATATCTCATCCGGATCTTTTGGTATTTCGTCCGGATCATTCAACTGTTCTGCCTTATCTTCCGACATATCCGGTTCTGTATTGTCTGATTCATCCGTTGTTCTGTCATCCGGCTCCTCGGCAGAATCCACTGTCTTTTTCTTCCGGATCCCGCAGATTTTCAATTGTCCGTCAAATTCACCGTCTTCAAACGTAAATCCATAATGCAAAAACGATAACAGAAAACGAAAATCCCCTTTTGCAGTCAGCCGATCTTCTATCTTTCCTTTTGCAGAGTAGCGGATCGGCACAAATAATATAAGACAAATCAGCAAAAGCAAAATCCCAAGAACCGCCAGCAATACAATCCCGATTATTTTTAAAATTGTAACTATTACAGAGATCAAGATTTTAAAGACCTCCTCTTTTTCTGCAAATAAGAAGCAATGTCAAAAGTTCCGGTACTCCGGTATACCTCATCCACAATTGCTGCTGCTGTCTGCACCGCTTCGTCATACCCCTTTGCAAGACCGACAACATAAAGGTCTTTCTTCGGGTATCCTCTTTGCAATAATTCGTGGGATGGTATAATATCAAGCAGATTCTTGTCGTTAGATGCCAAAGTGATCACATAAATATTGATCTGTCCTGCATTGTGAAGAATCTTCCATTTGACCTGGTTCGTCTTATGTATGATGCTCTCTCCCACATATAAATCGTCATACCATTTCATGTAAATCCTCACATTTAAAAGTACTTATGCGTACCCCATAAATTATTCTTCTTCAGCTCAAGATACTCGTTATATGCTTTCTCAAGTATCTGCTTCTCATTGGAGAACTTCAGCAGATGATAGGCCTCATGAAATTTATAAAAGCCGGAATCCACAAAATACTCCTCGCGCTGCGGTTTGCTATAATAGCTGTCTGCCATCATCAGATACCAGTGGACATCCTTCTCCACAGTATCCTCCGGCACGGTAAACGTATACTGGCTTTTCCCTATATACTTAACGATACTTGCTGCTGCACCTGTTTCTTCCAGCACTTCACGTACAGCCGTATCCTTGAATTCTTCCCCTTCTTCTACAGTTCCCTTGGGAAGAACCCAACCCTCATATTTATTCCTGTAATTCTTATATAAGAGAAGTATCTTACCTCGAAAGATTACCACACCGCCACAACTCGTTGCCTCGATCATAAATCTACCTCCTGATGTGGTCTCTGGAATCACCTGTGCTTTTCTTACCCTGCACCTGCACTCTGGTCATCCCAGTTTTTCTTATAAGTATAATACTTTTCAATTTGTCCTGCAACAAATATAGAAAGAAGATTCTTAAATCTTTCTAAACCCCAAAAATTTTTTCTAAACTTTCATTTTGCTATTCTGAAAAATAAGCATCAAATACTTTCCTGGCAATCGGCACCGCATACTCACTTCCGGCACCGGAATCCTCCACGATCACTGCAATCGCGATGTCCTCCATCCCATCCTGATGTGCATATCCAACAAACCATGCATGAGCCGCCTTCGTCGAGCTGGAAAATTCTGCTGTTCCTGTCTTGCCGGCTGCTGTATAGCTTCTGCCCTTCAAACGGTCTGCAGTACCATCATTAACCGTTTCTTCCATAAACTGCTGTAAGACTGCTGCATCCTCTTCCGACACAAGACGTCCATATTCTGCCGGTTCCGTTTCCTCCACAAGGATTCCGTTATAGTTTTCTATCCGATCCGTCAGATACGGCTTCATAAGAATGCCATCATTTGCGATCGCGGAAGTAACAAGCAGCATATGAAGCGGGGACACAAGCGTTTTTCCCTGTCCTATGGATGTCTCCATCATCAGTGAATCGGTTGCATCTTCTGATATGGAAAAACTGCTCTTTGCGTATTCTCCTTTCCACGGAAGATCTGTATTAAAAAGCATGCCATCGCACAATGACTGAAAACCTGTCCGGTCCAAAGACAGCCCGATCGACGCGTAAGAAGAATTGCAAGAATTTGCAAAAGACTCTTTCAGATCAACATTTCCATGTCGTTTGTTCTTATAACAGTGGATCACCGCACCTCCTGACGAAAAGCTTCCGTTACAGTCATATTCGTAAGCCTCATAATCCGGATTTTCATGGAGATATTCCAGTGTTGTAAAGATTTTAAAAACAGACCCCGGCGGATACTGTCCCTGCGTTGCCCGGTTCAAAAGAACCGTGCTCTTACTGTCCTCTGATGTCAGTTCTTCCCATTCTTCTGAAATATTATTCGGATCATAATCTGGTTTTGAAACCATCGTAAGAATCTTTCCGGTAGACGGTTCCATGACAATAACTGCACCATCCCGCTTTCCCAATGCTTCATATGCAGTTTTCTGCAAATCATAGTTCAGTGTGGTGATCAGATTATCTCCCTGATTCTTCTCTCCCTGAAGTTCATTTATGATCTTTTCAAGAAAAAAAGTGTGGGATCGTAATAATTTAAAATTCTCTGTCGATTCAAGTCCTGCTTTGCCATTTGTAGCAAAGCCAACAACATGTGCAAACATATTTTCACAGGGATACTCCCGTACTTCCCCGCCATCTTCCGAAATTGCTGTATCGGCAAGTGTATATCCATCTGCTGAACGGATTTCGCCACGTACTACTTTCTGTGCGAACAGATCCTGTCTCTTATTATAAGGATTATTGATAAAATCCTCACTCCGTACAAATTCAAAATATGCAAAGTATGCCATCATGCATACAAATATCACAAGGAATGTATACATGACTACAGCAAATTCCCGGTTTTTTTTACGTGAGTTCTTCGGCTGCTGCTTTTTTGAATCCGTTTGCCTGTCTTTTTTCTGATCTGCCTTTCTTAGTTTTAGAGCCATCTGAATCTCCTTCATCCTGTCTTAAAATGTATAGTCCCTGGATGATCGCAAATATAATCATTGAACAAAGCAGGGAGCTTCCTCCATAGCTTACCAGTGGAAGTGTTACGCCTGTAGATGGAATGAATTTTGTCACACCTCCGATCGTAAGAAACACCTGAAATGCATAGACTGTTCCAAGTCCGAGTGCAACCAGTTTATAAAACTGGTCTTTCATCTGCATTGCGATGTTTAGAAACATCAGAAAACAGCTGAAACAGACGAGGATCAGACATAACGCAAATACTCCTCCGAATTCCTCTGCAATCGCAGAAAAGATAAAGTCCTGTTTTACCACCGGGATTTTATCCGGTATTCCCTGATACAGTCCCATTCCAAACCATCCTCCGGTTCCAATCGCAAACAGTGACTGTGAAATCTGATATCCTTCTTTATCAATGTAAGCAAGAGGATCCTGCCATGCCATTACACGCACTCTGATATGGGAAAACAAATGATATGCCACCACGGATGCCACAACTCCGGCCAGTGTTCCTCCTGCAAAATAAAGCAGTTTGCCGGTTGCCACATATAGCATGATCACATATGTCACAAAGAAAATCAAAGCCGCACCCAGATCTCTTGATATGACCAGGATAAGCACATGAATGGCTGCTATCACGCTTGCAATGCACACCTGTACGAAGGATGTATTCTGATAAAGCATTCCTGCAACAAAAAACACAAAAGAAATCTTTACAAATTCACTTGGCTGGATTGAAATTCCGGCAATTGACAATGAGATTTTTGCCCCATAGCTTGTAGAACCTGCCACCGCAACTACGAGCAGTGCAATGATCCCCGCAGCCGCAAAAAACCAGCTTAGCTTTCTCACAAAGCCCACTTTACGGATCATTACCGGAACAAGAAGCGATATCACGATCGATACAGCGGCAATGTAGAACTGCTTTAAGGCACTGTCAAAAGACAGTCTCGTCAGCATAATAAAACCGATTGCCAGAAGCATACAAAGATTATTTGTCAGCAATCTGGAACATCTGCTGTAAAACAGTTGATAGCATGTCTGTATCAGGGCAAGAAGAACCATCTGGGCAATATAAAAGACAACAATTCCAATATCTCCTGTTACAAGATAGATCACAACAAAAGCATCCAGATGTATCAGGAAAATCATCGCACACTGTCTGTTTAAAATATGTTCTCTCTGTGCCGGTCTTATTTTGGCTTTAAATGCGGCAAAGCATTCATACGCATAAAAAGCAAACAGAAAAATCATGAAATATTTTGATATTTCGATGATGAGATTTGTCATGTTTTACTCTACTCCTCTTTTATAATGTCCATTCGTATATTCTTCCTGATATACATCTCCAAGTGTTTTTGACTGCTTCACAAATACTTCTTTATATACTGACAGGATATTCTCTACCTCCTGTTTTGTTTCTACTGTAAAGGATAATCTGAAACAGTGAAAGCCTGCTCTTTTAAAATCCTGTCTGTTATGAAACAGTACAAGTGGTGTTGAGTTATATATGGTATTATAACACTCCTGACAATGATTTCTTACCGGAAAATATTTCCCATAACGATCCTTTAAGTAAGTTACTGTTGGTTTCTTATCACACTTTCCGGTATTTGCATGCACACATTGTGCAGAAGTCATCAGCGGAAGATATCCATAAATGATGATCTCACTTCCGGCATTTTCTCTTCGCATAAGTTCTTTCCGGTTAAGTTCCAGCGGAGCTGTTACCCGAAGCGGATGCAGCTTTTGCAGTGTATGAATGGAACGATTATTAAATGTATAAATACCTGCATCAAGGATCACAGGCAGCTTTGGCATATACTCACTGGAAAACTGCAGTGCATCATAACTTTTTACAACGATTCCGTCGAGGCTGCAATTCTCCCAGTATGCTTTGTTCTGCAGATAAAAATCAGATGTCTGTTTGCGGAAAACGGATGGGAAAACAAAGTATGCTTTTTTCCCGCACTTATGGATTCTATCAGTATCCAATGTAAGCACGTCAAAAAACGATTGTTTTTCGTAACAACCTGATTCCAGATAGATATCATCCACTTCCAGTTCTTTTAAAAGCGGTTCTATCTGCTCCCTGCATGAAACAGATACAGAAAGATGGATCTGTTCCGGAATCTCTTTGCAGTCTGCATCTTTCTCTGTATAAGATACATTTTTTGATTCCATTCTTCGATATTTTAAAACCATCTGCTTTTCCAGTTCTTCCAATGCATCACGTCTGAGCTGATTGATCGATTTCATAGGAAGGAAAACCGCATCCTTCATCTCAACAGAAAGATTTTCGAACAGAAATGGTGTATTGCCTGTTTTTGTGATGTTCTCACGGATCTTCTGTTCCAAAAGCGGCTGCTTTAATGCCGGTTGTACAATATCCCCTTCTGTCACAACCCTCTGTCCCTTGCATTCGATCTCTAAAATTGCAGGCTGATCCTTGGATAGAGTCAGTTTTCCACTGATCTTTTCCTGCATTTCCTGATTGCAGAGCGATCTTTTCTCTTCATGGGGTGTATCTGTTCCTCTGGTATGATTCGGCTTTTCAAATGTGATCATATCTTTTCCATTATGTTTCTCATAATATCCGGAAGTAAAACCGCTTCGATTGCCGAAATCATAAATCTTTCTCATATCATCCCTGGATACCGAAAATGTCTCTTTGCCCGACTCAAGATAAAGATCCGCATATTTGCGGTACATAGATACTACACCGGCCGCATATTCTGCCTGCTTCATCCTGCCTTCGATTTTAAAAGAATAGATACCGCTCGCCGCCAGTTTGGGAATATCTTCAATCGTACACAAATCCTTCGGACTTAGTACATAAGGTTCTGTTTTGATCTTCTTATAATTTCTGTCATACACTTCATACGGCAGCCTGCAAGGCTGTGCACATCGTCCACGATTGCCGCTTCTTCCGCCAAGCATACTGCTGAAAAGGCATTGTCCCGAAAAACAATAGCATAGTGCTCCATGAACAAAGCTTTCTATCTCAATATCCACATTGTCCGCAATATCACGTATTTCATCCAGAGACATCTCTCTGGCAGTTACCACACGGGTAGCTCCCATCTGCTTCATCATCTCCGCTCCATATCGATTGCAGATCGTCATCTGTGTGCTTGTATGGATATCTAACCCTGGAAATGCTTCTCTGATATAAGAAAATACACCAATATCCTGTACGATCACAGCATCAAGTCCCTGTTTGTAATAAGGAAGCAGGTATGGATACAACTCCTTCTCCAGTTCTTCTTCCTTCATCAATGTATTGACTGTCAGATAAAGCTTTCTGCCATGAATGTGTGCTTCGTCAATTGCACGCAGCAGTTCTTCCTCTGAAAAATTGTTCGCATAAGCTCTGGCTCCAAACCTGTTGCCGCCTACATATACCGCATCTGCTCCTGCATTTAAAACTGCTTTAAATATTTCATATGAACCGGCCGGTGCCAGTATTTCTAATTCCTTCATCTTCATACGATCCCGTTATCTCTTTCATAATAGTAACAACGGGGACGAATCTTCGCCCCCGGTCTCTGCTTATACTTCTGTTATCTCTTCCTCTTTGGAAGCTGCTTTGTTCTTCTTAGACTTCATCTCTTTTAATGATGTTTCAAGACGTGTTTTCTCCAGAAGAAGCTCTTTATTCTCTGCCTCTAATTCCTTCACTGTCTTATCACTGTTCTCCGCCTTGATCTGGCTTTGGATGAGGTCATGTTTCAAATTGTAAAGTTCCTTATCCTTAAGCTCAATATCCTGTTCCAGTCGCTCTATCTGGGCTTTTGCCTTAAAATAATCATCTGCAATGTTCAGCTGAAGCAGCGTTGCTCTCATATCCGCCGGAAATCTGCGATATGCCTCCATTGCATGAAACTCATTCACTTTATTGTTAATGTATGCTGCCACCTTCTGCAGATATTCTTCTCCTTCATATCCACTCAGCGTATAAACTTTTCCGCCAATGATCACTTCAGCACTGGTCTTCTCAGACATATTTTATCCTCCCGGCAGATTGCTTCCACCTCTCAAAGATCATAACAATCACTGCCTTGCGTTTATTACAATCTTATTCTCCTTAATAGCTATGCAAATTCTCTTATAATTACATAGTTTCATTATATCTTTCAGTTATAGGAAAAGCAACCGAAATTTGCACTATTTTGGGTCTGCTGCCGGCAGCTTCTCTTACCTGGAAATTCCAAAATGCTCATAAGCAAGGTCTGTTGCCATTCTTCCCTTTGGTGTCCGGATAATAAATCCATTCTGTACCAGATATGGTTCATAAACATCTTCTATGGTTCCGGAATCTTCTCCAATTGAAGCAGCAAGCGTATCCAGCCCAACCGGGCCTCCCGAGAACTTCTGTATGATTGTCATGAGAATATTCCTGTCATTTTGATCAAGTCCGAATTTGTCTACTTCCAGCAGATCAAGTGCAAAAGATGCAACCTCTTTTGTGATCCTGCCATCATATTTTACTTCTGCAAAATCACGAACCCGCTTAAGGAGACGATTTGCCAGACGTGGTGTTCCTCTGGACCTTCTGGCGAGCTCGTATGCTCCATCCTCATCAATGGTTACCCCAAGCTTCTCAGCCGAATGGATAATGATCGTTTTCAGTTCATCTACTGTATAGAATTCAAGGTGATGGATCACTCCAAACCTGTCTCTGAGCGGTGCAGACAAAAGTCCTGCTCTTGTCGTTGCTCCAACCAGTGTAAACTTCGGAAGATCCAGACGGATCGATCTGGCAGTTGCACCCTTTCCGATCATAATATCAATCACATAATCTTCCATCGCAGGATAAAGTACCTCTTCCACCTGGCGGTTCAGACGATGGATCTCATCTACAAATAAGATATCACCTTCCTGAAGGTTACTCAAAATTGCTGCCATCTCCCCCGGCTTGCCAATTGCAGGCCCCGATGTGATCTTCATATGGGTTCCCATCTCATTTGCAATAATCCCGGCAAGAGTTGTCTTTCCCAGTCCCGGTGGGCCAAAAAAGAGTACATGATCCAGAGACTCCCCACGTAGTCTGGCAGCTTCGATATATATTTTCAGATTCTGTTTGGCTTTTTCCTGCCCGATATAATCCTCTAAAGTCTGCGGCCTCAGATTCTTTTCGATCTTAATATCCTCATCCTGAACCTGAGTGGAAATCACTCTCTTTTCCATGTCCTTTCAAAACACCTTTCTATAAAAAAGCCATATTTTTCAATGCGGCCTTTAAAATATCTTCTACATCGGTATTCTCTTGAATCTCAACACCTTGCAATGCCTTAAGTGCTTCAGAAGAAGAATATCCAAGTGCCACAAGTGCCTGGACTGCCTCGTTCTTCGCACCGCCGGTCTTATTCTGTACCATATCCTCATTCTTTGCAAGCTTCTGTTCAAAGGCATCTTCCAGGCTCAGTTTATCTTTCAATTCCAGTATCAGGCGCTGTGCAGTCTTTGCCCCGACACCCGGTGCCCGGGCAATCGCCTTTGCATCATCTCCGAGTACAGCAAATCTAAGATCATCTGTTGTCATAACAGAAAGAATGGCAAGTGCCCCCTTAGGTCCGATTCCACTGACTCCAAGTAAAAGTTTAAATACAGACAGATCGTCTTTGGTCAGGAAACCAAACAGGATCATGGCATCTTCACGCACATGCAGATAAGTATAAACCTTAAGTTCTGCTCCCTGGCCCGGAAGATACTGGAATGTCTGACCGGTTGTATAAATCTGATATCCGATTCCTCCGGCTTCTATAACAATATAATCTTCACCTGTTTCCTCAAGTGTTCCTTTTATATATGAATACATATTCCAATCACCCTGTTCTCAATCATTGCTGTTGTTCTATTCAGCGATTCTGCCAATATAATAAAAACCTCTGCACTCTTCAAGGACAACATTCTGGATCGTTCCGATCATATCTGCTGTTCCAGGGAAATGCACTGTTGAATTATTCGTAAGCTTTCCGGTAACAAGTGACGCATCCTGTCCGTTTACTTCTTCAACCAATACAGGCAGAGTCTGACCTGTAAGCTTACCTGCCTTCTCTGCTGAAATCTGCTGTACTTCATTTAACAGGCGGTCAAAGCGTTCCTTGATCACGTCTTCTTGTATCTGATCTTCCATAGAAGCAGCAGGTGTTCCTGTTCTTCTGGAATAAATGAATGTAAATGCACTGTCATACCGTACCTTGCGTACAACATCCAGTGTTTCCTCAAAGTCTTCTTCTGTCTCTCCCGGGAAACCTACGATAATATCTGTTGTAAGTGCAATGTCCGGTACTGCTGCCTTAATCTTATCTACCAGTTCCAGATAATGTTCCTTATCATAATGACGGTTCATGATCTTTAAGATGCGGCTGCTTCCTGACTGGAGTGGAAGATGAAGATGATTACAGATCTTCTTTGAATTCTTCATTACTTCGATCAGTTCATCAGAAAGATCCTTCGGATGTGATGTCATAAAACGGATTCTTTCCAGTCCTTCGATCTTCTCGATCTCCTGTAACAGCTGTGCAAATGTCATCGGATGCTCCAGATTCTTTCCATAAGAATTAACATTCTGTCCAAGCAGCATGACTTCCACAACTCCATCCTGCACCAAATGCTCGATCTCACGTACGATCTCTCTTGGTTCACGGCTTCTCTCCCTGCCACGCACATACGGCACAATGCAGTAACTGCAGAAATTATTGCAGCCAAACATAATATTGACACCTGACTTAAAGGAATACTTTCTTTCTACCGGAAGATCTTCCACGATCTTGTCTGTATCCTTCCAGATATCAATCGTCATGGAGTCTGATTCCAATGCTGTTACGATCAGCTCTGCAAATTTGTAAATATTATGTGTACCAAAAATAAGATCCACGAACCGGTAGCTTGTCTGTATCTTCTCTACAACAGTCGGTTCCTGCATCATGCATCCGCATAGGCCGATCATCATGTAAGGATTTTTCTTCTTATATCCCTGCAAATAACCAAGTCTTCCATAAACCTTGTTATTGGCGTTCTCGCGGACAGTACAGGTATTATATATCACAAAATCTGCCTTCTCATCAGCAGCTTCCACATAACCGATCTTCTCTAAAATACCAACAAGCTTCTCAGAATCTCTGGCATTCATCTGGCACCCGAACGTTGTCACGCAAAATGTAAGCGGTGATCCTTTCTGTGCGGCGAGTTCTGCAACATACTGTCTGGCGATCTCCATAAAATAATATTGTCTTGCCGGCTCCTCGGCAGGGATCTGTTTTTTATCAATGATTGTAATTCTTTTCTTCTCTGTCATGATCTGTTCCTCATTTTTGATTATTATAACACAGTGCGGCATCTTCTGCAAACATATGTTCTGTTTCGTAAGCCTGATCTGCCAGGCACTGCAAGACATTATCTTATCATTTATTTCCGGATCTGTCCATTGCCATAAATAATATATTTTGTGCTTGTAAGTGCAAGAAGTCCCATCGGTCCTCTTGCGTGAAGCTTCTGTGTCGAAATACCGATCTCTGCTCCGAACCCAAACTCAAAACCATCCGTAAATCTCGTTGAAGCATTCACATAAACACATGCCGCATCAATTTCATTCAAAAATCTTTGTGCGTTTTCATAATTCTGGGTAATGATCGCTTCCGAATGTCCGGTGTTATATTGATTAATGTGAGCAATCGCTTCATCAAGAGATGTAACTGTTTTCGCCGAAATTTTATAATCCAGATATTCCTTTCCCCAGTCTTCTTCTGTTGCAGGTATTGTTACTGCCTTTTCTCCGCAGATTTTATCAGCAATCCTTACAACCTTCTCATCCCCATGAACTTCTACTTCTTTCTCTGCAAGGCGTTTCAATAAAGCAGGCACGAAAGCATCTGCTATTTTTTCATGAAGGACCAGTGACTCGCAGGCATTGCACACTCCGATTCTCTGTGTCTTTGCATTCATGATAATATCAAGTGCCATGTTAAAATCTGCTGTCTCATCTACAAAAATGTGACAGTTGCCTGTTCCGGTCTCAATGACCGGGATCGTCGCCTGATTTACAACCGCCCTGATCAGTCCTGCTCCGCCACGTGGGATCAGTACATCTACATAATCATTCATCTTCATGAAAGCGGCTGCAGTTTCTCTTGATGTATCTTCGATGAGTGAAACTGCTTCCTCAGGCAGTCCCTGTAAAACAAGTGCCCTCCTGATGGCTGCAACGATTGCAATATTTGAATGAATGGCGTCACTGCCTCCTTTTAAAATAACAGCATTTCCGGTTTTAAAACAAAGTGCAAAAGCATCTGCCGTAACATTCGGTCTGGCTTCATAAATAATGCCAACCACACCGAGCGGCACTCTTTTCTGACCGATCATAAGTCCGTTCGGACGTTTTTTCATTCCAATAACTTCTCCGATTGGATCATCCAGAGCTGCTACCTGCCGGATTCCGTCGGCCATCTGGGCAATCCGTGCTTCATTTAAAAGCAGTCTGTCTAAGATTCCTTCCGGCATATGATTCTTTTTTCCGTTTTCAATGTCAATCCTGTTGGCATCTAAAATCGTATTCTGTTCTTTCACAAGATAATCGGCTACACTTAAAAGTGCCTGATTTTTCGTATCTGTATCAAGAATTCCCATCTTTGGTGCAACTGCTTTTGCCTGTCGGCAGATTTCATGTAATTCCATCGTATTCGCCTTTCTTATCGGTCTGCTGCTTTTTCCTTTTGTTTTTATCTGTTTTACTCTGTCTGTTATTATCGTATCTGCATCATCGTTTCCAGTTCACACACTTTATGCATTCACTTTCCGTATAAATAACGTGCATGGTTACATCATAGCCTGTAGTGATAAGCTGTTCTTCCAGCTGGTGCAAATAACAGACTCCATATCGATTCAGGTTTGGATTGGCAGAAAAAAAGCGGTCATAATATCCTTTTCCATAACCGTAACGGCTTCCGTCTCTTCCAAAAACACTTCCCGGAACGATCACCGGCTGTTCCCTGGGAAATGCCCTGATGCAGTCTGTCTTTGGTTCCATAACATGAAATCTTCCTTCTTCCAGCTGTTCGTAAGATTCTACATAGAAAAAATCCATCCTGTAATTTTCTGCAGTTCTCGGCAAAGCGATCCTCTTTCCTACCTTCCATGCCTGCCTGATGAGAGACCGGCAGTCTACTTCATTTCCAAGTGGATAATATGCAAATAGCTCTTCTGCCTTCTCATACCATTCTTCCTTCATAATTTGCTTCATGATCAGGATACTTTTTTCCTTTACTTCCTGCTCCGTCATCTTATTCCGGATAGACAAATGCTCCCTACGAAAGTTTTGAGGATTTATTGCCATATTTTTCTCCGAGATTTTCTACTGTTCCGTCATCGTTTTGAATGTCAATATTATTCAGCTGTGCTGTAAGGTTTTTCTTGATATCCGCAACATATTCTTTGCGCAGAAGTGCCTGTTCATTCTTCTCTGCCTCTGTCAGACCCTCAGCCTGTGATTTTCTGTATAATTCATTAATTCTGTTAATCTTTGCTTTTTCCATTATCCTATTGTCTCCATTATAAAATCTGCGATATGAAAGTTTTCACTCTTATCCGCTTTAAAAATTGTTCCTGTAAAATCATCATCAATAATATGATGTAAAATACAGACATCTGCTCCATTTGCGATGACCATATCCGCACCGGATAGTGTAGCGATCTTTGCCGCAGTGAGTTTTGTTGCCATTCCGCCGGTTCCGACATCACTTCCGGTAGAGCCCTTCGCCATTCCAAGCAGTTCTGTATCTATCTTGTCTACTACTTTAATCAATTCTGCATCTGTATTTTTATGTGGGTCATCCGTAAACAAACCATCAATATCTGATAAAAGAATCAGGAGATCTGCCCCAACCAATGAAGAAACAATTGCTGACAAAGTATCATTGTCACCAAACTGCATCTCATAAGTGGAAACGGTATCATTTTCATTTACGACCGGAATCACTCCAAGACGAAACAGCTCTTCAAATGTATTCTTCGCATTCTCCCTTGACACCGGATTTACCATTGTATTTTTTGTCATCAGGATCTGTCCTGCAATCTGGTTATACTCTGCAAACATTCTCTGATATGTCATCATGAGTCTTGCCTGACCAACCGCAGCACATGCCTGTTTTGTTGAAATGTCCTTCGGACGTTCATTAAGTCCTATTGTCTGTCTTCCCACTGCAATTGCTCCGGAGCTTACCAGGCATACATCCATGCCACGATTTCTCATATCGCAGAGTTCCCGCACCAGATGCTCCAGCTTCGTAAAATTCAGATTCCCGGTTTCCCCTCTGTTTAAAGAAGATGAACCGATTTTCACAACTACTCTTTTTTTCTTTGAAAAATCAAACTCTTTCTCGCTCATGCTGCTCCTCTTTATGCTACCGTCTATAGGCAATTGCGAAACTCATCTTAATCTTCTTAAATTGTGAGAAATTAACAAAAACATTCAAGTTCGTTTTTTATGAGTTTCGCAATTGTCTATGTAATTTTCATTTTTTCCGGTGAAGTTTGGAATGCACATTGCTTTCAAAATTATATAGGTTTTTCAAACTTCACGTTAAATATAACTTTATCATATCTTTCATCAAATATCAAAATACTTTTTTCATTTACCACGTCAAAGTGCATATTTTAATCCGACTAAAATAATTCATATGTCATAATAAGCTTAAAAAGGTTGCTATATTAAGTCTGACCTAACATAGCAACCTTTCCCAAATTCTTTGAAATCATATATTTGTGCTCTGTCTTTTAAAATATCACTAGAGAATGATCTTCTTCGGACATTTTTCTGCACAGAGACCACATTTTGTACATTTCTCCTGATCGATGTATGCGATATTATCTACAACATGAACTGCATCAGCAGGACAGTTTTTCTCACATAAGTGACATCCGATACATCCTACAGAACATGCCTTCATAACATCTTTACCTTTATCCTTAGAGCTGCACTGAACGATATGTTTTGCACTCACCGGAAGAAGCTCGATCAAATGTTTTGGACATGCAGCAACACATTTGCCACATGCTTTACAAGCATCTTTGTCAACAACTGCAACACCGTCTACAACATGGATCGCATCAAAAGGACAAGCCTTTACGCAGTTACCATATCCGAGACATCCATAATTACAGGACTTTGGACCGCCGTTTGGAACGAATGCCATAGCAGCACAATCCTGGACTCCTGTATATTCATAATCCTGATTTGCTTTTTCACAGGTTCCGGCACATTTAACGAATGCGGCTTTGCGCTCACCCTCTTCTGCCTTTACTCCCATGATCTCACCGATGATGGCTGCAACAGGTGCGCCACCAACCGGACACTGGTTAACAGGTGCTTCCCCTTTTACGATAGCGGCTGCAAGACCGGAACATCCGGCATATCCACAACCACCACAGTTGTTTCCAGGAAGAGCTTCTGTAACAGCTACTTCTCTCTCATCTACTTCTACTTTGAATTTTTCTCCGGAAACTCCAAGGAAAAATCCAATCAAAATACCTACACCGCCGACTACAACGGCTGCAAAAATAATTGCTGTAATATTCATCGTCTTTTTCCTCCTAAATCATTCCTGAGAATCCCATAAATGCGATTGACATCAGACATGCTGTAATTAATACAATTGCTGTTCCCTGGAAAGGCTTTGGAATATCATTGTATTCAATCTTCTCACGAAGACCTGCCATGATAACGATAGCGATCAGGAAACCAAATGCTGTTGCAAATCCATTCACAACACCCTGAAGAATGTTGTACTCTTTTGTAACGTTTGTAAGAGCTACACCAAGTACCGCACAGTTTGTTGTGATCAGTGGTAAATAAACACCCAGACTCTTATATAATGCAGGCATAGATTTCTTTAAGAACATCTCAACAAACTGTACTAATGCTGCAATTACAAGAATGAACACGATCGTCTGTAAATATGTAAGATCGATTCCTTTGCTTAACAAATATTCATTTGCAAGAATAAATTTATAAATCAGTCCTGTTACAAAAGATGCAATTGTGATAACGAACACAACTGCGCCACCCATTCCGGCAGCAGTCTCCGTTTTCTTGGATACACCTAAGAATGGACAGATACCAAGGAACTGGCTTAATACAACGTTATTTACAATCGCGGATCCGACTGCAATTAAAAGTAATTCTTTCATCTGTATCTATCCTCCTACTCTGTTTTCTCAGCAACTGCTGATGCTTCCGGCTTTTTACCGGTACATGTTGCAGACATTCCACATCCTGCACAGTCTCCTGTAATACATCCGGATGGTTTTGCAAGTGGTTTGCCTTTTGCTTCCATCTTAGCTCTTACAATATTCATAACAGCAACCAGACATGCAAGTACAAGGAATGCACCAGGTGCCATAACGAAGATTGTGATCGGTGTGAACCAGCTTAAGGAAAGAACCTGTGCACCAAAAATCTGTCCTGCACCGAGTAATTCACGGAACAGACCGATCAGTGTCAGACCAAGTGTAAATCCAAGTCCCATACCAAGTCCATCAAAAATAGACGGAACAACCGGATTCTTGGAGGCATAGCTTTCCGCACGTCCTAAGATGATACAGTTTACAACAATCAGAGGAATATACACACCCAAAGAGTCAGAAAGACTTGGTGTATAAGCCTGCATTAAAAACTGAACTACAGTAACAAGTGAAGCTACAATAACGATGTAAGCCGGCATACGCACACCGTTCGGAATCACCTTACGGAATGCTGAGATCAATAAGTTGGATAATACTAATACGACTGTTGTAGAAAGTCCCATACCAAGTCCGTTGATCGCTGAAGATGTAACCGCCAATGTCGGACACATACCCAGCATCAGAACGAACGTCGGGTTTTCTTTGATAATACCGTTATATAAACGTTCTACATTTTTGTTCATTAGTTTGTACCTCCTAATACATTCTGGAAGTATGCGATGCAGGCATTCACACCATTTGCCATAGCTTTGGATGTGATCGTTGCACCGGAAATAGACTCGATCTCGTTGTCAGAAGCAGGTGTTGCTTTTACAACAGTGAAAGAATCTACATTTTTACCTTCGAACTGGCCATAGAAAGCTTCTTCCTGTGCTTTCATACCAAGTCCAGGTGTCTCTGCGATATTGGTAATCGAATAACCATTGACAGTACCATCATTCTGGATACCAACAGAGAATGTAATGGTTGCCTGACTGGCATCCTTTGCTGTAACGGTTAATACATAACCAATCACATTGCCACTCGCATCAAGAGCAGTATTCACACTGTCGATCTGATCAGAAAATCCTTTTTCTGTCATAAGTGCTGCTGCTGCATCTGCGTCAAAATCACTGTATTCTTCAAAAGATGCTGCATCTTCAAATACCTGTTTGTATGCAGCCTGTGTTTTTTCGTAATTTACCTTATCAATAGAAGGTTTGGTAATTCCATAGACAACTCCGAGGATCAAACCAAGAACAACTGTAAATGCGAATAAAACCAAAGCGTCATGTACGATTTTTTTATTCATAATTTACTTTGCCTCCTTTTCCGGTTTTGTCTTAACGACACCAAAAGCAGTTGGTACTGTGTATTTCTCGATCATAGGAACTAAGAGGTTGCTTAAGATAATTGCAAAGGAAACACCTTCTGCATTGGCTCCGAAGCAACGGAATAATCCTGTGAAGATACCACAGCAGATTCCGAAGATAATCTGTCCTCTTGGTGTGATTGGAGAAGTTACATAGTCAGTTGCCATAAAGAATGCGCCAAGCATTAATCCACCACCGCAAAGCTGTGCTGTTACATAGTTCATGTCGAATCCATGTCCGCCAAATAACAGAATGAATACAACAAATGTAATGATATAAGATGCCGGGATTCTAAGATCGATAACACCCATTAAAATCAGGAAGATCGCTCCGATTAAAATTGCGATCGCAGATGTCTCACCAATTGTACCTGCTGTCTTACCGATCAGCATGCTCATAGTGTCAACTGCCTCGCCATTTCTCATCTGGGCAAGTGGTGTTGCACCTGAGTATGCACCTACAGTAAAGTTTGTCATATCTGCTGCAAATGCGATCAGTAAGAAACATCTTGCTCCGAGAGCCGGGTTCATAAAGTTCTGTCCGAGTCCACCGAACATCATCTTAACAATAACGATTGCGAACACACCACCGATCACAGCTTCCCACCAAGGAAGTGATGCCGGAAGGTTTAATGCAAGAAGTAAACCTGTTACAACTGCACTCAGATCATCGATGCTGTTCTTTTTATGTACGATCTTATTGAAGATCCATTCGGAAGCTACACAGCTTGCGATAGTTGCTAAAATTAAAATTAACGCTCTGATGCCGAAATTATAAATACCAAACAAACTTGTTGGCAATAATGCAATGATCACATAAAGCATGATCTTGCTTGTTGTATCTTTCGAGCGTACGTGTGGTGATGATGAAACATGATATAAATCACTCACGGGATCCACCTCTTTCTTCGTATTTTGTTACAATAAGTCTTAAATTTTGTCTTGATTGTCTTTCTATTTCTTTCTCTTTGCTGCAAGAACCTGTTTTTTCATCGTCTTAATAGACTGGGCCAGCTGACGTTTTGCAGGACATGCGAAGCTGCAGCTTCCGCACTCGATACACTCAAGTCCGTGCCACTTCTCAAATTCATCAGCAACTCCATGATCTGCCATCTTTGCAAGTCTGGATGGGATCAGCTGTTCAGGACATGCCTCAACACAACGTCCACAATTGATACATGGTGAAGGCTCAACCTTTGCCACTTCATCTTCAGCAAAGCATAACAGTGAGGAAGATGTCTTTGTTGTAGGAATATCCAGTGAGAACATGGAAAATCCCATCATTGGTCCGCCTGAAATAACTTTCTGTGGCTGTACCTTAAATCCACCTGCTGCCTCAACCAATTCTGCATAATTGGTTCCGATATAATACAGGAAGTTGCCAGGATTCGCAATTGCATCACCTGTAATTGTAGATACACGGTTCATGACCGGTTTGCCTAATTTTACAGCATTATAGATAGCAATGATCGTCTCAACGTTATCTACGATGCATCCTGCATCTGCCGGAAGCATCTTGGAGTTGATCGCTCTGCCTGTTACAGCGTAGATCAGCTGACGCTCACCACCCTGTGGATACTTGGTCTGTAAAGGACAGACTTCCATACGCGGCTCGTCTTTTGTTAATTCCTGTAACTTTGCAATACAGTCCGGTTTGTTATTCTCAACACCAAACACACCCTTTGCCTTGTCAAAGAGCTGTAAGATAATTTTCATTCCTGCTACTAACTCTTCCGGATTTTCAAGCATTCTGCGGTAATCCGCTGTCAGGTATGGCTCACATTCTGCACAGTTTGCAATAATGTACTCAATCTTTTCCGGTTCTTTCGGAGAAAGTTTTACATGAGTAGGGAATCCTGCACCACCCATTCCGACTACGCCTGCTTCTTTTACCTTATTAATAATCTCTTCTTTGGAAAGAGCTGTCACATCCTCACATGGTGTGAACTCTACTTCCTTATACTCTCCATCATTCTCAATCACAATGGAATTCACCATATCACCCACCGCTACACGACGTGGTTCAATGGCTTTTACAGTACCGGATACAGATGCATAGATTGGAGAAGAAACAAATCCGCCTGCTTCTGCAATCTTCTGCCCTCTTAATACGGTATCACCTTTCGCTACAATTGGATTTGCCGGTGCGCCGATATGCTGGGATACCGGATACACAAGATCACCCTTTGGTAAAACTTCTTTTATTGGCTGATCTTTTGCCAGTTCCTTTCCTTCATAAGGATGGACGCCACCTTTAAATGTCTTTAAACCCATTTTTGTGCCCCGCTTTCTCTTATTTAGTATCGTACTTAGCATATAACTGCTTCGTACCATAACCGTTATTATATCACAGCTTGCTCTTTTGGCATACTTTTTTTTGTATTTTTTTAAGAACCTTCTGATAACTTTTTAACAATTTTTTCTATCTGTTTCCAAATATGATATACTGTATCACAGAGATTTCATTATATCTTAATGCCTGATCAAATATTTATTAGGAGTGAACTGCCTCATGAAAATCTGGACCAATACTATTCCATATACCGTTAACGAGCCGGCATCTTCTGTTTTCACAGAAGATATCTTATTTTTTGATATTGAGACTACCGGGTTTTCGCCTTCTTATACTTCCCTTTATCTGATCGGATGTGCATATCGAAAAAACGATCTCATCACTATTACACAGTTTTTTGCTGATACTGAATCCGAAGAAGCAAACGTTTTGTCAGAGTTTCTGCAGCTTCTGTCTTCTTTTTCAAAAATCGCAACTTTTAATGGTTGTGGATTCGATCTCCCATACCTGGATTTTAAATGCAAAAAGTATCAGTTTTTCAGTCCTTTTTCGCAAAAAGAGTCTATTGACTTTTATAAAATTGCCACCTCCATGCGGCATTTTTTTCAGCTTCCGGATTACAAACAGAAAACATTGGAAAGCTTTTTAAACATCCGGCGCAATGACTGTTACACCGGTGGAGAGCTGATCGCTGTTTATAAAAAGTACACATCATCACCAGATAGCACTGAACTCAATCTCTTAAAACAGCACAATTATGAGGACATACTTGGTCTTATCCAACTGCTTCCTCTTTTAAATTATAAATCTCTTTTTTCCGGGAACTTTACGGTTTCAGACCTGGAAACAAATCTTTACAAAGATATCAATGGTAATTATCAGAAAGAACTGATTTTTACCCTTTTTCACCCAGCCCCTCTGCCGGCACGTGTTTCCTGCCGGTTGAAAGAATTCTATTTCACAGGAACCGGTTCTTATTCCAGGCTATCAGTCCGTCTGTATGATGGCGAATTAAAATTTTTTCTGGAACATCCAAAAGAATACTATTATCTTCCGGAAGAAGACCGTGCCATACACAAAAGTGTAGCCACTTATGTTGACAAAGCTTACCGTAAAAAAGCTTCAAAGACAAACTGTTATATACGAAAAAACAGTATTTTTGTTCCGCAGTATGAGGATCTTTTTTCTCCGGTTTTCAAAGAGAATTATAAGGATCGTCATTCTTACTTTGAATTAACAGAAACTTTCCTGTCTTCTGATGAACAGATTTTCCACTATGTCCTGCAAATCTTACAACAGATGGTAATGTAAAAAAGTCCCTGATTTCAAAAGCACCGTATCCAGCTATTGCCGGATACGGTGCTTTTCATCAGGGACTTTCGTCTCATTATCTGTCATTCACAGACATCTTCTTATTCTTCTACAGGAGCTTCAGCTTCTTCTGTTGTCTCTTCCGGAGCTTCTAAAGCCTTAATAGATAAGCTGATTTTCTTATCTTCTTCATTGAAATCAACAACTTTTGCTTCGATTTCCTGACCAATCTTTAATACATCTGCTGGTTTCTCAACATGATCTTTTGAAATCTGGGAAACGTGAAGTAATGCGTCAACACCTGGAGCAAGTTCAACGAATGCACCAAAGTCTGTCATTCTTGCTACTTTACCTTTTACGATATTACCAACTGCAAACTTCTCAGCTGCACCATTCCACGGGTTCTCAGATGGGAATTTCATGCTGAGTGCAATCTTGGTTTCATTAATATCTTTAATGAATACTCTTACTGTATCTCCAACATTAAATACTTTCTTAGGGCTCTCTACTCTTCCCCATGACATCTCAGAGATATGAAGTAATCCGTCTGCTCCGCCTAAATCGATAAATGCACCGAAGTCTGTTACATTCTTAACAGTACCTTCCATAACATCACCAACTTTAATCTTTGCAAACAGTTCTTTCTGCTGCTCTAATTTCTTCTCAACTAATAACTGTTTTCTGTCACCGATGATTCTTCTGCGTTTTGGATTGAATTCGCTGATCACAAACTGGATCTCCTGATCTTTGTATTTGGAAAGATCTTTCTCGTAAGAATCAGATACAAGGCTTGCTGGGATGAATACTCTTGTCTCATCAACAACAACACATAAACCACCATCTAATACCTGAGAAACTTTTGCTGTTAAAACTTCTTTGTTTTCAAATGCTTCTTCTAATCTCTTGCTTCCTTTTTCAGCTGCAAGGCGTTTGTATGTTAAAAGAACCTGTCCTTCGCCATCGTTTACTTTCAACACTTTTGCTTCCATTGTGTCACCAACGTGTACTAATGTTGTAAGATCAACGTTTGCTTCGTTTGTATACTCGCTGCGTGTAATGATTCCGTCTGACTTGTAGCCGATATTTAAAACGATCTCATCAGGTTTCACATCGATAACGGTACCTTCAACTACCTCTCCATTTCTTATTGTTTTGAATGATTCCTCTAACATTTGTTCAAAGCTCATTTCTGACATTCTTTTGAACCTCCTCAATAATATTGTTTGGGGTAGAAGCCCCTGCGGTAATACCTACGTTATCGGTGGATTTCAATCTGGTTAAATCAAGATCCTTTATTGTCTGTATATAGTAAGTATTTGCACATTCTTTTTTACATATTTCAAATAACTTCTGTGTATTGGAACTTGCCTTGCCGCCTATGACGATCATGGCATCAACTTCCTTCGCGATTTGCTCCGCCTCCGTCTGTCTCTCTTCCGTAGCATTACAGATAGTATTTAAAACAATTATATCATAACCTTTTTTGCTCACAATTTCAACTAATTCTTGAAATTTATTGTAATTAAATGTCGTTTGTGATACAATACACACCTTTTTCCCGGATGGTATGCAAAACGCCTCCGCCTCTTCTTTTGTTCCTATTACAGTTGTCTCTGTTTCATTAGACCAGCCTTTGATTCCTTCCACTTCCGGATGTGTTTCATTTCCTATGATCACAACATGATATCCTTCCTGTCCATATTGTTCAACCAGTCTGTGGATTTTCAGCACAAACGGACAGGTTGCATCTACAATTTCAAATCCAAGTCCGCGGATTTCTTCATAAATCTTCCTTTCCACTCCATGAGAACGGATGATCACAGTTCCTTTTGGTTTTCCTATCAGCTCGTTTGCAGAAGAAACTACCTGCACTCCTTTTTTCTCCAGATCAGCAACAACTTCTTCATTATGAATGATCGGTCCGAATGTGTAGATTGGATGTTCACTTTTCTCCGTCTGTTGATAAACAGTTTCTACTGCTCTTTTTACTCCAAAACAGAATCCTGCACTTTTTGCCAAAACTACGTTCATATTATTTTCCTGCTTTTTCTTCGTATATTTTGCGGATCGCATCTACAACTTCATCGATGTTCATGTAGGAAGAATCGACAAGCACTGCATCATCGGCCTGTTTTAATGGCGACGTTTCACGATGCATATCCCTGTAATCCCTGTCGATAATATCTTTCTCTATCTCGTCCAGATTGCAGTCCACGCCCTTTGCTTTCAGCTCTTCGTATCTTCTTCCGGCTCTTGTTCTGGAACTTGCTGTCAGATATATTTTTACCTGGGCATTCGGAAGAACGCATGTTCCGATATCTCTTCCATCCATGATCACATCTGTACTTTCTGCAAGTTTTCTCTGCAGCTCCACAAGCTTTGTTCTTACAACAGGATAAACACTGGTAGAAGACGCCATGTTGCCTACTTCCTCATTACGGATATATCCGTTGACATTCTCACCGTTTAAAATCACCTGCTGTTCTCCATTTTCGTAAACGATCGTCACATCTACATCCGGGCAGGCTGCAGCAATTTTTTCTTCTTCGGACGCTTTAATGTCATGTGTCAGAAAAAAGTATGCCATGGCACGGTACATTGCTCCCGTATCCACATATACAAATCCCAGTTCCTTTGCAAGTTTCTTCGCGATCGTACTCTTTCCTGCTCCGGCAGGTCCGTCAATTGCAATATTCATACTCATATTATATTCATTCCTCCAATTTATATTTTTTATTATTCCACACACATACCGGCAAGATGTCCGGTAGACCATGCAATCTGAAGATTAAACCCTCCTGTCACTGCATCAAGATCAAGTACCTCTCCACAGAAATAAAGGTTTCTGACCTTCTTTGATTCCATTGTAGACGGGTTCACTTCATTCACTTTCACGCCGCCTTTTGTAATGATCGCTTCATTAAAATCTCTTGTTCCGTTTAAAGTCAGTGGAAAAGCTTTTATCAGTCTCACAAAATCCTGTCTTTCTTCTTTTGTGATCTCATTCACTTTTTTATCCGGATCGATCTTTGAAAGTTCGATCATGACACTTTCCATTTTCGTTGGGAAAAGTTTGCCGATCGAATTCTTAAACTGCTTATTCTTCGCTTCTTCAAAGTCCTTCAGAACACGTTTGTCCAACTGTTCTTCCGACAATGCAGGTTTCAGATCGATCTCCATATGAAGCGGCTGCTTTAAAAGCTCCGGTTTTATCACAGCACTGGCTGTCAGTACAAGCGGTCCGCTTACACCGAAGTGTGTAAAAAGCATTTCCCCAAACTCATCATAAAGAAGCTTTTTTCCATTATAAATTCTTACATTTACATTTTTGAGGGAAAGTCCCTGCATTTGCCGCACATATTCTTCTTTTGCATTAAGTGGAACAAGCGACGGGCAGATATCTGTCACCGTATGACCGGCTTCTTTTGCAAACCGGTAACCGTCACCGGTCGAACCGGTTGTCTGGTAAGAGAAACCGCCGGTTGCAACGATCACATCATCTGCTTTTAATATGCCCCCATTTGAAAGCTTTACTCCGCAGACCTTCTTTGTGCCATCTTCATCGGCTATACTCTCATAAAGCAGGCTGTCTACCTCAGTATAAAGCTTTATTTCTACATTGTTTTTCTTTAAAACACGCTGTAAGGCAGCGATCACATCAGACGAATGGTCTGAAACAGGAAAAATGCGGTTGCCACGTTCATTCTTCACTGCCAGTCCCGCCTGTTCAAAAAAATCGATCACCATCTGATTATCATATGCATAAAAAGCACTGTACAAAAACTTGCGGTTTGTCACCACGCTGTTAAAAAGGACATCCATATCACTCGAATTTGTAATATTGCATCTTCCTTTTCCGGTAATAAAAAGTTTTTTCCCAAGCTTTTCATTCTTTTCCAGAAGTGTGACCTGATGCCCGTTTTCTGCGGCTGCGATTGCCGCAAACATCCCGGCAGGTCCTCCACCTATTACAATTACCTTACTCATTAAATTCCGTATCTCCTATTTTTCCATATCTCATCTTTATAGAATCATCAATATAATTAATCTCATCACTCTCATATACCTGATATTCATCCCAGATACCTTCCAGCATCTCCAGTGTCTTCGCCACTTTGCTTCGATTCTTCATACAAAGTGCTACGATCAGTGCATTGATCACGCTAAGCGGTGCCACAAGAGAATCTACAATAGATGCCATATCACTGTCCGCAATGAGATTACAGGATGAATATAAGTTCATCGGTGAATGTACACTGTCAGTCAGTGTAATAACTTTTGCGTTCCGGTTGTTTGCAAATTCCATAGCCTTTAATGTACGCATGGAATAACGAGGAAAACTGATGCCGATGATCACATCCTCCTCGCTGATCCGCACCATCTGTTCAAAGATTTCACTTGAACTGCTCGTCTGAAGCAAATGTACATTATCAAACATCAGATTGAAATAAAATGCCATAAATGATGCCAGCGGTGCACAGCTTCTGATTCCGATAATATAAATATGCTTTGCATTCAGTATCGTATTCACTGCTATTTCGAATGCATCCTGATCGATCTTATCCAGAGTGGATGTTATTTTCTCTGCATCAGACCGTAAAACAGATTCCAGTATTTTAGACTGGCTGATCCTTCCATATGTAACCTCCATCCGCTGTATGGAGTTCAATTTATTTCGAACCAGCTCTTCCAGTGCACTCTGGAATTCCGGATAACCTTTGTATCCCAAATGCACCGCAAACCGCACAACGGTTGACTCACTTACCCCTACAACCTCGCCAAGTCTGGCTGCTGTAAGAAATACTGCTTTATCATAATTGTCTGTAATATAAGCTGCCAGTAACTTCTGTCCCTTGCTCAGCTTACTGTATGCTTCATTGATACGACTGCTCAGATCGTTCGTACTGCTCATAATTTTCCATCCTGTTGTTTTTTATTTCAGGCCACCCCAGCCTTTTTTGTCATTATAATTACAACATTTTAATTATAGCAAATACGCTCTTTTTTGCAAGAATAAAGAAAAACGATCTCAAAAAATCTGTTCAAAAAGAAAAAAATAAAGGCTGCATGACATTCCTGCCATTGCAGCCTTCATTTTTCATCTTCTATTATACCGGATATGCTCCGTTCTTTGTATCTGCTACTGTAGCATCAACCTTTTTCTGCTGAGCTTCTCTGTATTTGAAGAAATCTGTGGCAACCTGTGGGAATAAAGCGTATGTTAATACATCTTCATCCTGCTGTTTCCACTGTTTCATCTCAGCTTCGATCTTATCTAATTCCGGTTCAAGTAAATCAGCGTATCTGCATGTGATCGCATTCTTCTTGTCTTCACCGAGAACTTTATCAACAACTTCCGGATTGAATGGTTTTACAGTCTGACCATATTTTCCAAGTAAAACGTCTTTTGTTTCTTTTGTAGCAACTTTGTAACGCTCACCCATTAATACGTTAAATACAGCCTGTGTACCAACGATCTGTGAAGAAGGTGTTACAAGAGGTGGCTCACCAAGGTCTTTACGAACTCTTGGGATCTCCTTTAATACTTCTTCGTATTTGTCCTCTGCATGCTGCTCTTTCAGCTGGGAAACCATGTTGGATAACATACCACCAGGTACCTGGTATAATAAAGTTTTAATATTAACACCAAGAACCTTTGTATTCATTAATCCACTTTCTAAGGCTTCTTCTCTCATAGGTCTGAAGTAATCAGCAATCTCTGCGAGCAGGTTCTGATCTAATCCGGTATCAAATTCTGTACCTTTGAATGCCTCAACCATAACCTCTGTTGCAGGCTGACTTGTTCCCATTGAGAATGGTGAAATCGCGGTATCGATAATATCGCATCCTGCTTCTACTGCCTTTAAGTAAGTCATAGAAGCAACACCGGATGTATAGTGTGTATGAAGTTCGATCGGTAATGAAGTAGAATCCTTTAATGCCTGAACTAACTCTGTTGCTTTGGAAGGAACTAAAAGTCCTGCCATATCTTTGATACAGAGAGAATCAGCTCCCATATCTTCTACTTTCTTAGCCATATCCATCCAGTAATCCAGTGTATATGCATCTCCTAATGTATAAGATAATGCAACCTGGGCATGTCCTTTTTCTTTGTTGCAGGCTGTAACTGCAGTCTGAAGATTACGGATATCGTTCAGACAGTCGAAAATACGGATGATGTCAATACCGTTTGCGATAGATTTCTGTACGAAATACTCAACCACATCATCTGCATATGGACGGTATCCTAAGATGTTCTGTCCACGGAATAACATCTGTAATTTTGTATTTTTAAATCCATCTCTTAATTTACGAAGACGATCCCATGGATCTTCTTTTAAGAAACGGAGAGATGCATCAAATGTAGCACCACCCCAGCACTCAACAGCGTTGTATCCGACTTTATCCATTTTGTCAATGATCGGAAGCATCTGCTCTGTTGTCATACGTGTTGCGATCAGGGACTGATGCGCATCACGCAGAACTGTTTCTGTTATTTTTAAAGGTTTTTTAATAACTTCTGCCATGATTTACTATTCCTCCTAAATTCCAAAAATTGCCATAAATACACCGGCTGCTACTGCGGTACCGATAACACCGGCAACGTTTGGTCCCATTGCATGCATAAGTAAAAAGTTTGTCGGATCCTCTTCTGCACCGACCTTCTGGGATACACGGGCTGCCATCGGAACAGCAGAAACACCTGCAGAACCGATCAGTGGATTGATCTTGCCCTTTGTGATCCAGCATAATAATTTACCAAATAATACACCGGCTGCTGTACCGAACATGAATGCTACAAGACCAAGGATAACGATCTTGATGGTTGTCCAGTTAAGGAATGCCTCCGCACTTGTAGAAGCACCAACGGATGTACCAAGTAAAATAACTACAATATACATTAATGCATTGGATGCTGTCTCAGATAACTGGCGGACAACTCCTGACTCACGGAATAAGTTACCAAGCATTAACATACCAACCAACGGAGCTGTTGTCGGAAGAATCAGACATACAACAATTGTTACAACGATAGGGAACAGAATTCTCTCCAGTTTTGATACCGGACGAAGATTTTTCATCTTAATTGCACGTTCTTCTTTTGTTGTAAATAATTTCATGATCGGTGGCTGAATGATCGGAACTAATGCCATATAAGAATACGCTGCCACAGCGATTGGTCCCATCAGACCGGACTGTCCTAATTTTCCTGCAAGGAAAATAGATGTCGGTCCATCCGCACCACCAATGATGGATACAGCTGCTGCTGCCTTATCATTGAATCCTAAAATAATTGCAAGGAAATACGCACCAAAGATACCGAACTGAGCTGCAGCTCCAAGAAGGAAACTGATCGGATTCGCAATCAATGGTCCAAAGTCTGTCATCGCACCTACACCCAGGAAAATCAGGGATGGTAAGATTGACCACTCATCTAAAGTATAAAAGTAATGGAATAAACCACCAACACCATTGCTCATCTGCTCCGGACTTGCAAAAATATCCGGATAAATATTAACAAGCAGCATACCAAATGCGATCGGAACCAAAAGCAATGGTTCAAATCCCCTGGCAATTGCAAGATAAAGGAATACGCAGGCAACAAGGATCATGATGAAATTTCCGACTGTCAGGTTAAAAAAGGCAGTCTGGTGAAGGAGATTTTCCATTGTCTCCATAAAATAACTCATAGTTATCCTCCTAAAATACTAGTTTAATGTAGCAAGTAATGCGCCAGCTTCTACCATATCACCAACATTTACATTGATGCCTGCAACTGTACCATCCTGTGGTGCAACAACTGGTGTTTCCATTTTCATGATCTCTAATACGAGAACAGTATCGCCCTTTTTCACTGCTGTTCCGGCTGGTGCTTCGATCTTAAATACCTTACCAGCTGCTCCTGCTTCGATCTTAATGCTTCCTGCTGCGGATGCTGCTTTTGGAGCTGCTGCAGGTGCTGCCTTCGGTGCTGCTGCACGCTTTGGAGCTGCTGCAGGTGCACTTACGCTTCCATTCTCTTCAACTGTAACATCATAAACATTTCCATTTACGGTAATTGTATAGCTTTTCATTTATAAATCCTCCTGATTATTAAGGTTTGCATGATTTTTGATTTTATCAACTCATCGTTTATCTTCTGTGAATAGAACGGACAACGAATGAATCCGTAGTTGTGCCTTCACTTGCTGCAATTGCGGCTGAGATAACAGCTACAAGTTCAAGATCATCTGTAAGTTCTTCTTCTGCTGCAGCAACCGGTAAAGCTTTTTCTGTTTTCTCTGCTTCTTTCTTAGGTGCGCCGACCTTGGAAATAAACTTAAAGCAGTAAATGATCAGACTGATCAGAATAAGTACGCAGAATACAGTTCCCATACCCATTAATGTATTAAGGGCTGCCTTCTCCATCTTCTCGCCGAATGTGTAAACCACATCAGCGGTTGCATCTGTCATTTCAATCTCTTCAGTCATATAATTGTATTCATATACAAATGTGACATCGACATCTCTCTCGGAGAAATTAACAATCTGATCTACTGTTACAGTACTGCTTGTCTTTGTAATAGAGAACTCGCCAAGACCTTCAAAAGCTCCAATATCTGCTGTTGCTTCCTGCCAGCCTTCCAGTAAATTGATAAATGCTTCTGCCTCTGTATACTTTCTGCCGTACTGTTTTGCGTACTGCTTTGCATACTGTTTGTTTGTTTCGATCGCAGCTGAAATATCATCGGTTGTGGATGCTGCTACAGAGGTTACCAGTCCCTGGGCATCTTCCTGCAGTTCCTGATATGTCTTACCGCAGTAATCGACGTCCTGTGGATCTGTTCCACATGCCGCAAAAGTCAGCGCCATAATGCAAAGACAAAGCATTAAAGATAATTTTTTCTTCATAACTTCACCTTTCTATTTTGTTCCGTGTTTCTTGTCTGGTGTTGCCACACATTTTGTGTAAAGCATCTCAAATGCGGCTACCAGATACTTTCTTGTATCTGCCGGTTCAATGATCAGATCTACATATCCTCTTCTTGCTGCACTTAATACGTTAGACTGTAATGCTTCATATTCTTTTGCTTTCTCAGAAAGTACATCTGCAGAAGCATCCGCATACATAATCTTAGCAGCAAGCTCGGCATCCATCATTCCGATCTTTGTATCAGGCCATGCATATACCAGATCTGCTCCGATTGCTTTGGAGTTCATTGTAACATATGCACTTCCGAATGCATCTCCTGCGATCAGGTTCACCTTCGGGCATGTTGCAGATGCAAATGCAGCTGTCATACGTGCAAGGGCTTTTGCAAGTCCTTTTTCGGAACACATGCATGCTGCAAATCCGGTTACATTTGTGATGGATAAAACAGGAAT
This sequence comes from uncultured Roseburia sp., assembly GCA_934292805.1. Lineage (GTDB taxonomy): Bacteria > Bacillota > Clostridia > Lachnospirales > Lachnospiraceae > Roseburia. Next base: position 26,165 of record CAKQXQ010000013.1, on the reverse strand, counting down.
TTCAAATGCGTCACAGAAGCTGATGAATTCAGCTGCTTTGTTGCATCCTCTTGCTGTAAGGGCTGCATCAAATTTCTCTGAAACATTTCCCTCTTCATCATGGATCTCTGTGCAGTTGGCAACCGCACCTACTGTCATTCCGTTCAACTTGATAAAGCCTGTTACCATATTCTTGGCATAGTCAGCTTTTGTCTCAAAAAATGCATGATCGTCAGAGATTTCGCTTAAAAGGTATCTTGCATCACCTTTCATCACATCCATGCTTTCACATGCACGGTTTAAATCATCTTCACAATCTTCTGTATAAACATCTCCTTCATTATTCAAAGGAAGCATGGAAACTAATTCACGGATCTTTGTAAGGATGTCATCCTCTGTTCCGACAAAATCCACACATCCTGTCTCTTCACTCTGGAATTTTGCTGCAGAAGTATCGCATTTCTCAATGCGGTTTCCTGTGATCGCATTCGGAGAGTTAATGAACATTTTGGCCTTTGTTTCTTCCATAAACGCGAAATCTGATAAAGCTGGAACAACTGCAAGACCTCCGCCACAATTTCCGAATACAGCACTGATCTGTGGAATTACTCCGGATGCCTCTACTTCTTTGGCATAAATCTGTCCGAATCCGTTCAATGCATCTACAGACTCCTGTAATCTCATACCTGCACAATCAATAAATCCGATCACCGGAGCCCCCATCTTCATTGCCATGTCATAAATATTGGCAATCTTTCTGGCATGCATTTCACCGATCGTTCCGTTTAATACGGATGCATCCTGGCTATATACATATACCAGGTTCCCATCGATCAAACCATATCCTGTGATAACACCATCAGATGGTGTGGCTGTGTTTGCAAGATTAAAGTCTGTGCTTCTTGCTGTTACAAGAGAACCGATTTCCATAAAACTGTTCTCATCGACTAACCTGGTAATACGCTGCATAGCCAGGCTATCATTACTACTACTCATTCTGTGTACCTCCATCTATAAAAAATTAACAAATTTCGCTATGATAACTATATAACTTTTCCATCTACTTTTCAAGTAAATTGTTAATTTTTTGACACTTTTTTTACAATTCAAAACATCTGTCCGGCCACCTTGCGGATACACCAGACAAAATCTATTTCAGGAATTGCTTTTTCTGTTATCAGGCGATATTTTCTCACCTCTACATTTCCGGCTTTTAAGCTTATTTCTCCTGCGATCGTCCCTTTTTTCACAGGTGCGGTTAATCGTTTTGCCACATGATACTCTACTTTAATCTGTTCTCCCTCTTTAAGAAGGACAGACTTTGTATCATATATTTTGACGCATAAAAGCCTGGCTTTTACTTTTTCTCCGATATGATCTCCCTGCGCATTTTCTACAGGAACTGCTTCTGCTTTTCCTTCCGCCAAAGCAATCTTATCCAGTTCCATTCTTCTGTAATTGTCCATCCCATACTGCATCAGCTTTTTTGTATCTGACCATTTATACGACCGGTTATTCGGCCAGCCACAGGCAAGCAGTGCCACTATATAAGTTCTTCCATCCTTTTCCAGTGCTCCTACATAACAATACCCGGCATTTCCGGTAAATCCGGTCTTTCCGGAAATCGCACCATCCATCATCTGTAAGAAAGCATTGTGATTATAGCAATCGTATCTATGTTTCCCCTCAATATCCGTAAAATAATACTCTTTTTCCCCTGTTATTTTCAGAAAGGCTTCTGCCTTTTGGGACTCTTTGATACAATATCGCATAATAAGTGCAAGGTCTTCTGCTGTTGTGTGATGAAATTCATTCTCGTTTTGTGCGTCCAGTCCGTTTGGCGTCAGAAAAAGAGTATCTTTGCAGCCGATTTTCTCCGCATACGAATTCATGACAGATGAAAAATTTTCCACTGTTCCTGCGATCTGTTCAGCGATCGCAACAGCACAATCATTGTACGATTCGAGCATCATGGCATAAAGCAGATCTTTCATCCAAAATCTGCTCCCACACTTTGCTCCCAGATGAACCTTAGGTGCTTTAGATGCCGTCTCAGAAAATTCCACGATCTGATCATCATCACAGTTTTCCAATGCAATAATGCATGTAAGTATTTTTGTGGTACTTGCATTTGCAAGTGCCTCTTTTCCGTTTTTCTCATAAAGCACTCTTCCCGAATCACCATCCATAAGAACTGCTGCCTTCGCATACAGTTCATTCTCAGTGGGTGCCCCCTGTGCTGTAACTTTATCTGCTGATCCTGACAGAATTATAAAAAAGCATACGCTTACTGCAACTATTTTTTTCAATGGTGTTTCCCTCTTTTTTCTCATACAAACTATATGTATAGGAAACATTCCCTATTCATTTTAAAAAGAAAAAGCGGAGAAGGCATTCTTCTCCACTCATCATATTTCCATTTTCACTCTCATCTCTTCTTCTGCTTCCTGTTTGAACTCTTCAATCTGGACCTGATCCAGCATCGGCAGCTCGTCCAGCGACTGTACTCCAAAGCTTCTTAAGAATTCCTCCGTTGTTCCGAATAACAATGGACGTCCTGGTGCGTCCAGTCTTCCGAGTTCTTTCACCAGATTATATTCTACCAGTCTGTTCACCGCGTGATCACATGACACACCTCTGATTTTTTCAATTTCAGCCTTTGTGATCGGCTGCTTATATGCAATGATCGACAGTGTTTCAAGAAGGACATCCGTAAGCACATGTTTTTTCGGCTGTTTTGCAATGCGGATCAGATATTCGTACATTTCACTTTTTGTGCACATCTGATAAGCATCTTCCAATTCAATAATTTTCATCCCTCTGTCTGACTTCTCATAATCAGCTGCCAGTTCTTCGATCATTTTTTTTGCCTCGGTTTTTTCAAGCTCAAGTGCTTCGGCAATCCTGCCAAGTTCCACAGACTCACCCATTGTAAAAAGAATTGCTTCCACGATTGCTTTATAATTTTTCTCATTCATTTTTCTGTTTCCTATGCTGCAATTTTAGATTCGATTTTAATATCACCGAACGTCCGTTCCTGTAATATATATATTTTTCCAACTTTCATCATCTCCAGGATTGCCAGAAATGTAACAATCACCTGCATTTTCCCTGCCTGTGCCTCAAGAAGATTCCGAAAACTGAATTGTCTGTGTGTTCTGCAATAATCTTCCACATAGTTCATCGTATCAGAAAGAGACACTTCTTCTTTCTCGATCTGTCCGAATTTTGATCTTACCGGATCGATTTTATCCGACTGTTTCTTCATAACTGATTTAAATATCTCATTCAGTCTGGCAAGATTCATATCCCCCACAAGTTGGGCAAGATCTACCGGTTCTTCATATGCCGCAACCTCCGGCGGGATAGTGGCTTCTTTAAAAAAAAGCTGTCCGGCATCAATTTGCCGGTCTCTTAACTCATATGCCATACATTTGTACATCTTATATTCTAACAGCTGTGAAACAAGCTCTGCTCTCGGATCTTCTGCTTCCTCTTCTTCAGATTCTTTCTTCGGGAGCAGCATTCTTGATTTGATATCGATCAGTGTTGCTGCCATCACAAGAAATTCACTCATGATATTCAGATCATTCCGTTTCATTTCCGCGATGTATTCCATATATTGATTCGTGATCTCCACGATCGGAATATCATAAATATTCACTTTATTCTTTTCCAGCAGATGCAAAAGCAGATCCAGCGGTCCCTCAAACACCTGGAGTTTTACAGTCAGTTCCATATATGATACTCCTCATGCCAAGATTCTGGTCTGTCTGTGTCAAACAGATCCCCAAATTTCATTTTCAAACATTAACGTATCAATTTTATATGGAAAAAGAAAAAAAAGCAAGCATAATGTACAGGTTCCTTTTCTAAAATACAGTAAAGATGTTATACTGCAGCCTTATTTTTTGCAGTTTCAGCATATCCTGTGAATTACCGGAGGTATCTATGTCCTATTTCTTTTGTTCCGTTCTTCTTTCCGCAAGCCTAATTTTCAACAATAATCTGTCTTTTTTTCCTGTCTTTTGTAATCATTCCATTTCACAGGAAAATATCAAAAAAACTGATTCGATACCGGGTGACACCAATGAAGCTGATGTTTTCGATCTTTCTGCCCCAAGCGTTCTTCTTATGGAAGCCTCCACAGGTACCATCCTCTATGAGAAAGATTCTCATGCCCTTTTACGTCCTGCAAGCATCACAAAAATCATGACTCTGATTCTTATTTTTGATGCGATCTCATCCGGTGGGATTGCCACTGATGATACTGTCACAGTGTCCGAATATGCTGCCAGTATGGGCGGATCACAGGTTTTTCTTGAGCAGGGAGAAACACAGACGGTAGATACCCTGATCAAATGCATCAGTGTTGCAAGTGCAAATGATGCCTGTGTTGCAATGGCTGAACATATCAGTGGAACAGAAGCCGCTTTTGTCGAAAATATGAACCGGCGTGCGAAAGAGCTTGGCATGAACGATACCACATTCGTAAACTGCTGTGGTCTGGATGCCGATGGGCATCTGACCAGTGCTTACGACGTAGCTCTGATGTCACGTGAGCTGACAATGAAATATCCCCAGATACATGAGTATTCCACGATCTGGACGGATACGATCACCCATATCACAAAACGCGGAACGCAGGATTTTGGTCTGACAAACACAAATCGGCTGATCCGGCAATACCCATATGCAACAGGACTGAAAACCGGTTCTACAAGTCTCGCCAAATATTGTGTTTCTGCCACTGCCAAAAAAGATGGCATGGAACTGATCGCAGTTATAATGGCAGCTCCTGACCCCAAAGCCCGTTTTACGGACGCATCCTCACTATTAAATTATGGTTTTTCCAAATATCAGATTTTTGTAGATGAAAATACAGATATTCTTTCTTCGATCCCGGTAAAAAAGGGAACTTCCAATGAAGTCCCCCTCTCTTATCGTTCGTCGTTTCAATATGTGGTCACAAACGAAACAGAGCTCTCCGGTATCACAAAAGAATTTGAGCTGCCGGATTTTGTCAACGCCCCTGTTCTTTCCGGTGATGTGCTCGGAAGAGCTGTCTATAAGCTCGGGAACAAAACGCTTGGCACTGTCGATATTTTGTGTGCACAGAATATCGCTGCTGCTGCATACCACGACTGTCTTATGGAATTGCTATCCTGTTATCTTCCGTAGATTTTTCCGCAAAAACTTTTAAAGCAATGGTGCAAACAGACGCATCATACCCTGGAATGCATGCACAAACACATTCTGTCTTCTGCAGAATTCCAGTGTCATCTCCTCGGAAACGGCAAAAGTATCCAGGCAATCTTCTTTTAACTGCTCCAGTGCTTTCGTCTTATACATAAACACACCACATTCAAAATGAAGATAAAGACTTCGGTAATCCAGGTTAATACTGCCAACCGTTCCGATCTTATCATCGCAGAGGAAACTTTTTGCATGGATAAATCCAGGTGTATACTGGTATATTTTTACACCACACTTAAGCAGTGGCTCATAATGTGACTGTGTCAGAAGATATATCATCTTTTTATCCGGAATACCCGGTGTTACAATACGGACATCCACGCCTCTTTTTGCTGCATTGCAAAGACTTACAAGCATTTCATTGTCAACGATCAGATATGGTGTAAAAATGTATACATATCGTTCCGCATGATTAATAATATTAAGGTAAATATTCTCTCCGACCGTCTCATGATCCAATGGCGTATCACTGTATGGCTGCACATACCCATCCTGCTTGAACGACTCCTTCTGATAAACCTGCGGCATAAACTGTCTGTAGTCTTCCGAAGAGTGGTTAATATAATTCCACATCTCAAGAAACATTGCGGTCATGCTCCATACAGCTTCGCCCTCAAGACGGATACCTGTATCCTTCCAATATCCGAATCTGGACGCTTTATTAATATACTCATCTGCAAGGTTGATGCCGCCGGTGAATCCAACCTTTCCATCCACCACAAAAATCTTTCTGTGGTCTCTATTGTTCATAATAACCGACATAATCGGACGGAATGGATTAAATGCGGCACACTTGATTCCCTTTTTCTGCAAAGTTTTATAGTATTTCGGCGGCAGTGTATTAATGCATCCGATATCATCATAAATCAGCCTGACATCCACGCCCTCTTTACTCTTTCGTTCCAAAATCTCTACGATACTGTCAAACATTGTACCAAGATCAACAATAAAATATTCCAGGAAAATGAAATGTTTAGCCTTTTCCAGTTCCGCAAGCATATCCGGAAACATTTCTTCTCCGCAGCGATAATATTTTGTAGATGTATTGCAATACAATGGGAATCCTGCCCAGTCATTGATATACTTCGACTGCCGGTAAGCAGAAATATCTTCCTCTTTTAACTGTTTCTTTATCTCCGGTGTCTGATAAAGGCAGGCATTGACTTCGCGGTTTATGGAATCCATCCGCTCCTGTGTTTTCTTCGTCAGGCTTGATCTGCCAAAAATCATATACAAAAGCAGCCCTAATACCGGTGACAACAAAATGATAAATGTCCAGGAAAGTTTATTTGCCGGATTCGTCCAACGATTTACGATCACAAGTACCACAATAATGGCAAGTGTACGGATTGCAAGGTTTGCATATGTGAACTGATAACTGAATTGATACATGACCATCACAAGCCATGTAAACTGCAAAATAATGGAAACTGCAACGATTGAAAATCTTCCTAATAATAAATGTGCTATTTTTTTCATCTGTATTTCTCGCCCCTTTCCCATCATTCTAATATTTGATTTTTAAAATGTCAAACTACAAGGTTGTCGACATGTAGCATCCCCCAACATCTTCTTCCAATCTGTTCCCCTCTTGGATATGCACTCTCATAAAGTTTTATTTTCATCTCCGCCGGTGTATAATCCGGATGTTTCTGATATGCAAGTGCAATGGCTCCTGATACGACAGGCGCAGCCATAGACGTACCACTTTTTATCGTGTATCCTCTGGCATCCCTGCTGCAGCTTTTCACGTTGGTTCCCGGAGCGAGGACTTCCGGCTTTACAATACAACATTCTGTCGGGCCGAATCCGCTATAATTTCTCACCAGGCGTCCACCGCTTCCTATTTCTGCTACATTATCATCCCAGCTTCCGACCGTCACAACTTTTCTTGAAATACCGGGAACTGTCACTGAGTTTTCTTTTGGTCCGTTATTTCCTGCGGCAGTCACTACCATAATCCCCTGGTTCCATGCTTCTTCCACAGCCCGGAGAAGATTCTCCTGATCTTTTCTCCCTGCACCTGCCATCATCCCGACTGATATATTTAAAATTTTCACCTGAAATCTTTCCCTGTGTTTCAAAAGCCAGTCCATCCCTGTGAGCACATGGCTTGTAAGTCCACTTCCCTTTTGATCCAATACTTTTAAAATAAGGAAGTTCACACCGGGTGCCACTCCGCTAAGGATCCGTACTCCATGTGCATTTTCTGACATTTCACCACTTCCGCCAAGAATTCCGGCAATATGGGTGCCATGTCCGTTGTCATCATAAACCGCCAGTTTTTTCTGGCAGAAATCTTCAAAATGTAGAATTCTCCGGTTAAAATCCGGATGTGGTGCAATCCCGGTATCCATGATCGCCACAGTAATATTTTTTCCGGTCAAACCCATTTTATATGCACGGTCACAATGAATGACCCTTTTTACCCGATCCATAAAATCCCTTTTTCTTTCAATATATGAAAGTCATGGCTGTTAAGTGAATCGTATCTGCTACATTAAAATGAGGTGTTCCTCAAATTTTACTTCAAGAAACACCTCATATATCATTCTTTTATCTGTTTAGTTGTTCTCTGGAACATCTTTCATAGAGAAACTGATTCTTCCCATCTTATCTTTTCCAAGGCATACAACTGTTACTTTATCGCCTAATGTAAGAACATCTTCTACACGATTGATTCTCTCTTTGGAAATCTTGGAAATATGTACCATTCCCTCTTTTCCAGGAGCGAATTCGATAAATGCACCAAATTCCTTGATGCTTACAACAGTACCGGTAAAGATCTGGCCTTCTTCGAAATCTGTTGTGATCGTGCGGATCATGTCAATTGCTTCTTCCATCTTAGCCTTATCTGTTCCGCATACGGATACTGCACCCTCATCTGTAATATCAATCTTAACATTTGTACGTGCAATGATCTCGTTGATCGTCTTACCCTTCTGACCAACAACATCACCGATCTTGTTAGGATCGATCTGAATCTGGATGATCTTCGGTGCATATTCTGCAACCTCTTTACGAGACTCTGAAATAGCTTTGGACATAACTTCATCCATGATGTAAAGTCTTGCTTCGCGTGTTCTTGCAATCGCTTCTTCAACGATTGGTCTTGTAAGACCATGAATCTTGATATCCATCTGGATTGCTGTGATACCTTTGTGAGTACCGGTTACTTTAAAGTCCATATCTCCAAAGAAATCTTCAAGTCCCTGAATATCAGTTAAAACGATATAATCATCATCTGTCTCACCTGTTACAAGGCCACAGGAAATACCAGCTACCATAGCTTTGATCGGTACACCGGCTGCCATAAGTGCCATACAGGATGCACAAGTAGATGCCATGGATGTAGATCCGTTAGACTCAAATGTCTCAGATACTGCACGGATCGTATATGGGAATTCTTCCTCTGTTGGCAATACTGCTGTTAAAGCTTTCTCTGCTAATGCTCCGTGTCCGATCTCACGACGTCCCGGTCCACGTGATACCTTTGTCTCACCTACAGAATATGCAGGGAAGTTGTACTGATGCATATATCTCTTAGTTGTAATATTTGCATCTAATCCATCAATCTTCTGAACTTCTGATAATGGAGCTAACGTAACCACATCACAGATCTGTGTCTGTCCACGTGTGAACATTGCTGAACCATGTACTCTTGGAATCAGGTCAACTTCTGCTGCCAGAGGACGGATCTGATTGATTGCACGACCATCCGGACGCTTATGGTCTTTTAAGATCATCTTACGTACTGTCTTCTTCTGATACTGGTAAACAGCCTCTCCTAAAAGAGCAAGCCATTCTTCATTTTCTGCAAATGCTTCTGCTAATTTATCTGTGATCTCACGGATATTCTCTTCACGTTTCTGTTTTTCATCTGTGAAAACAGCATTCTCCATATCTTCCGGAGTAACAATCTCTCTCATTGCTGCAAACATCTCTTCCGGGATTGCACAGCTTGTATATTCATGCTTTGGTTTTCCACATTCAGCAACAATCTTATCCATGAACTCGATCACTGTCTGGTTTACATCATGGCATTTGTAGATTGCTTCGATCATCTTCTCTTCCGGGATCTCATTCGCACCGGCTTCGATCATAATCACTTTTGTTCTTGTAGATGCAACTGTCAGCTGTAAATCGCCTTCGTCCCATACTTTCTGTGATGGGTTTACAACAAACTCTCCGTCAACCATACCCATCTGTGTCATCGCACATGGACCGTCAAATGGGATATCTGACATTGTAGTAACAAGTGCTGAACCGATCATACCTACTACTTCCGGACGGCATTCCGGATCTACAGACATTACCATGTTATTCAAAGTAACATCGTTACGGTAATCTTTCGGGAATAAAGGTCTCATTGGACGATCGATAACACGTGATGTAAGGATCGCATTCTCAGATGCCTTTCCTTCTCTCTTATTGAATCCTCCCGGGATCTTTCCTACTGCGTACATCTTCTCCTCAAACTCAACGCTTAATGGGAAGAAATCTACACCATCTCTTGGTTTGTCAGATGCTACAACAGTGGATAATACTGTTGTCTCACCATATTTGATCAAGGCTGCACCATTCGCCTGTGCACATACTCTTCCGATATCTACTGTAAGAGTTCTGCCGGCAAGTTCCATTGAAAAACTTTTATACATGTTTTTTCTCCTTTTCATCATTGTATACGCCACATCATACTGTGTGACTTAAGCAAAAGTACCGAAACTACTGAACCATACACGCACATGTCATGTACCCTTCAGTGGTCTCGGGTATTTAGACTTCTGCCTCGTTTAATTTTACTAGAAATAATCGATTTGCACAAGCATAAAAATAGAGCGGCAAAACTCCGCTCTATTTTGCTTATACCTACTACTATTTTCTTAAGCCTAAGCTCTCGATTAATGCACGATATCTCTCAATATCAACTTTCTTTAAGTAAGCAAGTAAACCACGTCTCTGACCTACCATTTTCAGAAGACCTCTTCTGGAATGATGATCGTTCGGGTTGTCTTTTAAATGATCTGTTAACTCAGTGATACGAGCTGTTAAAAGAGCTACCTGTACCTCTGGAGATCCAGTATCATTTGCTGTTCTGCCGTATTTAGCGATAATTTCCTGTTTCTTTTCTTTTGCGATCATTGTATGATCCTCCTTCTTATTAATGAAACGCCCAAAATGTATGTGATACTCAGTGAAAGGTCGGAGTGTCCATCCACCGAATATGGGCTAAACTCATACTGGTTTAGTATAACACAAGCACTATCTGTTTGTAAATATAATTTTTCGCTTTTCAGGTTATTTTTTCACCATTTTTCAATTTCCCAGGTGATAATTTTCAGACAGCCCTTAATTCTGCAGAATACGTACTACTTTTACAGGATTTCTGTAATATGCTCCGGAAATTTTAATCCCGGTTCTTGGTGAACTTGCATGTACGACCTGTCCATTTCCAATATAAATTGCAACATGGTTGATTCTGCTTCCATTTCCATAAAAGAATAAATCTCCCGGCTGTGCCTCAGAAGATGAGATCTTCGTTCCTGAATTAGACTGTGCTACCGAAGAATGTGGAAGGGAAACTCCATAATTTGCAAAAACACTCAGAACAAATCCGGAACAGTCCGCACCCTTTGTAAGGCTTGTACCACCCCATACATAAGGATTTCCTACAAACTGGCATGCATATGAAACGAGATCGACACGAACATCAGACACACCCTGTCCATATCTGACTTCTGTCATTGTCATAGCTGTTGGAAGTTCTGTATTTACTTCCACATAATCTGCTGAGACATATCCCTCATCACTGTCGATTGCAACCTTGATCCAGCCTTCTAACTGCTCGATCACTTCCAGTTCTTCGCCCATTGGCATGGATGTTACAATACTGCAGTCGGTATTCGGTTCCTCACGCACATAAAGTGTCGTAGTCGTTACTTTTGCAACTGTTTCTTTTACTTCTTCTGCCAAAGCTGCTGCTTCTTCACCTGTGACAAGATATTCAGACTTCACATATCCGGTCACTTCACCTGACTGTATCTGTGTCCATTCACCATCAACGCCCAGAACTTCACAGGCCGCATGGTTCGGCATCTTTCCGACAAGCTCTGCATCTGTTCCAGGTGCCTGCCGCACATTGAGATTTCCGGAATCAACTACTGCAATCCCAAGATTGGTATATCCGTATACAGAAGCTGCCTCCTGTGCCTGTGTTACAAGATCCACATCGGTATCTGAAACTGTCGCTGCTGCATCCTCATCTGCCAATGCTGTTGCTGTCATGCTCGCAACACCGGCTGTCATAAGAATCTCTGTATCAGAAAGTGCTGCTTCCTGATCCGTATTTTTCTCTATTACCCTTGCAGCTGCACTTGTGCTGCTGTCATTCTTTTTATTGTTACCATATACTGCAGAGGAAATAACAAGCACTCCTGCTGCTCCAAGACATAATGCTCTTACACAATTAGATTTCATAAACCCTCCTGAACATTTTTTGTCCATACATTTTCAAACCTTATTTATTACAACTTTTAACAGTATAACAATCATTTGTTACATTGTCAATTGTATTTTGTAACATTTTCGTAATAATTATTACAGTTCCTGGATGGAAAAAAATGTCCGGGTAAATGCGATATCATTCATCATCTGTTCCTGAAGCTTTTCAATACTTTCAAACTTCCGCTCCTCACGGATTCTCGTAAGGAACTCCACCGTAACTACTTTATCATATACATCTTCTTTAAAGTCAAGTAAATGTGTCTCTACTCCTACCGGATTATTGGTTTTTATTGTTGGTTTGCATCCGACATTCGTTACTCCGCAATACCTGCTGTCATCAATAAAAACTTCTGTTGCATAGACCCCGAAAGGCGGCAGCAGTTTCTCCTCCGGCGGTATAAGATTGATTGTCGGAATTCCTATCGTTCTTCCGATCTGATTCCCATGTTTTACTGCTCCTGTGACAAAATAACGATACCCCAGCAGGTGATTTGCCTTTTCAATATTACCGGCCATAATTTCTTCCCGGACAAAAGTACTGCTGATATCCCGTTCATCTTCTTTCATTTTTGAGAGTATCAATGCCTCATATCCGTATGTTTTGGCATATTTCTGCAACATAAGGTAATCTCCGCGTCTATTATGTCCGAAATGAAAGTCTTCACCCGCAACAATGCATTTCACATTTAATTTTTCTACAAGCATGCGGATAAAATCTTCCGGCTCCATGCACATCACTTCTTTTGTAAATGGGCATTCGATAAGATAGTCTATCCCAAGCCCTTCAAAAATATGCATCTTCTCTTCGTTCGTTGTCAGCACCTTTGCTTCGACATGATCCACATTTTTACGCGGTGGAATATCAAATGTAAAAATGGCTGCTTTCAGCCCTTCTTCTTTTTTTTGTGACAGTTTCTCCATTAAAAGCTCATGTCCCCGGTGGATCCCGTCAAATTTTCCAAGGGAGATCACTGTCGGTTCTTCCACATGAAAATCAAGTGTATTTTTTATATATTTCATTCTTCCATAAATACTTTTACCGGCTTAAAATTTCCTCTGTCTTTCTGAAATTCATATATTCCGATAAAATGATCCTTTTCATCATATATTCTGATCGGTTTTTGCTCCATTGATGATTCATACGCCTGTATCATCGATGGTTCGATCCTGTTACCGTTGTATAACACTTTTGCATACTGTCTGGATACCACCGCTTTCTGATATTCCAGAAACACGGAGTCTACAGACTTTACGAATGGGAACAGGCTTCTGTCCCACATTGATGGATCCGTTCCATCCGTTGCATTATGAACGAGTTCTTCCACCTGGCCGATCTTTAATGCATCTTCCAATGCAAATTCGGATACCCTGGTGCGAAGCAGTGATTCCATACAGCCCCCGCAGCCAAGCTTCTCTCCAATATCCTTACACAGTGTCCGTATATAAGTTCCTTTTGAACAATGTACCCTCATCCTGACTCTTGGCAATGCAGTTTCCAATATATCTATGGAAAAAATCCTGACACATCTCGCCTGTCTCTCAATGATTTTTCCTTCCCGTGCAAGATCACACAGTTTTTTTCCGTTTACCTTCAGTGCTGAATACATTGGAGGAATCTGCATATAGTCACCTACAAAGGAAAGAATTGCCTGTCTGGTTTCATCCTCTGTCACCAAAACATCTTTCTTTTCCAATACGGTACCGGTAATATCCTCTGTGTCCGTAGTGGTTCCAAGTAAAAGAACAGCCTCGTACTCTTTACTCTTATCTGTGAGAAGATCACAGACTTTTGTGGCTTTACCAAGACACACAGGCAACACTCCTTCCGCATCCGGATCAAGCGTCCCTGTGTGTCCGATTTTTTTCTGTTTGAAGATACCTCTTAACTTTGCCACAACGTCAAAAGATGTATATCCTTTTTCTTTGTATACATTAATGATTCCGTTGACCATAGTGTATCCTTTTTCTTTCTCAAATTTTATCTGTTATTCACGCAATTGTCCAGAAACCTCACTAAGGATCTGTTCGATAATACCGTCCGGATCTCCTGACATGGAAAAACCGGCTGCTCTCACATGACCTCCGCCACCGAATTTTACAGCGATCACCGATAAATCCACATACTCCCTGGAACGTGTGCTGACTTTGAATTCTCCATCTTCCAGTTCGTACAGGAAAATTGCTACCTCCACATCCTTTGTCGAGCGCATCTGGCTTACAATCCCATCCAGATGTTTTGGAAGAACATCATATTCTTCCATCTCCTTTTTTGTGATCACGCTGGAGATGCATTTTCCATCAAAATGAAGCTTGCTTTTCTGCAGAGCCAACCCCATAATGCGGTTCTGATTGTATGTTTTTGTGAAGAATGTTTCTTCAACAATTTTAGAAAAATTTATTCCTCTTTCCATCAGCCTTCCAGCAATCTCCATTGTCTTTCTGGAAGTGCAGGAATATTGGAACACTCCGGTATCATGCACCATTCCGGTGTAGATACACTCTGCAATCTCTCTGTCGATCCTTTCCTCTGGCAGCAGTTCAAAAATAAGCTCGCAGGTTGAGCTGGCACCCGGAAAGATGTAGTTATGCTCTGCAAAATTCTGATTACTGACATGATGATCCACACAGATCGTATGTTTTGCAGATTCAAAATACTTTGCAGCCATGCCTAGCCTGCTGGCATCTCCACAGTCCTGTGCAATAAAAAGGTCATAACTTCTGTCATCCGGACATTCATTCTTAATCTCTTCCGAATTTTTTAAAAACTTAAAAATATTCGGGATTGGCTCAAGATAAAGATCTGCCTTTACATGCGGAAAATATGTCCTGATATAATTATACGTAGCAAGGCATGAGCCTACGCAGTCACCATCCGGTCTTACATGACCGGCAATGGCAACTGTATCGGCATCAGCCAGATAAACATCAAAATTTGTCATGCTTATTCCTCTGTGTCCTCTTTGATATTTTTGGTAACATCATCGATCATTTTGGACATCTTTACACCATATTCGATCGACTGGTCTAAAATAAATGTGATCTGTGGTGTGTTTCTTAAATTAATACTCTTTGCAAGCATAGTTCTGATATAGCCTTCCGCACTCTTTAAGCCTTTTATCGTATCCTGCTGGGATTTTTCATCTCCGAGAACACTGATATATGCTTTACATGTTTTTAAATCCGGAGCTACTTCCACAGCTACCACACTTGTTAATGGATTAATACGAGGATCTTTGATCTCTCCACGGATAATATTGCTTAACTCTTTCTGCACTTCTCCGTTGATCCTTGTATTTTTAATGCTATTTTTTCTCATGCAATACACCTCTTAACCAAACTGATGCTTTTTGAAGCGGTTCAAAAGAGTCTCTGGTCTCTCTTATCTAGGAACCTCTACCATAGTATATGCTTCAACAATATCGAACTCTGCAATATCATTGAATCCTTCAAATACAAGACCACACTCGAATCCTGTTTTTACTTCTTTTACATCGTCTTTAAATCTCTTTAAGGAAGCAAGATTTCCTTCAAAGATCTGCTTTCCTTCACGTGAGATACGTACTTTACATCCTCTCTGGAATACACCATCAAGCACATAAGAACCTGCAATATTGCCGACACCGGACGCTTTGAAGATCTGTCTTACTTCTGCATGACCAAGTACTTTTTCTTCATATACCGGATCAAGCATACCCTTCATGGCTGCTTCTACATCTTCGATCGCGCTGTAAATAACTTTGTAAAGACGAACGTCAACATTTTCTCTTTCTGCAGTTACTTTTGCTGTCGGATCCGGACGGACATTGAATCCAATGATAATTGCATTGGATGCAGATGCCAGGATAATATCGGATTCGTTGATTGCACCTACACCGCCATGGATCACTTTTACAACAACTTCGTCATTGGAAAGTTTTACAAGACTCTGTTTTACTGCTTCTACAGAACCCTGAACGTCTGCTTTTACAATAATATTGAGTTCTTTTACATTTCCGGACTGGATCTGTGAGAACAGATCATCTAAGGACATTTTTGCTTTTGTATCCTCGATCAGCTTGTTCTTGCTCTCTGAAATATAAGTATCAGCAAATGCTCTTGCTTCTTTCTCTGAATCTGTAGAAACAAATGTCTCTCCTGCTTCCGGAACAGCTGACAGACCAAGGATCTCTACCGGTGTGGATGGTCCTGCCTCTTTTACTCTTCTGCCCTGATCATCGATCATGGCACGTACTTTACCAAAACAGCTTCCGCATGCAACCGGATCACCGACTCTTAAAGTACCCTTCTGTACTAAAACTGTAGCAACTGCACCACGTCCTTTATCAAGCTGAGCTTCAATTACAAGACCTCTCGCTTTACGGTTTGGATTTGCTTTTAACTCAAGCACTTCTGCAGTTAAAAGGATCATCTCAAGAAGGTTATCGATACCTTCTTTTGTATGTGCTGATACAGGACAGAATATTGTACTTCCACCCCAGTCTTCCGGTATCAGTTCATATTCGGATAATTCCTGTTTTACACGGTCAATATTTGCACTTGGTTTGTCGATTTTATTGATTGCAACAATGATCTCTACCCCTGCTGCTTTTGCATGGTTGATCGCCTCTACTGTCTGCGGCATCACACCATCGTCTGCTGCTACAACAAGGATAGCGATATCTGTGGAGTTTGCACCACGCATACGCATTGCTGTAAATGCTTCATGTCCAGGAGTATCTAAAAATGTGATCTTCTGTCCGTTGATCGAAACAACAGAAGCTCCGATATGCTGGGTAATACCTCCTGCCTCGCGGTCTGTCACTCTTGTGGAACGGATTGCATCCAGAAGAGATGTTTTACCGTGGTCAACGTGTCCCATAACGCAGACAACCGGTGGACGTGGAACTAATGTCTCTTCTGCATCGTCTTCCTCTTTCAGAAGTTCTGCGATCACGTCTACTTTTTCTTCCGGCTCACAGATACAGTTGAATTCCAATGCGATCTCTTCTGCCTGTTCGTAATCAATCTCCTGGTTTACAGTTACCATAGTTCCTTTTAAGAATAATTTCTTAACGATCACTGCCGGCTGAACCTTCATCTTGTCTGCCAGTTCTTTGATTGTAAGCTTCTCAGGAAGAACCAGTGTTTTGATTGTTTCTTCTTCCTGTTTTGGCTGTGGCTGATGCTGTGGTTTCTTTTTGCCGCCATTCTTCTCGAGATTTACGAAACGCTCCTGCTTCTTGCTTCCAAGTACATCGTAATCTCCGCGCTGCTTGCCGTTACGGTTTTTGTTATCACGTTCTCTGTCACGTGTTTCTTTTCCGCGGATCTCCTCTGCAATTGGTGCGGAATCTTTGTTAAATCTGTCGATCTCACGATCTAATCTTCCACCAGATTCTTTACCGCGATATGAATTGTTTCGATTACCGTTTCTGTCACCTTGATTAAAATTCTGACCCGGTCTGCCATTCTGGAAAGATCTCTGATTATTGCCATTTGGTCTAGCTCCTCTGTTATCACCCTGCATACGTGCCGGTCTGTCTCCATTGTTACGGTTATTGTATCCGCCTTCACCGTTATTATTACGGTATGGACGATCCTGCTGAGGGCGGGCTGGTCTGTCACCATTATTACGGTTATTGTATGCTCCAGCCTGACCATTTCTTGCCGGACGGTCTCCCTGTGGACGTCTGTTATCCTGATTTGGTCTGGAAGCTCTCTCCTGCTGACGCATCTGCTCGTATACGTTCTCTGTCGGTTTCTTAAATACTCTCTCTGTAGTTGTAACTTCTGCCTGCTCTGTCTTTACTTCTTCTGTCTTTGGTGCTGCTTCTTCTGCTTTCTTTCCGGCATTTGGATTGATCAGACTGTCAAAGTATTTTCTCATGTCATTTCCTGACATTGCAGGTTTTGCCTGTCTGTCGGTACGGTCATTTGCAGGACGTCTGTTGTCCTGATTTCTGTAATCCTGCTGCGGTCTTCCTCCACGCTGTCCCTGTCCCTGGTTTGGACGTCTGTTATTATTGTTCCGTCCGTTGCCCTGTTTACTGTACTGAGCATTATATACTGCAGTTATGCTGGATTTTTTCTTCGGTCTGTCTGCCTCAGATGCTGTCTTTGAAGCATCTGTTCCGCTTTCCTGAACCTGTTTTTCCTCTGTCTTTGTTTCTGCTGTCTTTACAGGTGCTGCAGCTTTGTTATATTTTTTACGTACGATCTCCTGTGCGGCATCATCAATATTACTGTTTGCAGATTTTACCTCAAACTCTGTGCCGCCTAAGCATTCAATTACTTCCTGTGATTTTATTTCTAACTCTTTTGCGAATTCATGAACTCTCATTTTTGCCATATATCCTGACTCCTCCATTATTCAGCTGTTATTGTCTGTTTCAATTTGTCTTCCACGGAATGGGCAAGCCCTTCATTTATAATTGCAAGTGATGCCCGGAATTCTTTTCCGATACAGTGTCCTAATGTTTCCTTGTCAGAATAAATGTACATCGGAACTTCATAAAAATCTGTCATGTTTGTGAACATTTTCTTTGTATTATCTGAGGAATCCCCTGCCACGATCACAAGGAATGCCTTTCCTTCCTTCACTGCTTTCTCCGTTGAAAACTCTCCGCTTACAACTCCGCCGGCTTTGGCTGCAATACTTAACATGGATATCACTTTATCTGGTCTCAAATTCTTCCATCTCCTTTGTAAGTATTTCATATACATCTTTCGGAATCGACATCTTAAAGGAACGTTCCAGGCCTTTGCCCTTGATCGCCTTCTTAAGGCATTCACTGTTTGGGCAAAGATACGCTCCTCTGCCATTCTTCCGGCCGGTTGTATCCAACATAATTTCTTCTTCTGCCGTCTTGATGACTCTCAGCATTTCTTTCTTAGGCTTCATCTCACCGCAGCCTATACACTGACGCATTGGAATTTTTTTATTTGCCATATCTGCTTATCCTCGATTACTCTTCCTCGGAATATTCTGTATCTTCCTGATAATCTGCTTCATTGTAATCGCCATCTTCCTCATAGTACTCATCATCTTCGTACTCATTCTCATAATCAAGGAAATCCCCTGATTCTCTTGCCTGTGTCTCGCTCTTGATGTCGATCTTGAATCCTGTCAGTCTTGCTGCAAGTCTTGCATTCTGGCCTTCTTTACCGATTGCAAGAGATAACTGGTAATCTGGCACTACTACTTTAGCCGTTTTTTCTTCTGCATCAGCGATTACGGAAATAACTTTTGCAGGGCTGAGTGCGTTCTCGATAAGCATTGCAGCATTTTCATTCCATGTAATGATATCGATTTTCTCTCCACGAAGTTCATTTACGATCGCATTCACACGGGCTCCATTCATACCAACGCATGCTCCTACCGGATCAACATCAGGATCATTGGACCATACTGCGATCTTAGTTCTGCTTCCCGCCTCACGTGCGATTGCCTTGATCTCAACAGTTCCGTCTTTTACTTCTGCAACTTCGGATTCAAACAAACGTTTTACAAGCTCCGGATGTGTTCTGGATACTAAAATCCTTGGTCCCTTGGAAGTAGATTTTACCTCAAGGATATATACCTTGATTCTCTCTGTAGGCTGGAACACTTCTCCTCTGACCTGTTCATTCTCTGTAAGGATTGCATCCACCTTACCAAGATTGATACTGACATTCTTGCCAACATAACGCTGTACGATACCTGTCACGATATCTTTTTCCATGCTGTAGTATTCATCGAAGAGGATTTTTCTCTCTTCTTCACGGATCTTCTGTAAAATCACATTCTTTGCATTCTGTGTTGCAATACGTCCGAATTCTTTGGATTTTACTTCTACGTTTACAATGTCATCCAGTTCATATTTGGAATCGATCATCTTCGCATTCACAAGGCTGATCTCCTCTACCGGATCTTCTACCTTCTCTACAACTTTTTTCTCCTGGAATACATGATATTCACAAGTTTCCGGATCAATGTTTACTTTTACATTCTCGGATTTGCCAAAATGATTCTTGCAGGCAGTAACCAGAGAATTTTCGATTGCTTCAAGCAAAGTCTCTTTGCTGATATTTTTTTCCTGTTCTAATATATTTAACGCTTCTAACAATTCATTATTTTTTGCCATTTTTTTATCCTCCATTATTTTTTCTGTTATTTTACGCTAAAAGTCAAAAGCAAGACGGATCAATGCAATGTTTGATCTCTCAAATACAAGATCTGTTCCATCTTCCTGCTCAATTGTCACCGTGTCTGCATCATAAGCCTTTAAAATACCATAGAATTCTTTCTCACGGTTGATCGCACGATAAGTCCGGATCTCAAGTTCCTTTCCCATGCTTCTCACATAATCTTTTTCTTTCTTAAGTGGTCTTCCAAGACCCGGAGAACTCACCTCAAAGGTATAAGAACCTTCCACGTAATCCTCTCTGTCAAGAATCTCATTCATCTCTCTGGATACATCTGCACAGTCATCAGAAGTAATTCCGCCTTCTTTGTCAATATAAACTCTCAGATACCAGATACTTCCCTCTTTCACATATTCCACATCCACAAGTTCAAAATTCATGCGGTTCAAAATAGGTGTGATGAGTTCTTCAGTGCGTGCTTCATACATCTCTTTTTTCGACATGTGTACACTTCTTCCTTCCATATTCAATTTTCTTATCTATCTGCAGACATCTGCGACAGATCACATTCTGTAAGCCGTTTGCCATTCCTGTGTCCCGCTAACTGTCTCCTAAACATAAAATTGAGAGAGGGTTCTCCTCTCTCAATCTAGCCAACGTGTTTACATAAATACCATACCACTTATTTCCTTATTTTGCAAGCTTTTTAAGGAAATCTTAAAAAGAATCTCGTCTGCGAGATTCTCCGCCTGCGGCGGGTCGCAATATGCGACATATTTCTTATCCGCCGCAGTGCGATCCTCGCGGAGCGTTTTAATGTAATGGAAACGAAGTTTCCTATTACATTAAAAAAATACCAAAAGCAAAAGCCTTTGGTATTCCGGGTTGGGCTGTTAATAAAAATAACAGAGCAGTTCGTAGGGGAATCGAACCCCTGATTCCGCCGTGAGAGGGCGGCGTCTTAACCGCTTGACCAACGAACCATAATGCATATCTGATAAAAACTACTGAGCAGTTCGTAGGGGAATCGAACCCCTGATTCTGCCGTGAGAGGGCAGCGTCTTAACCGCTTGACCAACGAACCATAATGCATATCTGATAAAAACTGCTGAGCAGTTCGTAGGGGAATCGAACCCCTGATTCTGCCGTGAGAGGGCAGCGTCTTAACCGCTTGACCAACGAACCATGCTTGCACACTATATCATGTCTGAAAGAAAAATGCAAGCACTTTTTTATTATTTTTTTAATTTTTTGAATTTTATATGCAGCATATGCAATTATGGCAATTTGCTTTTATACAAAACGTCGTCTTAATCCTCATAACCATTCGGATTATTCTTCTGCCATCTCCATGAATCTGCACACATATCTTCGATACCATACTGTGCAACCCATCCAAGTTCCTCTTTTGCCTTTGTAGGATCACAATAGCATGCTGCAATATCACCAGGTCTTCTTGGTTTGATCACATATGGAACCTTTACACCTGTTGCCTTTTCAAAATTCTTAACAATATCAAGAACACTGTATCCATGACCTGTTCCAAGGTTATAAATACACAGTCCCGCGTTCTCTTTGATCTTCTTTAATGCTTTTACATGACCAACTGCAAGATCTACTACATGGATATAATCTCTGACTCCTGTTCCGTCCGGTGTGTCATAATCATTTCCAAATACGCCAAGTTCTTTTAATTTACCTACAGCAACCTGTGTAACATATGGCATGAGGTTGTTCGGGATACCGTTTGGATTCTCTCCGATAGTACCACTCTTATGTGCTCCGATCGGATTGAAGTAACGAAGCAGGATCACATTCCATTCCGGATCTGCTTTCTGGATATCAGATAAAATCTGTTCCAGCATAGATTTGGTCCAGCCATATGGATTGGTACATTCACCCTTCGGGCAATTCTCTGTGATCGGGATTTCTACCGGATCTCCATATACAGTTGCTGAGGATGAGAAAATAATGTTCTTGCATCCATGCTGTCTCATAACATCAACAAGCACAAGTGTACCGGCAATATTATTGTTGTAATACTCCCATGGCTTTGCCACAGACTCTCCTACTGCCTTTAATCCGGCAAAGTTGATTACTGCATCAATCTTCTCTGTCTCAAATACTTTATTTAAAAATTCCCTGTCTAAAATATCGCCTTTGTAAAAAGTAACTTTCTTTCCGGTCAATGCCTCTACACGATCCAGGCATTTCTCAGAAGAGTTGCTCAAATTATCTACGACTACAACATCGTATCCTGCGTTCTGTAATTCCACACATGTATGGCTTCCGATATATCCGGCACCACCTGCTACTAAAATCGTCATATGCTCCTCCTTGTGTTTTGCAAAATCTTTTTTTCTATGCGTCTATCTTAACGCACCTTCTATGAATTGTATAGACTAAAATGTGTAAAACATATGTAAAAATGTTGCATGTTCCTTTTATACTTTATATAATAGAAATAAATACAATGTTTTATGATACTAAAAATGTCTTTATATTTTATTAAAAAATATTTACGATTGTCATAATTTTCACATTGCTGCAGGGAGGCAATCCTTTTTATGAATCAAAATTATAAAAATTCTTACAAAGTGACCGAAAAAGAACTTGTATCACTGTCTGTCTACAATGTTGGATTCCAAAAATGTGACCCGCTCTACCAGTGGGGTCCCGGAATCCGTGACCATTATCTGATCCATTATATCATTTCCGGAAAGGGATATTATAAAATCAAAAATACAACCTTCACGCTGCAGGCAGGAGATTCTTTTCTCGTCTACCCAAACACGGAAGTATTATATTTTGCAGATGAAACCGATCCGTGGGAGTATGCATGGGTTGGTTTTACCGGAAGTGATGCCTCGATGATCTTAAAGGCAACGGATTTTTCGACAGAAAGACCTGTTATCGCACACACACCACTGGGTGAATCCATTCACAGACAGATTCTCCATATTTATGACGCCAGAGGAAATGAGTTTGAACACGCTGTAGAGATGACCGGACGCCTCTATACAATGCTTGCACTCTTCATGCATGGAGCAACAACAAACACGATCCAAAACTCTGCCAGCAGCTATGTACAGAAAGGGATTGAATATATTTCTTCCAATTACTCCTATCCTATTACAGTGGAGGATATTGCATCTTATGTCGGCTTAAGCCGAAGCCAGTTGTTCCGTTCCTTCGAATCAGTCCTCGGCCAGTCTCCAAAGGAATATCTTACGGATTTTCGTATGAAACAGGCGTGCTATCTTCTGGAGCATTCAGATTTGTCAGTTACTGCGATTGCAAATTCAATTGGTTTTGACAACGGACTTTATTTTTCAAAAACATTCCATAAAATGAAACAGATGCCACCGTCGGAGTTTCGGAATCTGCATAAAAAGTCCAACTGAATATTAAAATTAATGAATGGCAAAACTTTTATGAAACAGGTTTCATTTCATAGACCTTCGTAAACTGTGCCTTTCGTTCCGGAGACAGATGATGACTGACGAGAATCAATGTCAGATCCGGGTTGCTCAACAGGCTCTGCTCCACAATATCTGCATTTTTCTGATCCAATGCACTTGTTCCTTCATCTACCAGGAGAATGGAACGCCTGTGAATCAATGCACGTGCAATTGCAACTCGCTGTTTCTGTCCACCTGACAAATTATTGCCATTCTCACCCACAGGTGTATCTAATCCCAAAGGCATATTGATCATATCTCCTTCCAGCGAACTGCCCTTGATCGCTTGATTCAGCATTTCCTCTGTATAATCAAAGCCCAGAGTAACATTATCCCTGATGGTGGAATTGAAAAGAAATACATCCTGTTCGATGTAACTCATCTGTTGAAACAGTTGCTCCTGAGTGAATGTTCCAGCATCCCTGTCATCAAAACAAATTCTGCCCTGATAGTCAGGCAGCCAGCCAAGAAGCAACTTCAAAACCGTTGATTTACCACAACCAGAAGGACCAATAATCGCATACTTGCCACCTTTTTCAAACTGGAAAGACTGATTCTTCAAAACCAGCTTATTTCCATATGCAAAAGAAATGTTTTCCATTTTAATTGTTGTACAGTCTGACACATAGTTTGAATTTCTTTGTTGCGGTACATCCCCTGCATGATTACTTATTTTCCGGAAATAAGCGTTACTTGCTGCAAATGACAATCTTAAATTTGTTATATCGTTGAGACCATTGCTCACAGCACCACACAAGCTTCCTCCTCCAAAGAGTGCAGATTGAATGATTATTCCTTGAATCGATAAAAATCCAATTAAAATATTCGTCATCACCTGGCAAAAAATCACTAAGAATCCCATACCTCCCCCTATCATACCACTCATATATTTTTGTCTAAAGGAAGGCTGTTCCATCTGCTCACTGGTGGTTACACATCTTTCTGCAAATCTCTTGGCATGTCCAAATGCACGCAGAATCTCGTACCCTCCAAGCAGATCTTTAAATTTGCTGACACCATCAGCCTGTGCAATGGAATTTTCCTTTCCCATTCGTTCCATCGTTTTTTCAAAAAGTTTTGGTGCGATCATCATAATAATGGTTGTAGCCATAGAAGCCAGAAGTAATGACCAATGCAGGAAAGTCAATGCTCCAATGCTCCAAAGCACCTGTGCAGCCAGTCCAACTATTTGGTAAAAAGGTTCCCAGGCCAGAATTTCAATCTGCCGTACATCATTTGTAAACCATGAAAGGTATTCTCCACTGTCTATGGCATGAAAATCTCCATATGATTTTTGCCAAAGCGTTGCTGCCATGTCCAGCCGAAGATGATTGTTCATCGCTTTGATTGCTCGTCCCTGACAATATATCTGAATACTTCTGGACAGAAAATATCCAGCCCAACCAGCCAATGTCACGAAAAGCCAGAATAAAAAGTTTCGAAAATCCTTATCTATGATCTGCTGGAATAGCTGCATCTGAACCAAATTCAGAAGCACCTGTATTCCGTAAGTAATCACCTGGAACGCACATGCAAGTATATTGATTTTCCAAAATTTTTTTATATAGTAAAACATTCTTTCCATTCCCCTTCATTTTCGATAATTCTACGGAGCAGCTGCTATTTTCCCTGCTGCATTGACAGCATATCGTAAATTTCCACTTTTTAACATATCGTTTTATGTTAAAAAGCAAACCTAAAGCGATAAACCTGACAGCTTCTAAAATAAGCAGCAAAAACCGCCAAACAATATTGTTTGACGGTTTTTGTGATGTCAATTCAGTTCTAATCCCAGAAATTTCTTCGCTTCAGTTTTAATAATAGTAAGATTATCTTCATCTTCAATTATCTTAAAAAGATAGTATGCCTGATGGTACAACTCAACGCTTTTTTCCCGATTTCCTTGATGATAATAACATTCTGCCAAAATCATTAAGATACTGGAAAGAGAAGTATACACACCATAATCAATGCATATTCTTCTGGCATATTCTGCTATCTCTATGGCATCATCGAACCTTTTCACGATTTCAAGCTCCCTGGCATAGTTGAAAGCCACCATGGGAATCTGTGCCCGATTAGGCGGAATATTCTTCAACTTGGTTTGTAAATAATGAAGCAGTGGCTTCAGAATATCAATCGCATCATAGTGACGTTCCGCTCGGATATAGCAATTTGCCATATTATTGATTAACTTAATCTCATTCTCCGTGTACAATCCACGTCCAATCGAATCCAGATCAAATTTGGGAGATGTCAGGTGCATTGCTTCCAACAGCATAGGAAGTCCCTCATCCAGACTGTACGGACCATTCTCCGTACCCAAAAGAAATTTAGAACGAAGAATCAGTTGTCTGGAAAGCGTGTCATCTTTGTCTATCACCCTCTCCAATTCTCGATGCTTTATGAATGTTTCTTCCCGAATTTTATTTTTCTCCTCTGGAGCAGCTCTTACAAACCGTACATGGCAACTGGTGATTTCCTTTTCCAAATTACTGATTTCCAGTTCTTTGGCACTCAGCAATCCATAAAACCTGTCATCCGGCAATCCCAATCGCTGAAAAAGTGCTTTCGTGCGGTTACGGGATGGAGTTTGTCGTCCATTTTCAAATCTCGATATTGTCATAGGTTCACAAATCCCTTCGCACAGTTCCTCCTGTGTAAGTCCCAGTTCCAACCGCCGCTGGCGAATCACTTCCCCTAAAAATATTTCTTTCACAATAGAAACACCTCAATCCAAAGAAAAACCCCGGAAATACTGGATTTCCGGGGTTTTAAAAATTCTTAGGCAACTGCCTTCTTAGCTACTTCTGCAAGTGCTGCAAATCCGGCTGCATCGTTAACTGCCATCTCTGCTAACAT
>CAKQXQ010000012.1 GCA_934292805.1 uncultured Roseburia sp. | reverse complement strand
GTAAAGTTACCCGGTGTGATCTCATTACGGAAAGATTTACCGATCTGTCCGATTCCAAATGGGATTTTCTTTCTGGAGGTTCTCTGTACATTTTTGAAGTTTACGAAAATACCCTGTGCTGTCTCAGGTCTTAAATATACAGTATTCTTTGCATCCTCAGTAACACCCTGGAATGTTTTAAACATCAGGTTAAACTGACGGATATCTGTGAAGTTGTGTTTGCCACATGTAGGACATGGAATCTGATGCTCTTCAATGAAGTCTCTCATTTCTTCCTGTGTCCATCCATCAACAGATCCTTTTAATTCAATATTTTTCTCAGCAGCAAAATCTTCGATGATCTTATCTGCACGGAAACGCTCATGACATTCCTTACAATCCATTAACGGATCTGAGAATCCGCCAAGATGTCCGGATGCTACCCATGTCTGTGGGTTCATAAGGATCGCACAGTCAACACCAACGTTATATGGGTTCTCCTGAATGAATTTCTGCCACCATGCTCTTTTTACGTTGTTCTTCAGTTCTACACCAAGATTTCCATAATCCCATGTATTGGCAAGTCCGCCGTAGATTTCAGAACCCGGATATACGAATCCTCTTGATTTTGCAAGTGCTACGATTTTGTCCATAGTCTTTTCCATAACTAATTCCTCACATTCTCTTTTTATAATGTATCTCTGACGATAATCCGCCATTATTTGTATATAATATAGGTATACACATCTGTGTTCTCCAGATCACCGGATAAATTGGTAACTGACTCCGGTTCTTCTGTACCCATAATAACCTCGCCTTCGACAACAAACTCTTCTGTGTCCTCTGTCACATCTTCTGTTGATGGCACAGCCTCAGACTTCCATGTCTGCTCTATCCCTGTTCCTTCTTTCACCGAAATGGTATTCTTACCGGTAACTGTCACATTCTTGCAGGAGACGTAACAGATTTTCCCATCTACCCGCACATTCGTGTTGGCTTTTATGATAACGACTTTCAGATCCTCCTGTGAAGTGATGTCACTCTTTGTCACTCCGTAAACATTGTCCCCATCGATGCCGGCAAAATCGACATCAAAATCATAGCCATCCGCCATTGCCTGGACAACTCTCCCTGTATACAATTCCGTTCCGTTAAACTCTTCATAGTCCGCAGCTGTTTTGTATGTCATCTTAAGCTTTGCAACGTTATCTGTTACAGAAACTTCATCTGCCTTTACTGCACCTTTTTCGTGCCCTGCGTTATAATCTTCTACCGCTCCGTCGATGAATTTCTTTAATTCGTCCTCATCATAATAGGATTTGTCAAATTCTTCAAAATCATAGGACGTTATCTTACCGTTCTTAGCGACAGAAACAGTATTCGTATCTGCGTCTGCTTCTTTCCCACACCCTGTTAATAATCCTATGACCAAAATCATCAGCAGTGCGGCATATCCTGTCCTCTTCATGATACAAACTCCATTTCTTATTCATTGCTGTCTGCGCTATTATACAATTTTTACTTTACGATTTCAACCTCTTCTAAAATTTTCAGTGATTTAAAGGTATGACTGATATAGTATTTTGCATATTCAGCCAGGATCTGCTCCAATTCTTTTAACACCTCATCCGACACAGAAAAAGTATATAGTTTGCTGATTTCTGCTGCTATTATGTACTGCATGGTATAAACTGTCGATTCCAGTAATTTTCTCCAGGCTGCCGGATTTCCTTTATAACCGGCAGAATCTGTCAGTCTGTTTTTGCAATCTGTACAAAGCATCCTCGCTGCTCTGCCTGAGTACCAGACAAGTTCTTCCTTTCCACCACATTGGAAGCAGGAAAAAACATTCGGAGCTTCACCATTGACCGCCAGTGCCTTTAGTTCAAACACAACCCGGACAAGCCGGTTGGAAAATGCAGGGCTTTCGAGTGCCCTGAGTGACTGATAGAGAAGTTTCAGCATTTCCTTTTCATCATTGTTCTCCTGGCAATAGTAGTCTGCAAATTCCAGAAAATAAAAACCATAATATGCCGCATCAAAATCCATGGTCAGCTCTCTGAAATAATTCTGTATCGAAACCTTGGATACTGTATATGTAGAACGCCCTTCAAAAAGTTCAAATTCTCCGAAAGAAAAAGGGTTGGTCGCTGCCAGAAACTGGCTGTTTGGTTTTCTGGCACCTCTGGCAAAAGCTGTGATTTTCCCTCTCTCTTTCGTGAGCAGTGTTATTCTTTTGTCATACTCGCCAATTGGCATTACATTTAAGACCATTCCGGTCACTACCAGATTCTGTCCCATTCTGCCTTACTTCCCGTTCCTTCTCCTTTTCTTTTTCCCGGCATATCGCCAGATAATCATCAATCCGTCCTGTTTCCAGAAAAGTGTTCCAGGTTTCATCCATTGTCTTCTCCTCCAGCTTCTTTGATGTGTTACTGATAGGATTTGCTTAAAATGAAACCTTTATGCCAGCCAATAAATGCCATTTTTAAATATCGTCTTTGTTGTAACCGAAGTTTTTAATCAGGAAATCGCTGTCACGCCAGTCTTTCTTCACCTTTACCCAAAGCTTTAAATTCACTTTTGTTTCCAGAAGACGCTCGATCTCATAGCGGGCATTGCTTCCGATCTTTTTAAGCATGGCACCGCCTTTTCCGATAATGATGCCTTTATGTGAATCCCTCTCACACACGATCGTGGCATCTATGTCAATGATATTCTGTCCCTTTCTGCTTTTCATCTGATCGATATAAACAGCGATTCCGTGTGGGATTTCTTCATCCAGTGCATGAAGTGCTTTCTCACGGATAATCTCTGCTACGATCGCACGCTCCGGCTGATCCGTGATCGTATCTTCGTCATAGAACTGTGGTCCGTATGGCAGATATTTAAAGATCATATCAATAACGGTATCCAGATTTTTTGCACGGAGTGCAGAGGCAGGAATAATCTCTGCAAAATCATAGACTTTACGATAAGTATCAATATACTCAGCAACTTTGTCACGTTCTACCGTATCAACCTTGTTGATGATCAGGATAACCGGCGTTTTTACCTTTTTCAGCTGTTCAATGATATGCTGCTCTCCTGCACCAATGAAATTGGACGGTTCTACCAGCCAGAGGATGACATCTACTTCATTCAAAGTATGCTCCGCAACATTGACCATGTATTCTCCAAGTTTATTTTTTGCTTTATGGATTCCCGGTGTATCCAGAAAAACGATCTGACCTCGTTCCATGTCTGTATACACAGTCTGGATACGATTTCTTGTAGTCTGCGGTTTATTGGATGTGATTGCGATCTTCTGACCGATCAGATGATTCATCAGTGTAGACTTTCCTACATTCGGTCGTCCAATGATCGTTACAAATCCTGATTTGAAATTTGCATTCATATTTTATCTCCCATTTGTATTTTATCTGCCGGACGTTCGACTTGAATATTTTTCCTGTCCGGCTGTTCCATTTTAAAAGTGCTTCAGTTCCATAAACATTTCTTTGCCGGCCTGTAATACTTCCTCATTACCGACTGCACAGAGATTGTTTTCTTCCAATACAGACGCAATCATATCCTTAAGTCCACGAATGTCTTCCTGCGTCGCTGTGAGAATCTGGTCACGTTCTTTCTGTACTTCGTCATAACTGATATCCTGCAGATATGCTGCCATGGAGCGATCCCCTTTTGTACTTGGGTTCATCGGAATATCAAGATCACTGAGTGTTCCAATAATGTATTTTGTCATATCCCTTTCATCTGCTGTAAAATGCTCGATGTAATCAGGGATTTTGTTGTAGATTTCATTCGTCTTCTCCAGATTCGGATCTCTGTAGGATGCAAAATACGTATCTCCGTTCTTCATGTATCCGTTCATGCAGCCATATGCACCGCCTTTTACACGGATATTGATCCACAGGTAATCATATTCCATGATCACTTTCAAAATTCTTAATGCACCTGTGTAATCGTAACCATGTGCACGGAAATTTCCGGCTCTCGCCACATACATAACCTGGGATGCATCCATGAATCCTTCATTCTTCTTTTCCGGTATGATCTCTGTTTTTCCCCGTCTGTCAACCGTGGCAAAAAGTTTCGGTAAAAACGATTCTAAAGCTGTTTTTGCATTGCTGTATCCATTCTCATCACAGGTAACACTACAGATCAGATTTTCTCTTGTAAAAATCTGTTTTGTCATTGTTCTTAATTTTGCAGTCAGCATCTCCTTCTTCTCTTCAAAATGTGCTTCCAGATCACACAATAATTCATAGAACTGAATGCTGTCTTTGTATGCAGCTGCTTTTGAAAAGTAACTCATGGCTCTTGTTGAAGCTACTGAATGTCCGGCAGAACTGATGCTTACCTGAAGTCTTGATTTTAATTCTGCGATGATCTCATATAAACGCTTCTCATCTTCAAATTTTGATCCAAACAGCATCTCTTCCATAAGGTGTACTGCAGTTTTTATCTCATCAGGCAATGCTTTTGCACGAACCTCGAATTTTGTTTTGTAATCATTTTGTGTTTTCGTACCCGGATAAATTCCAATGGAACTTCCGATCCCACCGGTATGGATATTGACTTCGTTCGCAAAATCTGCATACGTATAGTGTTCAGTATCCATATAGCCTAACACACCTTTTAAAATTCCAAGATATGGGATATCTTCCGCTGGGATATGTTCAATGTCAAATAACAGAGACAGATATATGATCCCATTTGAAAAGATATTATGGTGAACAACTGTTACATCATCTATTTTCTTCTCCTCATTGTAGAAAGGAGCCGCTTCCTTCTTCATATCAGCTCTGGAAAGCATTGGGATCTTCTCCAGATCCTCCTTTGGTGAAGGAGTTTCCTGATATTCTGCCAGATGCTTTGTATCTGCGATCAGCTGCTCTATCTGTGCGTCTGAAAGGCTTTCTTTGTATGCAGCAAGCTTCTTCTCCAGTTCCGCTTCGTTTTTCGCATTCAGTCCGCGGCAAGGTTCAATAATAACAACAGAAGCGTGTGTATTATCGATCAGATATTTTTGGATCAGTTGTTCAAAATAATCTGTATCCACCTGTTCCTTTAAAAATTTATAAGTATCCAGCGCTTCCAGATGCAAAAATGGTTTCATATCATCATATAACCAGCTGTCAAGGCACTGGATTCCATATAGCAAACCCTTCGGAAAATGTCCGAAATCAGATTCCCTGAAGCGGAACTCAGAACTGTTGATCCCAGCGAGAAGTGATTTCTTATTCAGCCCGCCCTGCACAAGCTTTGTCAAAGTCTCACGGATCACCTTCAGAAAATGTTCTTTCTCTGTGCTGTTCGTATTCTTTGCGATCACGGAAAAAGTCGGCTGCAATGTTCCACTGTCATATCCCCCTGTCACTTCCGTTCCGATCCCGGCATCGATCAATGCCTGTTTCAGCGGTGCTCCAGGTGCGCCGATCAATGCATAATCCAGTATATCAAACGCAAGATACAGCTTTTCATCCATAGCTGTGCCAACAACTGTATTGTAGGAAATATATGTTTTGTTTTCCAGTGCTTCTGTTGATGCAACAGAATATTGATGTGTTACCTCTATTGGCTTTTCGAATGGCTTCTGAATGCCGATCGATGAATCCAGATCAATTGCATCATATTTTCCAAGATATTCTTCATCCATCCATAACAGCTTTTCTGCCACATCCATATCCCCATACAGATAAATATAAGAATTGCATGGATGATAGTATCTGCGGTGGAAATCAAGATATTCTTCATATGTCAGTTCCGGGATATGCAAAGGATCCCCACCTGACACATTTGCATAGGTAGTATCCGGGAACAGTGAATTCATGATCTGTCTGCTCAACACATCGTCCGGAGAAGAAAATGCACCTTTCATCTCATTGTATACTACACCATTGATTGTAACCGGCGCATCCTTATCTTCCAGCTCATAATGCCAGCCTTCCTGTTTGAAGATTTCCTGATATTTATAAATATTCGGATGGAATACCGCATCCATATATACACTCATAAGATTCTGAAAATCTTTCCCGTTACAGCTTGCTACCGGATAAATTGTTTTCTCCGGATAAGTCATTGCGTTTAAAAAGGTATTTAACGATCCCTTGACCAATTCTACAAACGGATCCTTGACCGGATACTTCTCTGATCCGCATAAAACGGTATGTTCTATAATATGCGCTACTCCGGTCGAGTCTTCCGGTGGAGTACGAAATCCGATATAAAAAACTTTATTATCATCATCATTAGAGATCACTGCGATCCTTGCACCACTCTTTTTGTGGCGGAGAATGATCCCTTCTGAATTCAGATCTTTCATCGGACGCTGTTCTAATATTTCATAGGCATTTAAATCTTTTAACTGCATTCCTTTTCTCTCTTTCTTAAATCTTGCATAATGTCTTTCCTTCATTATGCCTTCGCATGTATCACAGTATAACATATTATTTCCAATTCGCCTAATTATATTGTTAATATTTTTTATTGCATTTTTTATTGCAGAAGAAAAGCACTGGGTTTGACTTATTGCCAAAACCAGTGCTTTCATCGCTATTGTTTGATCTGTACATCGATCTGCTGATATGGGATAGAAATATGATTTTCATCCAGTTCATATTTGATGTTCTCCAGCATTCTCCATCTTGCAGTCCAGTAGTCTTCTGTCTTCACCCAGATGCGCACTCCGATATCTACAGAAGATGCTCCAAGATCAGAGACGTAAACCACAAGTTCTTCCTCTTTCAGTCTGGCAGGATCATTCTCTGCAACACGGGAAAGGATCTCTTTTGCTGTACGGATATCTGCTTCATAACCAATTCCAACCACAATGTCAACCCTTCTTTTGTCCATATGTGAAATGTTCACAAGACTGCTGTTTGACAGATTGCCATTTGGGATCACCACCACTTTATTATCTGCTGTTTTTAACTTTGTGTAGAAAATAGAGATCTCGTAAACAGTTCCCTCATTCGATCCCTGTACAATGTAATCTCCGACAACAAATGGTTTTAAAAGAAGGATCAGCACTCCGCCTGCAAAATTAGAAAGACTGCCCTGTAAGGCAAGACCTACTGCAACACCGCAGGATCCAAGAACTGCTACTGCTGAAGTTGTAGCAATCCCAAATAATCCGAGGATCGTCATGATAAGAATAAAATACAATGCATATTTTACTACAGCAGACAAAAACTGGATCACACCAAGATCTGTATTTCTGCGTTCCATTGTTTTTTTTACAACTTTTACAAGAAAAGCAATCAGTTTTGCCCCGATCGCATATACGATCAATGCGATCACAACCTGTAATGCAAAGTTTAAAATATCCGGCACGAGATTTTCAAAATAAGTACGGATAACTCCGGGATTTTTTGCCATCTCCTGAATATTTTCCTGTGCCTGCGTGATCGCTTCGGCTGCTTCCGTTGTGTCAATCGTCAATAACATTTCTGGTCCTCATTTTCTTTACAGATTATTTTACTTTACGTACTCTCAAAACACCTTCTATTTTCCGAAGCTTTTCGATAACTTCGTCTGTAACCGGTGAATCCACATCGATCAATACATATGCATACTCACCTTTGGATTTATTAGTCATTCCTGCAATATTCACACCTGCATCTCCCAGTGTTGTAGAATACTGGCTGATCATACCACTGACATTTTTGTGAAGGATGCCGATTCTTCCTGCGGTTGTACATGCTCCCATAGAACAGTCCGGATAGTTTACAGAATGAACAATATTACCGTTCTCAATATAGTCTCTGATCTCACGTACTGCCATGATCGCACAGTTATCTTCTGACTCTGCTGTAGAGGCACCAAGATGAGGCGTTACAATGCATCCTTTTGCACCAACTGTCGTTGTGTTAGGGAAATCAGATACATATCTTCCAAGCTTTCCGGCTGCCAGTGCTTCCACAATTGCCTCCTCATCTACCAGAAGGTCTCTTGCAAAGTTTAATACAACTGCTGTCGGTTTCATCATGGCAATTGCATCCGCATTTATCATCTTTCTTGTGGAATCAAGAAGCGGAACATGGATTGTAATATAGTCGCAGTCACGGTAAATATCTTCGATGTTACTGATGTGCTTTACACTTCTTGAAAGATTCCATGCAGCATTTACAGAAATATATGGATCATAACCATAAACATCCATACCCATATGGATACCGGCATTTGCTACGAGTACACCAATCGCACCAAGACCGATCACGCCAAGCTTCTTTCCGGCAATTTCAGTTCCTGCAAAATTCTTTTTCTGTTTTTCAGTTGCTTTTGCAATGTTTTCATCGTTCTGATTTGCAAGGCACCAGTTAATTCCTCCGATCAGATCACGGGCTGCATAAAGCATTCCGGCAAAAACAAGTTCTTTTACACCGTTTGCATTTGCTCCCGGTGTATTGAATACAACAATTCCTTTTTCTGCACACTTATCAAGAGGGATATTATTTACACCTGCACCTGCACGTGCAATGGCAAGCAGTCCATCCGGCAGTTCAAGATCATGCATAGCCGCACTTCTTACAAGTGCTGCGTCAGCTCCTGCCAGATCATCGATTTTTTCGTAATCATCAGAAAACAGATCCAGACCGACAGCTGCGATCGGATTTAAGCAATTATATTTATACATCAGGCATTCTCCTCCTCGAATTTTCTCATGAACGCTACTAATTTTTCAACGCCTTCTTTTGGCATTGCATTGTAGATAGAAGCTCTCATACCACCAACAGTACGATGTCCCTTCAAATTAACAAAACCTGCTGCTGAAGCTTCTTTTACAAATTTGGCATCCAGTTCCTCATTACCGGTAACAAATGGTACATTCATAAGGGATCGGTCTTCTTTTCTGACAGTTCCTTTGAATAATTTACTTTCATCAAGGAAATCATATAAAATCTTTGCTTTTTCCTCGTTACGCTCTTTCATGACTGAAAGTCCGCCCATTTGCTTTAACCATTTGAACACTTTGCCACAGATGTAAATGTTGTAGCAAGGTGGGGTGTTATAGAGTGAATCGTTGTCTGCCTGTGTTTTCCATTTTAACAAAGTAGGTGTTCCCGGAAGCACATCATCTGTGATCAGATCTTCTCTTATGATTGCGATCACAACTCCGGCTGGTCCGATATTCTTCTGGACACCACCATATACAACACCATATTTTGTCACATCCATCGGCTCTGATAAAAAGCAGGAGGATACATCAGCAACCAAAATTTTTCCTTTTGTGTCAGGAAGTTTTTTATATTTGGTTCCGTAAATTGTATTATTCTCACAAATATAAACATAATCCATATCATCTGTGATCGGAAGATCGGAGCAATCCGGAATATAGGAAAAAGTCTGGTCTGCAGATGATGCAAGCTCAACTGCTTCTCCGTAAATTTTTGCTTCCTGATATGCCTTCTTTGCCCATTGTCCGGTCAGGATATATCCTGCCTTACGGTTTTTCATCAGGTTCATCGGAACTTCTGCAAAGAACTGGGATGCTCCACCCTGTAAAAATAACACTTTGTAGTTATCCGGAATATTTAACAGATCTCTCAAATCCTGTTCCGCTTCTTTGATGATGTTATCATACACCTTAGATCGGTGGCTCATCTCCATAACTGACATTCCACTGCCCTGGTAATCAAGCATCTCATCTGCTGCTTCTTTTAATACCTCTTCTGGCAGAACTGCTGGTCCTGCGGAAAAATTGTAAACTCTGCTCATAATATCCTCCTCGAGTCTCTATTTATTATCCAAATCCTCCTGGGTAAATGCCGAACTGATGGCTTCACCCGGTGCGACCATTGGCCATACTTTATCATCACAATTAATGATACAGTCAATTACGACTGGTTGTTTTGCTTCTAACGCTTTCTTTAACGCTTCCCTGAATTCTTCCCGGTTCGTAGCACGATAACCGGTTGCTCCCATTGCCTCTGCAAGTTTCACATAATCAACACCATCATCCAGAACGGTAGCTGAATAGCGTTTTTCATAAAAAAGATCCTGCCACTGTCTTACCATTCCAAGTACATGATTGTTCATGATCACTTCGATCAATGGCAATTGCTGACGTACTGCTGTTGCGATCTCATTCATATTCATACGGAAACATCCATCACCGGCAATATTGATTACCTGTTTTTTTGGACATCCGATCTGTGCTCCGATCGCTGCACCAAGGCCATATCCCATTGTTCCAAGTCCACCGGAAGTAAGTAATGTTCTTGGTTCTTTGTATTTGTAATACTGGGCTGCCCACATCTGGTGCTGGCCTACTTCTGTCACTATGATTGCATCTCCGTTAGTCTCTTTATAAATTTCTTCCACCGCATACGGACCAGACAAGCCTTCTTTTGGATAAGTCAATGGATATTTCACTTTGTAATCCATAACATGAGTGATCCAGCCTGTATGATTCATCTGCGTCAGCCTTTCATTGATACGGAGCAGGATTTCATTGATATCCCCTATAACAGATGCGTCTGTCTGGATGTTTTTATTGATCTCTGCCGGATCCACATCAAACTGCAGGATTTTTGCATGGCTTGCAAACTTTCTTGCATTTCCAAGTACACGGTCAGAAAATCTCACTCCGACAGCGATCAAAAGATCACATTCACTGACACCAAGGTTGGAAGCTTTCGTACCATGCATGCCGAGCATTCCTGTATAGAGGTCATCCTCACCGTCAAACGCACCCTTGCCCATTAGTGAATCACAGACCGGTGCATCTACAAGCTTTACAAACTTTTTCAATTCTTCACTTGCACCTGAGATAACTGCACCACCACCGACAAAAATATATGGTTTTTTTGCTTTTTGGATCATTGCCACAGCTTTATCAAGGTCTTCCTCTGTGATCTTATCAGATGATTTCTTCACCTGTTCCGGTTTTATTGCTGCAAAATCAGTTTTTGCGGCCGTAATATCCTTTGGAATATCTACAAGTACCGGTCCTGGTCTTCCTGTCTGTGCGATTTTAAACGCACGTCTGATCGTATCTGCAAGTCTGCTGACGTCTTTTACGATAAAGTTGTGTTTTGTGATCGGCATTGTGATGCCTGCAATATCAATTTCCTGAAAGCTGTCTTTTCCAAGCAGTGGGACATTGACATTACATGTGATCGCAACTACCGGAACCGAATCCATATAAGCAGTTGCAATACCTGTTACAAGATTCGTTGCTCCCGGTCCACTGGTTGCAAAACAGACACCCACTTTTCCTGTACTTCTCGCATAACCATCTGCCGCGTGTGCTGCTCCCTGTTCATGCGATGTAAGAACGTGTCTGATTTCATTCTGGTGTTTGTATAACTCATCATATACATTAAGGATAGCGCCTCCCGGATATCCAAATACAGTATCAACTCCCTGTTCTTTGAGACATTCGATCACGATCTGTGCGCCTGTTAATTGCATATATTAAAACCCCTTTCGTAACGTTTTCTCTACTGTTTTATTCTTCATTCATAGTGTATTTTTGTTATTTCTAAGGTAATCCTACTTCTCTTTCCCTGGTATCTGTAAAATCGCACCTCTGTTTCCTGATGTTACCATGGATGCATAACGTGCAAGATATCCGGTTGTGACCTTCGGTTCCCTTGGCTGCCATTTTGCCTTACGCGCTTGCATTTCTTCATCAGAAACAGCAATATTAAGTGTCATCTTAGGAATATCGATCTGGATAATGTCTCCTTCTTCCACCAAAGCGATCGGACCGCCAACTGCTGCTTCCGGAGATACATGACCAATAGAAGCTCCTCTGCTTGCTCCTGAGAAACGTCCGTCTGTAATAAGTGCCACAGAGGATCCCAGTCCCATGCCTGCAATTGCAGAAGTTGGATTGAGCATTTCTCTCATTCCAGGGCCGCCTTTTGGTCCTTCATAACGGATGACTACCACATCACCTGCTACGATCTTTCCACCTTTGATCGCTGCGATCGCATCTTCTTCACAGTCAAATACTCTGGCCGGTCCTTCATGCACCATCATTTCGTCTACGACAGCGGAACGTTTTACAACACTTCCATCCGGTGCCAGATTGCCTTTTAATACGGCAAGGCCTCCTGTCTTACTGTATGGATTGTCTACCGGACGGATAACCTCCGGATTTTTATTAACAGCATTTTTTATATTTTCTCCGATTGTTTTGCCTGTAACTGTCATGCAGTCTGTATGAAGCAGTCCGATATCCGCCAGCTCTTTCATTACTGCGTAAACGCCGCCGGCTTCGTTCAGGTCTTCCATATAAGTCGGTCCTGCTGGTGCAAGATGACAGAGATTCGGTGTTTTCTCACTGATCGGATTTGCAAAAGAAATATCAAAATCAAACCCGACTTCATGGGCGATTGCCGGAAGATGCAGCATACTGTTTGTAGAACAGCCAAGTGCCATATCGACAGTCAGTGCATTTAAAATTGCCTCCTTCGTCATGATATCTCTTGGTCTGATATTTTTATTGTACATATCCATAACTGCCATTCCTGCGTGCTTTGCAAGTTTGATACGCTCTGAATAGACTGCCGGGATGGTACCGTTTCCGCCAAGTCCCATGCCAAGTGCCTCGGTAAGGCAGTTCATGGAGTTTGCTGTATACATACCGGAACAGGATCCACAGGTTGGACAAACCTTTTCCTCATATTCTTTTACTTCTTCTTCCGTCATTGTTCCTGCTGCATAAGATCCTACTGCCTCAAACATAGAGGAAAGGCTTCTTTTTCTGCCATGTACATGGCCTGCGAGCATTGGTCCACCGGATACAAATACTGTCGGCACATTAATTCTTGCTGCTGCCATCAGAAGTCCAGGTACATTCTTGTCACAGTTTGGAACCATAACAAGTGCATCAAACTGATGTGCAAGTGCCATACATTCGGTAGAATCAGCGATCAGATCTCTTGTTACCAGGGAATATTTCATTCCGATATGTCCCATGGCAATGCCGTCACAAACTGCGATTGCCGGAAATACAACCGGTACACCACCTGCTTCTGCTACTCCTAATTTTACTGCATTAACAATCTTATCAAGATTCATATGTCCAGGTACGATCTCGTTGTAGGAGCTTACGATACCTACCATTGGTTTTTTCATTTCTTCCTCTGTAAATCCCAATGCATGAAAGAGGCTTCTGTGTGGAGCCTGCTGCATTCCTGACTTTACATTATCACTCTTCATATGCAAATCATCCCTTTCTGTCTCCGGATAAAGGATTTCATCCGGGTATTCCTGTTTTTATATAGAATTTTTTTCATTTATATACGTTCACAGATCAGATCACCCATCTGTGCTGTACCTACCTGTGTCACGTCTGCTTTCTTTGCTGCATCCTGTGGCATAATATCGATGGTACGATAGCCATCTTTTAATACCTGTTTTACTGCCTGCTCAACTGCACCTGCCTCTTTGTCAAGGTCAAATGTATAGCGGAGCATCATTGCCGCACTTAAAATAGTTGCAATCGGATTGGCAATTCCCATTCCTGCAATATCAGGTGCAGAACCGCCACTTGGCTCGTACAAACCAAACTTTGTATCATTCAGGCTTGCAGAAGACAACATTCCGATCGAGCCGGTCACCATGCTGGCTTCATCTGATAAGATATCACCAAACATATTCTCTGTCAAAATTACATCGAACTGCTTTGGATCCTTTACAAGCTGCATTGCACAATTATCTACTAACATATGCTCGTATGTCACGTCCGGATAATCTTTTGCAACTTCTTCTACAACTTTTCTCCATAATCTGGAGGAATCCAAAACATTTGCCTTATCCACGCTCGTGACCTTTTTTCTACGCTTCATGGCGATATCAAATCCTCTTTTGGCAATCCTTCTGATCTCATTCTCATTGTATGTAAGGGTATCCGTTGCTGTAACAATGCCATCCACTGTTTCTGTCTTTCTGGCTCCAAAATAAAGTCCGCCAGTCAATTCCCTCATGATCATCATGTCAAATCCGTCTCCGATGATATCATCACGAAGCGGACATGCTTCTTTCAATTCTTCATATAAATATGCTGGTCTTAAGTTTGCAAACAGATTCAATGCTTTTCTTAATTTCAACAGTCCTGCTTCCGGTCTTAATTCCGGTGCAAGCTTATACCACGGAGAAGTCTGTGTGTTACCACCGATCGATCCCATTAATACCGCATCCGATGCTTTTGCGGCTGCAATTGCTTCCTCTGTAAGCGGCACTCCACAGGCATCAATAGAACATCCACCCATTAGGATTTCCTCATAATAAAAGGTATGCCCATACTTTTCTCCGATTTTATTTAAAACTTTCTTCGCCTCTGCTACGATCTCCGGTCCGATACCATCGCCTGCGATCACTCCAATATGACATTCCATATCTGATCCCTCTTTTCCATATGCAATGCTTTTTCCAAAACACTGCATGATTCTTTTCTTCTGACAGTGTCAGATAGCTGTATACTTGTATACACTTTAATGCACTAATCACTGACAGTAAATGATATGAATCTATCATATAGTATCTTTGGAAACATTTCAACTAGGAGGAATATTTTTCTTTTTCATACAAGGCATAACTTATATATATAATACATGTCTGTTATATTACTTTTATGCATGGATTTTATATAACTGTGTGTATAACACATCTTTCACTTCCAGGAATCCGTCTTCATCCAGTTCCCCTTCTGTTGACATGATTTTAAGAGGAATTGCCTCCGTATCTTCATTCATTGCCGGCTGCATATAAGGATAGCTGTTGTAGCTGAAGCCATTTCTTTTATAAAATGCGATTCTCCGCTCCTTCATCTCATCCTCAGGAGGCTCAACCTCCAGTATGATTTTTTGCAGCGTTTTCTTTTTCAGTTCCTGCAGCATAGCTGCTCCCAGTCCACCGTTTCTTGCATTTTTGTCTACCGCAAAATGTTCGATAAAAGTAAACTTTTCAAAATGCCATACAGCAAGAAAAGCAAGCAGGCGTTCTTCCTGTTTTGCCGCAAAAAGTTCGTACTTCTTTTCTTTTGTCAGAAGTTCCTCCTGTTTTTCCTTTGTCCTTCGTTCATTCGGTGGGAAACTTGCTTCCATAATCTTCCATACATCCGCGAAATCTTCTGTTCCGATCCTCATAAATTGTGCCATTTACCTTTACCTCCTGATACAAATTAGACGCCGGCATTGCCGACGTCCTTTTGTATACGATATTCTCATATGTTCGCTATTCAGATATCCTGCATTTCTTATGCTTCTTCCGGTTTCTCAACTGCAGCAATTGCAGATTTCTGCATTGGGATACGGCAGTTCTTGTTGCTTCCGAACTCTACGATCACTGTATCATCCGTAATGTCAATAACTGTACCGTAGAAACCGCTTGTTGTTAAAACTGTGTCACCTGTTGCAAGCTCTGCTAACATAGCATCTTTCTTCTGAGTCTCCTTCTTCTGTGGACGGATCATGAAGAAATACATAAATCCAAATAAAATAACTAACCAGAGAATCATTCCACCCCAGCCTGCTGCTGAAGTTGTCTCTGTTGCTAAGATTGATAACATCTTATCTCCTCCTAAATGTTTTTCTATCAAAAATCTTTCCGATTTTCCGACTATAGTGTATTGTACACAAAACATCCTCTTTCGGCAAGCTTTTTGGTGCTGTTTTTACAAAATATTTATAATATACACTTTATGCAAGGCATTCTTTTGACCTTCTAGTGATATTTCTTTTCTCCGGTCATTTCCTTTTCTCTGTCTACCTGTCCCATATTATAAAGCTTTTCTTCTTTATAAGATTTGAAATTACCGGCATCTAATGCATCGCGGATCTCTTCCATCATTGTATTGTAGAAATACAGATTGTGAAGAACGCAAAGTCTCATGCCGAGCATTTCTTTTGCCTTCAGAAGATGTCTGATATATGCCCTGCTGTATCTGCGGCATACAGGACACTGGCATCCTTCTTCGATCGGACGCATATCTTTCTCGTACTTCTGATTAAACAGATTGATCTTACCCTGATTGGTATACAGGTGACCATGTCTTCCGTTACGTGTCGGATATACACAGTCAAAGAAATCGACACCTCTGTCTACACCTTCCAGTATGTTAGCCGGTGTGCCTACTCCCATAAGATAAGTTGGTTTCTTTCTTGGCAGATAAGGAACTGTTTCATCTAAAATATGATACATCTCCTCATGGCTCTCTCCAACTGCAAGACCTCCCACTGCATAACCATCAAGATCCAGCTCTGAAATTCTCTTTGCATGTTCAATACGGATATCAGCAAAAATCGCCCCCTGATTAATACCAAATAGCATCTGATTCTTATTGATCGTATCTTCCAGGGAATTCAGACGGTTCATTTCTTTCTTGCATCGCTCCAGCCATCTTGTTGTCCTAGCGACAGATGCCTCTACGTAAGGTCTGTCCGCCAGTGCAGGTGCACACTCATCAAATGCCATTGCAATCGTAGATGCAAGATTGGACTGGATCTGCATACTCTCTTCCGGTCCCATAAAAATCTTGGCACCATCAATATGAGAATGAAAATAAACTCCTTCTTCTTTGATCTTTCTTAATCCGGCAAGTGAGAAAACCTGAAATCCGCCGGAATCAGTAAGAATCGGACGATCCCATACCATAAATTTATGAAGGCCACCCATCTCTTTGATGAGTTTATCTCCTGTTCTTACATGTAAATGATACGTATTAGAGAGTTCCACCTGACATTTGATCTGTTCTAAGTCTTCTGTAGAAACTGCACCCTTAATAGCTGCCACAGTTCCGACATTCATAAATACCGGTGTCTGAATATCGCCATGTACTGTATGGAACACACCCCTTTTTGCTCTTCCTTCTTCTTTTAATAATTCGTACACTGAAATGTTACTCCTTTATCCTTTTATCATAACCGCTGTAATTCAATACTATACCGCTTCCGGTCTTATTCTGTCAACTCTGTGAGCAGTTCAAAATAGTTTTCAAATGTTTTTCTGCAACACATCGGATTGTGAATCACGATCCCTTCTGTCTTTAAC
Organism: uncultured Roseburia sp.; assembly: GCA_934292805.1. Lineage (GTDB taxonomy): Bacteria > Bacillota > Clostridia > Lachnospirales > Lachnospiraceae > Roseburia. Next base: position 45,189 of record CAKQXQ010000012.1, on the reverse strand, counting down.
CCGATCAGTGAAAATGCCATTGCCATCCGGTGGTCTTCATAGGTCTCGATCAAAGCCGCATGCGGTTTGCCCGGATAAACAGTGATAGAATCTTCTGTTTCTTCACAATGTATCCCGACGCGTGTCAGTTCAGTCGCAATTGCATGGATCCTGTCAGATTCCTGCAGCCTGATATGACCGATATGGGATATATGGACTTTTTCTGATGCAAAAGGTGCCATCGCCGCGAGTGTCATGGTCTGATCTGAAAAATCATTCATATCGATATCGATTCCTTTGATTTTTCCATCAGCAGGACCTTCTACCACAATCCCCTCTTCACTGTCTGTCACTGAGCATCCGATCTTTTCAAGGACCTCTAAGAACTTTCTGTCTCCCTGCGAATTATCCGTATGCACATTCCGCACAAGTGCCAGTCCTCCTGTGATCGCAGCTGCCCCGTAAAAGTAGCAGGCAGCAGACATATCCGGCTCTACAATGTAATGTTTCATATGATAGGAAGCTCTGGCAGGAACCTCATAATTTCTTCCGTCAAAGAGCGATGAAACTCCCCATTCTTCCATCATCCCACGCGTGATCTTTATATATGAACCATCTGTTTTCTCACTCGTGATCTCAATACAGAGTCCTTCTTCGATCATCGGTGATATCAGAAGCATCGCACTTAAAAATTGTGTGCTTTTACTAATGTCAAGCTGCACCATGAGTTTCTGGTCCATCTTTGCCGGTTCTTTATTTCCATTCAGGGGATTGGCCTTACGACCGGTAATTTTTATCGGAAGATATCCTTCCTGTTCCAGATATTCAATTCCGGCTCCGGCCTGTTTCAGTAACAAAAACAAATCCTTCATTGGTCTTTTTTTCATCTGCTCCGAAGCCTGTATTGTATAAATCCCATCTGACATTCCAAGCATAGCTGTAAGAAACCGTGCTGCAGTGCCGGCACTTCCTACATATATTTCTGCCTCTTTCTCTGGGATTTTCCCGTTCTCACCTTTTACAGTAACCTTTTTCCCTTTTTCATCCACCTTTGTCTCAAAACCAAGTGACTGCAAGGCACTGATAAAATACCGGGAATCATCAGAAAAAAGTACACCCGAAAGCTCTGTCTCTCCATCTGAGAGAGCTGCCATTAACAATGCCCGGTTTGTCATACTTTTCGATCCCGGCACTGTCACCGTCCAATTGATAGGTTTGTCAGTTTTTTTAACAAGATACTGTTCCGTCATCGAGCCCTCCTGATTTATATTCTATATATTGATACACTTTCTTAATACTGCTGTTTGCAATCCAAATCATTTTATCATATAATGGTTCTCACGAAAAGAATTTTCTTTTATCACGCAAAGGAGTATTACAGACATGGCAGGTTCTACTTTTGGAAATATATTTAAGATCACTACATGGGGAGAATCCCACGGAAAAGGCGTCGGCGTTGTTGTTGACGGCTGCCCGGCCGGACTCTCTTTATGCGAAGAAGACATTCAGAAATTTTTAGACCGCAGGAAACCAGGGCAATCCAGATTCACCACTCCAAGAAAGGAAGATGATACTGTAGAAATCCTCTCCGGTGTTTTTGAAGGCAGAACAACCGGCACCCCGATCTCTCTTGTTGTCTATAATAAAAATCAGCAGTCCAGAGATTACAGCGAAATTGCCTCTTACTATCGTCCCGGACACGCTGATTATACCTTTGATATGAAGTATGGCTTTCGCGACTATCGCGGCGGTGGACGTTCTTCCGGGCGTGAAACGATCGGACGTGTTGCCGCAGGTGCAATTGCAGTCAAAATACTAAACCAGCTAGGCATACAGCTTTTGACTTATTCCAAATCCATCGGTCCTATTGTGTGCAGTCCACGTAACTTCAACGCTGACGTGATCATGCAGAATCCTGTCTACATGCCGGATGCTGATGCCGCTGAAAACGCTGTTGCATATTTAGATGCCTGCATTGCGGAACAGAATTCTTCCGGAGGCATCGTAGAATGCATCGTTTCCGGTGTTCCTGCCGGCATTGGTGATCCAGTTTTCGAAAAACTGGATGCAAACCTTGCAAAAGCCATTATGTCGATTGGTGCTGTCAAGGGATTTGAAATCGGAGACGGATTTGACGTAGCCAAAGCTACCGGAAAGAATAACAATGATGCATTTTATATAGATGAAAATCATTGTATCCACAAAGAAACGAATCATGCCGGTGGGATTCTGGGTGGAATCAGTGATGGCTCTGACATTATTCTTCGTGCAGCAATAAAGCCTACACCTTCGATTTCCGCCACACAGCATACCGTAAATAATTCAGGAGAAGAGATTGATATCAATATCAAAGGACGACATGATCCGATCATCGTACCCCGTGCTGTTGTTGTTGTAGAATCCATGGCTGCTATCACTATTTTAGATGCCCTATTTGCAAACACAACCTCCTGCATGGATTCTCTAAAGAAATTTTACTGCTAGATTTTGACAATCAGAAAGATTGCAGAGTAATCTGCTGTCACAGAAAAAGCTCCGGATTCTGCCAATGCATTACGCGAATGCAGAATCCGGAGCTTTTTATAAATATATCATCCAATTAAACACTGTAAATTCAGTGAAAACATCAACCAAAGACAAAAGTTTACAGCTTTAAGATATAAATACAGTTCGGCTTATCAACCTGTATTGGTTTGCCTTCCCACATAGAACAATTATGTTCATAATCAACAGAATAGAATGCAATATCGTTCGACGCATTATTCAATGTCAGATAGTGTTTTCCATCAGGGAAAATCGCAAGCATTTTCGGGAAGTCGCTGCAGACTCTGGTATGGAATACATCTGTCAGTGTTCCGTTTTCAGGATTAACCTCATAGCATACAACGGAATTCACACCGGAGTTACTAACGTATAAATGCTTTCCGGACTTGGACATTTCCATACCGGATGCTGCACACACATCATCATCTTTTGGTGCCATTGTTGAAACAGTCTGAACTTTTTCAAATACAGGCATATTATTCACCAGGTTATAAGTATACACTTCAACCATATTGGTCAACTCATATAATATGTATGCAAACTTGCCATCACGTGAAAAGCGGATCATACGAGGTGCTGACTCAAGCGGTCCACGTACAATATCAACCAGCTTCAGCTTACCATATTCATAATCTACACGATATATTTTGACCTGATCCAGACCATTATCTACCGCACATAAGAATTTCTGATCCGGTGTCAGTTTTACGCAGTCTACATGTGGTATAAAATTACGCTGAGCAATGCTTCTTCCCATTCCCTTATGGAAAATACCATCAGCGATCTCTCCGATACTTCCATCTTCATTCAAATGCATCATGGTAACTCTGCCATCATGATGTCCGCCTACAAAGAGATAACGGTTTTCATCATCAACTTCAACGTAGCATCCTCTCATGCCGCCGATCCACTGCTCGTTCATCGGTTCAAGGTCTCCGTCTTCTAATATCCTGAATGATTCCACACCTTCATCTGCAATAGAATAAAGGAACTTTTTGTTCTTTGAAACAACAAGATCAGATGGATTATTGATCGGAACAACTTTACGTTCTGTCATATATCCATTTGGTACATCAACATCATAAATATGAATTCCTACACTATTTTCATGGGTATAGGTGCCCACATATGCTACATACTTTTCCTCTGCCATGCTTGTTACCATTCCTTTCAGGTACTTTTACTCTTTTCTGCGCAAAATATCATGCATTTCTAAAGGCTGTCCCAGATCAATATATAAAACCTGTTTTGGATGTGGAGCGGATTCCATTTCATTTCCCTCCTCATCCACGATTCTTCTCACTGTGACAACAATATTTCTTCCGTCAGGTTTCATCACTTCAATTTCTTCTCCTACAGAGAACTTGTTACGCTGCTCAATACGATACATTCCCTCTTCATTCATCTCTCCGACAATTCCAAGGTACGTATACTCTTTCAGATACGTGTTATTATCATATATCTGTGCCTCGTCAGACGGTTTTCCATAAAAGAAGCCCGTAGTAAACTGGCGGTAAGTGCAATTTGAAATCTGATCCAAATACCATGGCATATTCTTCTCGTAGAGTTCCCTTGATTCCATATAATCATCAATGGCTTTCCGATAAGTCCTTGCCACAGTTGCAACATATAGTGCTGTCTTCATTCTACCTTCTATTTTGAAACTGTCAATACCTGCATCGAAAAGATCCGGAATATGTTCGATCATACAAAGATCTTTTGAGTTGAAAATATAAGTTCCTCTTTCATTCTCATAAACCGGCATATATTCATTCGGTCTTGTCTCTTCCACGATAGAGTATTTCCATCTGCACGGATGTGTACATGCTCCCTGATTTGCATCTCTTCCTGTAAAATAATTGGACAGCAGACATCTTCCGGAATAGGAGATACACATTGCTCCATGTATAAAAGTTTCTATTTCGAGATCATCCGGTATATGTTCTCTTATCTGTTTGATCTCTGCCATGGATAATTCCCTTGCAGAAACGACTCTTTTGGCTCCCAGTGCATGCCAGAACAAATAGGTCGCATAATTGGTATTATTTGCCTGCGTACTTATATGACGTTCAATTTCCGGACAAACTTCGCCTGCGATCTGAAAAACTCCCGGGTCTGCTATGATAAGTGCATCCGGTCCGATCTCTCTTAATTCCTCAAAGTAGTTTCTTACACCAATGAGATCGTCATTATGAGCCAGGATATTTGCTGTCACATATACTTTAACGTTATGTGCATGTGCAAATTCGATTCCTTCCTTCATTTCTTCTTTTGAAAAATTCTTAGCCTTTGCACGGAGTCCGAATGCCTCTCCTCCGATATATACTGCATCTGCACCATAAATAACTGCAATCTTTAATACTTCAAGGCTGCTTGCCGGTATCAGTAACTCCGGTCTTCTCATTATGCCTCTTCCTGCCTTTCTTCTTTTTCACCCGCCTGCCCGTTTTCCTTTTTGGCAGGTTCTTTTTTTACACTGACTGTGATTCCATCTCCAATTGGGATAACGGAAGTTACCAGTTCTTTAGAATGCGTAAGTTCATATAAATACTCGCGCATTCTTTTATGAATTGTCCTGTTTCTTCTTGTTACAATAAAATGTGATTCAATGATATCTCCGTCCTGAAGGACATTGTCGGAAACAAGGATTCCTCCCGGTTTCAATAATCTTAAGATATCCGGCATAAAGTGGATATACTGTCCTTTCGCTGCGTCCATAAAAATAAAATCATATGGTTCTTCCAATTCTTTCAGGATTTCTGCAGCATCCCCTTCTATCAGAGTGATCTGATTCTCTTTGCCTGCTCTGATAAAATTTTCTTTTGCTATCGGGATCCTCTTTTCATAATTCTCGATCGTAGTGATCTTACAGGATACCGGATTATATTCTGCCATTAGGATTGAAGAAAACCCAACTGCCGTACCAACTTCTAATATACGTTCCGGGCGTTTTATGGAAAGGATCAATTTCAAAAAACTTTGCATTTCCTTTCTCACGATCGGCACATAGGTGTCTAATGCTTCTTTTTCTATTTCATCTAAAACTCTGGTATTTCCCGTATCCAACGAATTGATATACGTTACCAGTCTTTCATCATTGATCACTGTCATCCTCCTGCTCTTTTGACATTACAACCATCATATCTCTTGCCTGCATAGAGGTATTTAGTGTATACACACCCGGATTGATCTTCTTGGAATACGCAGAAACCTTCAGCTGTACATAAAAGAGTCTTGCATCCTGTATCAATCCCTTATTCTCCAGTTCCTTTGCAATATCCATTCCGGACATATCATCCGTGATCTGGATAACTATATCTCTTCCCGGTTCTTCATCGATAGCCTCTTCTGTAAAAATACGGTATCCAAAATCATAACAATATGTTCCGACTTTCACAAAGCCGATCAGTACAAGCAGAATCACCAAAACAGAAAAACTTATACTCACAAATCGTAATACCAGTTTATTTTTATTCATTCTTCATCCTCTTATTCTTCAAAACCTACTTCAAAATCAAGTTCTTCGATCAGTCTCCAGTTGATCTGCTGGACGATCGTACAGATATCATTCTCTGCTGAAAGATATTCCGATACCATTGGATTTTCACGAAATTCTTTATATTCACGTTCAATCCTGTCTGTTTCATCAAACAGGTCTACTTTTCCCTGACTGTTCTGCAGCAGATAGTTTTCCTTGCGGAATTCCATGATCTGTCTTTCCAGTTCCGGAAAACCATGTACTTTTTCCCTGATCGACTTAAAACGAATGAATTCTTCGCTGTTTCCAATCGCTTCCACCAATCTGTCTATTGATTCTTTTACCTGATCCATATTCTCTCCTGCACCTTAATACTGTCTGTTCCTGCTGTCTGTGCTATTATAGTACTGTTGGACTCTAGACTTCCATAATGATCGGCATGATCATTGGTCTTCTCTTAGTCTCTTTCCATACGAAATCTCCGAGAGAATCTTTAATCTCTGTCTTGATCTTGCCCCAGTCTGTGATTCCTCTGTCCATGCAATACTGCATTCTGTCATCTAACACATGCTTTGCTTCTTCCATAAGTGTCTCTGCACCGCGCACATAAACAAATCCTCTTGAAACAATATCCGGTCCTGCAAGGACTTGTCCGCTTCCGGCTTCCAGAGTAAGAACAACGATAATAATTCCATCCTCAGCGAGATGCTGTCTGTCACGCAATACGATATTTCCAACATCACCAACACCCAGTCCATCTACCATGATCGCACCGGTATGGACTTTTCCGGTAACTTCGGCACTGTCCTCACCAAGCTCAAGCACATCACCGGAAGACATGATAAAAATGTTCTCTTTGCTGATTCCGAGTTCTTCTGCCACTCTCGCCTGAGCGATCAGATGACGATACTCACCATGTACCGGAATCGCATACTTAGGTCTTACCAGAGAATAGATCAGCTTGATTTCTTCCTGGCATGCATGACCTGATACGTGGACATCCTGGAATATTACCGTTGCGCCCTTCATAGAAAGCTCATTGATAATATTGGAAACTGCCTTCTCATTGCCAGGAATCGGATTTGAACTTAAAACGATCGTATCATTTGGCTTGATCGTAACTTTTCTATGGATTCCGGATGCCATACGGGACAATGCTGCCATTGATTCTCCCTGGCTTCCTGTCGTAATAATGACCGTCTGCTCATCCGGATAATTTTTGAGCTGTTCGATATCAATCAGTGTATTGTCCGGAATGTTAATATATCCAAGTTCGCTTGCAGTACCGATGATATTTACCATACTGCGGCCTTCTACAATTACTTTTCTTCCATACTTGTATGCTGCATTGATGATCTGCTGTACACGATCCACGTTCGAAGCAAAAGTTGCTATGATGATCCTTGAATTCTTGTGATCGTCAAAAATCGCATCAATGGTACGTCCAACTGTCTTTTCAGACATCGTAAATCCCGGACGCTCTGCATTGGTACTGTCGCACATCAGTGCCAGAACACCTTTTTTGCCGATTTCTCCGAATCTCTGAAGATCGATCGCATCTCCGAATACCGGTGTATAATCTACTTTAAAGTCTCCGGTATGAACAACGATCCCGGCCGGTGAATAAATGGCAAGTGCTGCTGCATCCTGGATACTGTGATTGGTCTTGATAAATTCCACGCGGAAGCAGCCCAGATTAATATGCTGTCCGTATTTTACAACCTTACGTTTTACCTTTGTGAGCATATTATGTTCTTTTAACTTGTGCTCAATGATTCCTATGGTAAGTTTTGTTGCATAAATTGGTACATTTACATCTTTTAACACATATGGGATCGCACCAATATGATCTTCATGTCCATGCGTGATAAAAAAGCCTTTTACTTTGTCAATATTGTCCTTCAGATATGTCACATCCGGAATCACAAGGTCGATACCATACATATCATCTTCCGGGAATGACAGACCACAGTCCACAACAATGATGCTGTCTTCATATTCAAAAGCCGTAATATTCATTCCGATCTGCTCGAGTCCACCAAGCGGAATGATCTTAAGCTTTGAGGAACCTGTATCCTGTTTCAACTCTTCTCCTCCATTATTTTTTCCGGTCTTATTTGTCTTTACTGGTTTCTTTCTATTGGTACTGTTTCTTCTGACAGTCTTTTTCTCTTTTTTCTCTTCAGTTGTAATATTCTTGTCCTTTAAATTGTCTTCATTCTTCAAAATTCTAATTCCATTTCCGATCTTATTTTTTATATGTTTTTCTACGGATTTCCGTAAGTATTCTGTCCGGATCGATGCCTTCTTCTGTATCACACAAAAAATGGCAGCCGATATCTGTTAGTATTCGATATCTGCATCATCGATCAGTTCAGCAAATACTTTGCCGAGAGCCGTAAGTTCTTTTTCTTCTTCTACCATTTCATAAATGATATCTTCATTCGCATCTGCAACTTCTTTTAAGATGTATGCATCACTGTCACCATCTTCCTCTTCTGTTACAAAAAGGTACTTATTCCCGTTGATCTGTGTTTCTTCAAGTACGTAAAACTCGATCTGCTCTTTTGTTTCAGGGTCTGTAAAAATCACTTTTTCCATTCTGTTCACTCCTTTCGATTATATTTTATCTCTTCAGATAATTAAAAATCCTTGCAGACTGCACCGGATTTTTAAATTATCAGCGGATTTCTTCCTAACATTCGAATGAGCCTGTCCTTTTGCAAAGACAGGCACATTTTTAAAGCACAGATTAGTTCCAGTTATTGTTCTTAATATATGCTTTCAATACTTCTTCTACCAATTCATCACGTTCCACTTTCATGATCAGACTTCTTGCATTATTGTGGCTGGTGATGTATGTCGGATCCCCCGACATAATATATCCAACGATCTGATTCAGCGGATTATATCCCTTCTCGCTTAAGGCATTATATACGATGAAAAGTACATCTCTGACCTGAAGCTCAGGCTCTTTTTCCACGCGGAAAAACTGTGTATTATTAATGTTTGCCATATTCGTCACGCCCTTTTATTCCTGCTTTAAAAAAGCATATTCTGATATTATTTTAATATAATTCGTATTAAAATTCAACCATAAGATAGATGTCATCCGTCAGGTGTTTTTCGATCCTGCCTGTCACGAATTGGTTTGCAATATCTTTCTCTGATTTTACAGCTATTTTCACATATTCTTTTGTATAGCCGGTATAATATTCCTCCCCGTTATAAGAAAACGTTTCTTCCATAAGTGCTGTCTCTGTTTTTCCTACATAATATTCACGGAACTGCCTGGACATTTTCTTTTCCAATGCAAGCAATTCATTGCTTCTTTCTTTTTTGACCGGTTCCGGTATCTGATGTTCCATCACAGCCGCCTTTGTGCCTTCCCGTCTGGAATATTGGAAGATATGCATTTCATAAAAATGGATTTTCTCCAGATATTTTTTCGTAAGTTCGAATTCTTCTTCTGTCTCCCCCGGGAAGCCGACGATCACATCTGTCGTAATTGCCGGATGTCCAAAGTACCGGCGTAAAATCCTGCAGCCTTCCTCATACTCGGCGGTGTCATATCTCCGGTTCATCCGTTTTAAAGTTTCATCACAGCCGCTCTGTAAGGACAGATGAAAATGCGGACAGATTTTCTCCATTTTGGAAAGTTCCCTTGCAAATTCCTCTGTCACGATCCTTGGTTCTAAACTTCCAAGCCGGATCCTCTCTATCCCATCCACCTTGTGGACTTCTTTAATAAGATGTAACAGATTATCATCCGTATCTATCCCATAAGAGCTCAGATGAATCCCGGTCAGAACAATTTCCTTAAAACCATGTTCTGCAAGACGTGTCACCTCCTGTATCACATCATTGGCCTCTCTGCTTCTGACCCTTCCTCTTGCAAATGGGATAATGCAATAACTGCAAAACTGATTACAGCCATCCTGCACTTTGATAAAAGCTCTTGTATGTTCTGCGGTACGCTCTAAGCACATCGTTTCATACTCCTGCTTTTCATGGTTAATATCTGTAAGGCTCTCCACTTTTTTGTGTTCTCTTTCATATGCCTCGATCATGGACAGAAGTTCACTTTTACGATTATTTCCAATTATAATATCAATGGTATCATCTAACAATGCTTCTGCTTCTTTGGTCTGGACATAACATCCGGCACCGATAACGATCGCATCCGGATTATTTTTTTTGGCTTTGTGCAGCATCTGTCTTGATTTTCTGTCTGCCATATTTGTTACAGAACACGTATTGATCACATATACGTCTGCTTTTTCCGTAAAAGGTACGATCTCATACCCTGCATTTTCTAATATCTGCTGCATCGCTTCTGTCTCATAAGCATTTACTTTACAGCCCAGATTATGCAGCGCAGCTTTTTTTTTCAAATTCATTTCCTGCTCCTATTTTGTATTGACTTTTCCATTAAAAACCATTACTATAAAATTGTCTTTGATAGTACATTAAGGAGGTTTATTCATCATGAAAACAGTACAGATTTCTTTAAACTCCATTGACAAAGTAAAATCTTTTGTTAATGCAATTACCCAGTTTGAGTTTGACTTCGATTTAATCTCTGGAAGATATGTTATCGATGCAAAATCCATCATGGGTATTTTCAGTTTAGATTTATCCAAACCAATTGATCTCGCTATTCATGCTGAGAGCAATATGGATGAAATCATGGAAGTATTAAAACCATATTTAGTTTAATCTTCTCTAAAGATTTCAAGCCGCAGAATCTCGATTCTGTGGCTTTTTTCTTTATCCAGCGGACAGAGTACTTTGTATCAGGTACTCTGTCCACATTTTCATTAAACCCTCTTTGCCTTATGCCTCAATATGGATCACTTCTACCGTATCGATCGCTTCCTGCATTAAATCATCAATCTTCTCTGAAAGTTTCCGTTCATCATTATGGATCACGTTTAAATTCGGTTTTGTAACCGGATGTTTTGCCACAAAAATCGTACAGCAGTCTTCATATGGAAGAATGGATGTCTCATATGCATCGATTTTTTCGGAGATTGTAACGATCTCCTGTTTATCAAAGCCGATCAGCGGACGGTATACAGGCATTGTACACACTTCATTTGTTGCTGCAAGAGACTGCATAGTCTGGCTTGCAACCTGTCCGATACTCTCTCCTGTAATAAGTCCGAGACACTTATTTTCTTTTGCAAAATGCTCTGCAAGCTTCATCATATAGCGTCGCATGATGATGGTGAGTTCCTCATGTGGACACTGCTCATAAATATAAAGCTGAATATCTGTAAAATTGACAACATGAAGATTGATCGGTCCGGAATATTTTGCAACAATTTTGGCAAGATCGATAACCTTCTGTTTTGCACGCTCAGATGTATATGGTGGTGCATGGAAATAAGTTGCATCAATCGTTACGCCACGTTTTGCGATCATATATCCTGCTACCGGGCTGTCGATACCACCGGATAAAAGAAGCATTGCCTTTCCGTTCGTACCAACCGGCATTCCGCCAGGACCCGGGATAATCGTTGAATAAACGTTGATTTTCGCACGGATCTCAATATTAAATACAACCTGCGGATGATGCACATCTACTTTTGTTTCCGGATATGCATCTAAAATCTTCTCACCCATGGCTGCATTAATCTCCATGGATTCCATCGGATAATTCTTTCTCGCACGACGTGCATTTACCTTAAATGTAAAATTCCTGTCCGGATACACCTTGTCGATATAAGCGATCACCTCTTCAGCAAGTTTATCAAACCCTTCATCCTCCAGTAATACAACCGGACAGATTCCAACAATACCAAACACACATTTTAATGCTTCGATCACTTCATCGTAATCATAATCACTCAAAGTATCAACATAAATTCTTCCCTGCTCTTTTCTTACAAGAAATTCTCCGTCCACTTTCTTAAGTGCATGATTGATCTGGCTGACCAATGCATCTTCGAATAAATATCTGTTTTTTCCTTTAATTGCAATCTCTGCATATTTGATCAAAAATGATTTGTACATAATTTCTCCTTAAAATTTTATAACTGATCTTTGGCTTTTATTTCCTTGTGTAACGACGCAGTTTTGGCACAACTTCTTTCATGACATCAAGTGCATAATCAATTTCTTCCTCTGTTGTATGCACTGAAAAACTAAAACGGATCGTAGAATCCAGCAAGCTGCTCTTCAAACCGATTCCGGTCAGTGTATGGCTTACAGATGGTTTGTTAGATGAACATGCACTTCCCGCTGACACATAAATCTTTCTGTCCTCTAACGTGTGAAGCATTACTTCGCTTCGTACTCCATCAATGCTGACGCTGACGATCTGAGGTGCAGAATCTCTTCCTGTCTTTCCGTTTAAAGACACTCCTTCAATCTGTGACACACCATTTACAAAACGTTCCTTAATCTGATACAGATGTTCTATTTTTTCTTCAAAATCTTCATAGATTTCTGCTGATGCCTCACCGAGGGCAGCTACCCCAGGCACGTTTTCTGTTCCGGAACGCATTCCCTTTTGCTGTCCGCCACCATAAATTAAAGGTTTTACTTTCGTTTTATCTTTAATAAACAAAAATCCGGTTCCCTTTGGAGCATGGATCTTATGACCGCTTACTGAAAGCAGATCGATTCCTATTTTTTTCGGGAAGATACGGTATTTTCCATAAGCCTGGATTGCATCTACATGTACCAGTGTTTTTGGATTTTTCTCACGTATCACACGGATTGCCTCCTCGATCGGTTCTAATGCTCCGATCTCGTTATTGACCATCATCATAGATACCAAAATCGTGTCCTCACAAACCGCTTCCCTTAATTCATCCAGTGAGATCAGTCCGTCTTTATCCACTTTCAGATATGTCACACGAAAACCGAGTTCTTCCAGATATGCAGCTGTCGCGGATACCGAAGCATGCTCGATAGAAGTCGTGATGATGTGGCTGCCTGCACGCTTATTCGCAAGTGCAGCTCCGATCAATGCCGTATTATTAGATTCTGTACCACCGGACGTGAAAAGGATTTCTTTCTCATCCACTTTCATGGTCTTTGCAATCTTCTTTTTCGCTTCTTTGATGTAATTTTCTGCTTCGACACCCTTCATGTGCAGAGAGGACGGATTACCGTAATCCTCCATCAGAACTTTTACCATAATATCTTTGGCACGCTCACTGCAACGTGTAGTAGCCGAATTATCCAGATATACTTCTGTTAAATTTGTTTCCATATATTATCCTTTTTGCCTTTTCTCCAACACACTTTTTCTGTTGTTGTTTTGCTGATTGTTATTCCTGTATCTCTTCACTGCTTTCCAGGTGATAGCCTAAAATCGCAAGCGTCGTAATTGCTGCTGTCTCGGTACGTAAGATACGTTTTCCAAGAGAGATCAGCTGCATCTCATCCCTTACCATATCGATCTCTTCCAGTGAAAATCCACCTTCCGGACCGATAAATACCGCAATGCGTGATCCGGCCTTAATTTCATTTACAGCTGTCTTTGTCCCTGCCATTCCACGTTCATTCTCATATGGCACAAGCTTTACATCCAGTTCCTTTGCATAAGATAACGCTTCTTTGTATGTCATCGGCATCTTAATCTCCGGGATCAGGCTTCGCTTGGACTGCTTTGCCGCGCTCTCCGCGATTGCCTGCCAGCGGTTCACTTTTGCTTTTGCCTTCTTATCATCTAACTTCGCCACGCAATTCTTCATAGCAACCGGGATCACTTCATAAACGCCCAATTCTACTGTTTTTTGTATGATCCATTCCATCTTGTCGCTTTTCGGAAGTCCCTGGAACAGATAAATCCTGCATGGTAATTCTGTACTTTCTGCTTCTTTCTCCAGAATATCTGCACGAACGAAGCTGTCTGTGATATCGGAAATACTGCAAAAATAATTTCTTCCATCCCGTGTGCAGACTCTGATCTTTTCTTCGGACTTCATCCGCAGCACATTTTTAATGTGATTGACATCGCTTCCTTCGATGATCACAGATTCCTCTGAAACATTCTCATCTTCTATAAAAAACTGATACATTTTCCTAATTCTTTCTGGCCGTGATATTGACCCACTCACCCTGATGATTTATCTCAACGACTTCCATTCCGGCATTCTCAATTGCTTCTTTTACCGCCTGCTCTTTAAAATCAATAATTCCGGATGTAATAAAATATCCGCCCTTTTTCAGTCTGGCAGGAATTACCGGTGCCATCGGAATGATCACATCTGCAAGAATATTGGCAACAACGATATCATATTCTTCTGTTCCGACTTTTTCCTGAAGGCTGACATCATCGATCAGGTTTCCAACATAGAAAGTCCCAAGCTTTGGATCAAGATGATTTACATCCATATTATCATGGGTTGATGTCATGCAATCCGGATCAAGATCAGTTCCAACTACTTCTCTTGCACCTAATTTCAGTGCAACAATAGAAAGAATCCCGCTTCCACATCCGACATCCAACACTTTTGGTGCTTTCTCCTCCGGTGTATATTCTTTATTGCCACGGATGTATTTTAAAAGCTGACGGATGCAAAGCTGTGTTGTCTCATGCTTTCCTGTTCCAAAGGATACTCCCGGATCGATCTCGATGAGAAACTTATCTTTATCCTCTTCCTTTAACGCTTCCCATGTTGGTTTGATCAGAATATCGTCAATATAGAAAGAACTGAAGAACTTCTTCCAGTTATTGATCCAGTCAAGATCTTCTGTCTGATCGGATGTGATCATGCCGGTTCCCATATCAATGTATTCCCTCATATCTTCAATTGTCGCACGAACCTGCTTCAATACATCTGCATCATCCTGTGCTCCTTCTTCCAGATAAAAGCTCACATAACTGACTCCCTCATCCGGTGGAAGTTCCGGAAGAAAATCGATAAACATCTCTGCCTGATCTTCTTTTGTCAGTGGCACATTGTCTTCGATCTGAACACCTTCAATTCCAAGTTCCATCAATGCAGAACTCAAAAAGTCTTCTGCTGCGGTTGTTGTTTCAATTGTGTATTTATTCCACTTCATCTTATCTTTCTCCTATCTTTCCGAACCCATAAAAATCCATTAGATATACTAACACAAAGCTGTCAGTGATGCAATGCCTCTTCCTCACAAAACCGGAAAACAACCAAAAAAGAAGGACAGTCCCTGCGTAGTGAGTGCAGGGACTATCCATTTCCTATATCAATATTTTGTTACAGATCCTTTTATTTACAGCACTTTGGATAAGAACTCCTGTAAACGCGGACTCTTTGGATTTTCGAAGATCTCTTTTGGTGTGTTCTCTTCCTGGATCACTCCATCATTAATGAACATAACTCTGTTGGCAACTTCTCTGGCAAATCCCATTTCATGGGTAACAACCACCATTGTCATTCCATCTTCCGCCAGTTCTTTCATTACATTTAATACTTCACCTACCATTTCCGGATCAAGTGCTGATGTAGGTTCATCAAATAAGATAATATCCGGATTCATTGCAAGAGATCTTACGATCGCTATACGCTGTTTCTGTCCACCGGAAAGCTGGCTTGGATAAGCGTCTGCCTTGTCCGAAAGACCGATTCGTAAAAGCAGTTCCTTTGCTTTTTTCTCAGCCTCTTCTTTTGTCATTTTTCCAAGCTTTACGGGAGCAAGCATAATGTTTTCAAGGATTGTCATGTTTGGGAATAAGTTAAACTGCTGGAAAACCATTCCAATCTTTTCTCTCACATGGTTAATATCAACCGACTTGTCTGTCATATCTGTTCCTTCAAATAAAACATGTCCGCCAGTCGGTATCTCAAGCAGATTTAAGGAACGTAAGAATGTAGATTTTCCGCAGCCGGATGGTCCGATCAGTGCCAGTACATCACCTCTTTTGATCGTTGTTGTGATTCCTTTTAAAACTTCGTGACCGTCGAAGGATTTGCAGAGGTCCTTTACTTCAAGGATCACTTCTTCTTTATTTACTATATTCTTATTATCGCTCATTGTTTCTTAATTTCCTTTCCAGCAAACCAACTGCTTTGCTAAGACCAACTACCATCAGAAGATAAACAAGTGCAACTGCTATCAATGGCATGAATGCATCATATGTAACACTTCGGATAATATCTCCGCCCTTGGTAAGATCCATAAGACCAATATATCCACTGATTGACGTTTCCTTCAAAAGACTGATAAATTCATTGCATAACGCAGGGAGAATGTTTTTCACTGCCTGTGGAAGGATAATGGATGTCATCGTCTGTTTGTAATTTAATCCAAGGCTTCGTCCCGCTTCAAACTGTCCTATATCTACTGCCATAATACCGGAACGTACGATCTCAGCCACATATGCTGCTGAGTTTAAACCAAATGCGATCACTGCTACCAATATCTTGTTGGCATTGATGCTCTGGAAAATAACATAATAAATGATCAGCAGCTGGATCATGACAGGTGTTCCACGCACAATTGTAAGATATGCCTTACAAACTGCATTTAATATACCAAGTCCGCCATTTCTGTCGTGATTTGTTCTAACGATCGCTATAAGGAATCCAAGTATAATACCGATCATAACTGCAAACACAGTGATAAGCAGTGTATTGAAAAGACCTTTTAACATGAACAGATACCGGTTTTCTTTGACAAAGTTCTGGTAGAATTTCTCCCCGATGCTTGCCTTTGCAACCTGTGCACTTTCATCCTTAACAATGATCACCTGTTTGGATGTTGTATAAGTATCTGTAAAATCCACATTTTTCTTACGTTCTTCTGTCACAGTGAATCCTGCGGCACCAACATCCACTTTTCCGGTAGAAACAGCCGGGATAATGGAATCAAAGGCCATATCTTCGATTTTCAAAGTCATACCAAGCTTGTCAGCAATTGCCTGCATGATATCTGCATCAATACCAATGATCTCATTATTCTCATAATATTCATATGGCGGGAACTCTGCGTTCGTACCCATGACAAGAGTTCCATTGTCTCTGGAGATATCCTGTGGCACATACGGATTCGCCCCTTTTTCTTCATCTGATCCGATATAGTTTGTTATAATCTTATCAATCGTTCCATCTGTTTTCAGTTCATTTAACGCAGTGTTTACTTTTTCCAGAAGTTCATCATTGCCTTTTGCGATTACGATTGCATATTCTTCCAGTGCAAAGCTCTCGTCCAGAATCTTAAGACCCGGATTTTGTTCTACAAACTTCAGAGCCGGTTGTTCATCAATGACAACGCAGTCGATTTTTCCCTGATTTAACGCCTGTACCGCATCAGCGCCTTTATTGTATCGTTCCACAACAGTTCCTGAACCATCGCCTTCATAATCAGATACATAAATATCCCCGGTCGTTCCGAGCTGTACTCCGATTTTCTTTCCGGCAATGTCGTCCGCTCCTGCAATTTCACCTGATGCTTCTGTAGAAGAAACATTCAAATCCGCATTTTCCTGATTTGCTCCTGCCTGCTTTCCACACCCGGTAAATGATGTCAGTAACATCATTGCACAGATCAGCATGAGCAGCCATTTTTTATTCTTTCTTTTCATACCGCACTTCCTCTTTTTCGTATTTCCATAATCACTTATTTCGTGCATGGAGTTTATTATTTATCTTTTCTTTGCATAAATATACATTATATTTTTATAAAATACAAGAGTTTCTTGCATTTTTTTATTTTTATTCTTTCAGGACTTTATTTAACACATCTGCAAGCGGTACCATTGCATTCAATGCTTCCTGCAAAGTATTTGTCTGTGCCCCGACTTCCACAAGAAGTGATTTTGGCCGGTAATGCATATTAAAACGATATCCTTTTAAATATATTTTTCTTGTGTAACCCGGATAGTACTCTGCTGCAGTAAGCTGCATCTGAAAGGAAAATGCCAGATTATCTGCTATGTATGGATTCGGAAGATAAGAGATGTCTCCCAGTGCACTCGTTCTGCTCAATCCGTTGAAGAACATTACTTTTGCCATCGGAACACCATCCACTGTAGTCACAAGTCTCGTATTCTCTCCAACCCCATCCCGGTGAAGATCAATGATCACATCGATTTCCGGATGATCTGAAAGGATCGTTTCCAATGCAGGTGCTGCTTCCTTGTATGCCTTGTCTCTGACTGCATCGTACTCTCCTCTGTCATGGATCACGTTATATCCATATTGTTCTGTCAATAATGTTGTCAGGTAATCCCCGACACCAACAACTGTTGTGGACTTATCTCCGGCAATTGAATCGGCATACCCTTCATTTGAATGTGTGTGATAAATAAGTATCTGTGGTGTAGATGGTTCATGTGAGATTTTCATATTTCTTTCTGTCAGTGCCTCAACATTCAGCTGATCGCTTTTGATCGTCGTAGTACTGTCCACCTGATAAAAATTCTGCACCAGATAATCAAAATCTGCCAGTTTGTCCATAGAATATTCGACTGCCTTTTTCCGCTCCGGCAGTACCGCATTTTGATCCTCCTGCGTCATCTGCACTTTTACTGTTTCCGTATCTGCTTCTTCATCTGTTTTTTCATCTGTATATATTTTCTCTTCTGTCTGTACTTCTTCTATATTATTTTGTCCTTCTGAGATCACAACCTGTCCGTTTTCATCAATATAGTTTTCATCCCGTGCCTCTCTTGCCAGGATAATCTCATAAGAAAGTTCGCTCTCCACATCTGTTTCGTATGCTTTTTTATTCTCTTCATACCAGGCAGCTGCAGGAAACAAAAATCCGGCACAGTTCTGCCAGATACCTTCCTGCTTTCCTTCTTTTACAGATAGTCCGGCATTCATGGTTCCAGCTGCCTCTTTACAGATATTTTTTATCAGTTTCCCTTTTTCCGGGATCAGTCTCCCGACTTCAAGAAAACACAGGGCTCCGGTCAAAAGAAGAGCCGGTACGACGCAAATATACTTTTTACATTTTCTTTTCCTTTTTCTGTTTTTCACATAAGAAACATACATAGAAAAGATTATGCTTTGTCATTTCTTTCTATGCATCAGAAAATGCAATATTTAATCCTTCAGAAATTGTATAGCTCAGGCGTTTTATGGATTCGTCTATATCTTTTGGAGTTACAAACATTGTATTTAAATTCGGGGAAAGCAATTCCCTGATCAGCTGATATTTTTCGTTTTCATCCAGCCTTCCGAATGTATTCCCCAGATTTTGTATCTCTCTGTTCTGGTTCATTGCCGAAATAAAATTATGCATGGCATCGCTGACGATCAAAACCGCATCCACAACAGTTGGAACCCCTACAGCCAAAACCGGGACCCCTATATTTTGCCGGTTCAGGGCATGTCTATGGTTTCCTACTCCACTCCCGGGATTGATCCCGGTATCTGTTACCTGGATCGTACGGTTTAATCTTCTTGTATTTCTGGCTGCCAGTGCATCTACTACGATCACCATATCCGGGTGTGTCTCTTTTACAATCCCCTCTACGATCTCCTCTGATTCCATCCCTGTCTGTGCCATAACTCCCGGCACGATACTGCTGATGCGGTTCATGTGTGTTCTTCCGAAAGCACAGGTGCCATACTCTTTGATGATATGCCTTGTGATACAAAGATTATCAACCACTCCGGGTCCAAGAGAATCCGGCGTCACCCCTCGGTTTCCAAGACCAACGATCAGAATGGATGCATCCTTTCTGTATTCCGGCATAAGTCTTTTTATCACTTTCGCAAGCTGTATTGATATCTCTCTGTGATAGTTTTCATCTTCCTCGTCCATATTTCCGGCTTCTATTGTAATATATGTGCCTCTCGGCTTTCCCATTGCTTTGGCTCCGTTTTCCGTTTCTATAACGACTGTGCTGATCGTTAAATCCGGACTTACTTTTTCCTCCGAAAAACTTACGCCCTTTAACTCTGCCTTCTCTTCCTGCATCTTTTCCTGTGTTTCCAATGCAAGGTCTGTCCTGATCTGATACATCTTTTCCTCCAACCTACGTATTCTTTACGTTCAGTATGTCTTTTTTTCTGAAAAATACTCAGATTTTTTGTAAAAACCCTTTTTTTCTTATTGACAACAGAATAAAAATGTCTTATACTCGTCTAGTATGTTTACATTGAACTGTCCGTGTCCGGCTTTAATGTAACAATCATGAACAATTACAATCATATATAAATTGGAGGTGTACAGATTGGCTAACATTAAATCTGCAAAAAAGAGAATTTTAGTAACTGAAACAAGAGCTGCTAGAAACAAATCTATCAGATCCGAAGTTAAGACAGCAACTAAGAAAGTTGAGGCTGCTGTTGCTGCAAACGATAAGGAAGCTGCAAAAGCTGCATTAACAGCTGCAATTTCTACTATCGAGAGTGCTGCTTCTAAGGGTATCTACCACAAAAACAATTCTGCTAGAAAAGTTTCCCGTTTAACAAAGCTTGTTAACGCAATGGCTTAATAGAAGATAAATTAAAATTCGCGAATTTAAAAACACCAGTACCGTCATACTGGTGTTTTTTGTTTCTTATGAAGAATCCCGCTTGCGGGATTCTCTTTTTATGTAATAGGAAACTTCGTTTCCATTACATAAAAAAGGCTCCGCGAGGATCGCACTGCGGCGGATAAGAAGTATGTCGCATATTGCGACCCGCCGCAGGCGGAGAATCTCGCAAGCGAGATTCTTTTTTATTTGCTGTACTTCATCAGAAAAAGCTCTACTGCCATCTGATCATTCATTCGTCCGGTCTTTATTGCTTCTTCGTACTCTGCTCCATCACTGATCGCCTGTTTTAACTGCTTTATGGCAAATCCTTTCGCCTGTGTAAGATTTCTTCTTACTGCAAAAGGCGGAACCCCGGCATTCTTAGCGATCGTATTATTATCAAATCCTTTTCCTGCCATATCCTTGACGTTCAGCAGAATCATGAACTGTCTGGTGATCAGATACATGATCCTCATCGGCGGCTCTTTTAAAGTAAGCAGATCATAATAAAGATCCAATGCCCATCGCTGATTATGCTCAGCGATGGCATTAACCATATCGAAAATCTTGTTTGTCGTCTGCTCCGTTGTGATTGCTTCCACATCTGCTGCTTCGATCACATCCTTATCCATGCAATAACAGATCAGCTTCTCCAGTTCACGATCAATATTCCCCATATCCGTCCCTGTTCTGCTTAAAAGAAGCTGCATTACAGAGCCCTTTATATTTTTTCCTTCCTTTTTCAGTCTTGACAATATCCATCTCGTCAGAAGTTCCTCTGTCTGTGGTGCAAATTCCACGATACTGCCAGTGTTTTTCACAGCCTTGTATAATTTCGACCTTTTGTCTACTTCCTCTTCCACAAAAAGAAATGTTGTTGTATCCGGGATCTGATCCATATATTCTGCCAGTTCTTCCGGACTGCCTTTAAAGAAACCGCTGTTTTCTATAAGGATCACTCTGCGGTCTGCAAAAAAAGGAAGTGTCTCTGACAGATCGATCAGTTCCTTCGGATTGATATTCTTCCCTTCATAAGCTGCCATGTTCATAGTGTCATCCTGTGAAATCAGTGCTGCCTTCAGTTTATCCTTGTACTGCTTCTTCAGGTAAGCTTCTTCTCCATATAGTAAATATACTCTTTTAAATTGTCCGTTTTTAATATCTTCATCAATTGTCTTCATGGCACTTATTTTATCACAAATTCTTATTTCTTAAAATACTCGTCAACAATTATTTTTCCGTCTTTCATCCGCAACCGGATCCTTCCGCTCTCTGTTGTCAGAAACAGCCTGCTTCCGGATTCTTTTATATTGGAAACTGCCTCCTTTCCCGGATGTCCGTAACTGTTTTCCCTGCCACAGGAAATGGTTGTCTCCTCCGGCGAAAGAGTCTTTAAAAATTCTGCACTATTGGAATGCTTTGACCCATGATGTGCGGATTTATAATAAGTTACTTTTTCTGCAAATCCATTATCTGTCAGATAATGTTCTTCTATGCTGCTGATATCACCTGTAAACAGTCCCGAAAATCCATTCTCCTCGTATTGCACTACGAGAGACATTGCATTTTTATCATCGCTTTGATATGACGCATCCGGGAAAACGCATTCCAGCCGCATCCTGCCATCCGTGACCGCATCGTTCCTGTCCATTTTTAAAATCCGGCATCCATAGTTCTCTGCAATTCCGATAAGTTCTTCATATGCTTCATCCGCAATGATGTATTTGGAAAAAATAAGATTCGTAACCGGATAGCCGCTTTGCAGCACTTCTTCCAATCCAGAAATATGATCTTTATCTGTATGGCTTATCACCCAGTAATCAATTTTTTGTATTCCCTTTGCCTTAAAAAAGGGGAGTATTCTCTGTTCACCAACATTTTTCACGTCTGTACTTCCGCCATCGAAGAAAAAAGACACATTACTCTCTGAATGAAGGAAAATTCCGTCTCCCTGTCCAACATCTAATACATCCATTTCAAAACCACGCAGCGGCTGATTCAAAAGGAACACCAGCAGAACAACTGCAATCACAGAAAATCCTCTTCTGTTTTCCCGTCTTTTCATCATCCACAGCACACCTGACAGAATACTATAATAGAAAACGAGTTTATAGATATCCGGCTGCCCGGTGATATGCATTGCTCCGGGAAGCCTTGCTCCCGTTTCACATATTTTCCTGTAAAAGCACAGAATCCAGTGGCAGACGTTAAAAATCCATCTTGCCGGAACAGAAAAAAATATGCCCAAAATCCCTCCTGCAAGTGCAAGAAACAATAATGATCCGATCAACGGTAAAACAAAAAAATTTGTAAGCATTGACCATACCGGTATTTCATAAAAAAAATACGCACACAAAGGCACAGTCGCAACCTGGATAGAAAGGCTGACCAAAAATTTTTCTTCCAGTGAAAAAAATGGTTTTTCGATCTTTACAAGCATTCTTCCAATCACTGCAATCCCAAGCACTGCTGCATAAGACAAAAGAAAACCCTCATAAGTGATCAGATATGGATTTTCCCACAAAATAACGATCGCAGAAAATCCCAATGCTGATAATGTATCATAGCTTCTTCCCATCCACTGTGCAATAAGCATCAATATAAACATGCAGACTGCCCTCTTTGCAGAGGTTCCAAATCCAGATAAAATTCCATATCCAATAATCACTGTGCCTGCTACGATCCCGGAAAAACCGAAAGAAAACCTGATTTTTCGCAGGAAATGGTACAGTCCCATTCCGATCACTGAAATATGAAGTCCGGAAATTGCAAGAATATGTGAAATTCCCGCAGACTGATACAGTTTTCTGGTTTCTTTATCCAGAAGGCTTTTATCTCCCAATGCCATAGTTGCTATAATTCCAGCCTCATCCTTACATAAATAAGTGCTATAAACTTTTGTGATCCTGCACCGCAGCCGGAATAGCCTCTCCGGAAACTGGCAAAACGTTTCCGAAGCACCTTTTATTTTTGCGTCAGAAAGTTTACATTCTATTTTCCTGGATCGGTAAAATCTGTCTGCATCAAACATACCCTCATTTGATGCTTTTTCCCATAATTTTATGATTCCTTCCACATTAAGGGGTTGTCCGATCGAATAGTGATCGGTTTTCTGATAAAAAAGAATCTGATTGCATGGAATTGTTTTTCCCTTAGCACTCAGAGTACAATGATCCAGACAGTAGACATACTGTCCGTTTTTATATTCTTTTCCTGAAAGAGTACCTGACACCTGTACGTGCTTTCCATCCACAAGAATATCTGCATACGCACCTCTTTTCAGCTCTTCTTCCTGGAAATGCCAATATCCTGCAGTAAAAAAAGCAATCGTCAAAAGCTGCCAGACCAGCATCTTCCCAATAACAGACACTCTTTTATTTTCCTGTCTCTGCCAGGATATGTATTCAAAAAACTGTTGAAAAAGGATACCCGGCAGCAAAGCCGCCAGATACCATTTTTCATACTTTGCCATTATTATTCCAAGAATAAATCCAGATGCCATTCCACACAATGGCCTCTTGTACACTTAAATTTAATCCTCCATCTCCGTGCCGGATGTATTTCCGGTATCTTCCTTCCTGCCTCCTGCAACGTAGTCAAGATTTCTGTCATACATATCTGACAGATTAAAGTTGTCGCGATAAACTCCACTGGTATCCCCATTTACCGAAATCTGAACCTTGCTTATGGTAGGAAGTTCTGTCAGCGAATCCACAATAGAATAGATTACAATTGCCTCCTGCACTGAATAGTCCTGGTTCTTAAACGCATCATCAAGACTCACATAGCAAACCCCATCTACCAGGGTAACACTGACTAACTTTGTACCTGTCGGAAGAGCAGACTTTGCCCCAGATGTCTCAGGTCCTTCCAGCAACTGTTCCATGATCAGCTTTTCCAGAGAAATATTGCTGCTATAATGAACCTTTCTTGATTCTCTGACAAGTGCATCTCCTGTCTCATTGGAAAAATACAGTGTAAGATTTGTATTCTGGATCGAATTGATCTGTTCTCCCGGATTTTCCACAAAGCTGTCCGCATACATTGTTCCGATAATCTTGCCATTCGCATCTGTCAGTGACTTTTCATCCACATAAAAACTTAAGCAGTCTACTCCGTTGATCTGCGTCATTGTACGCACGATCGCCGCCCTGCACAACACCTCTTCTACTTCGTTCATCTTCAGATAGTCGGCATCAAAATATAGCGTAAGCAGTGCTCCATCCAGGGAGTACTTTGTAATCTCAACATCATTCGGAATCGGTTTTCTGCAATCAACATCGTCGGGTTCTGAACATAATGCCGCAAGAAATTCATTGATCAATCCATCGGTATCCTCTGCCACAGGTTCATATTCAGCCTGAACAATCCCGGTTTTATCTTTATTCAAATATTCGATATAATATTTGCTCTCTTTTTCTCCTGTTCCACAGGACGCAAAAAGAAATGCTGCAGCCATCAGTAACAGAACTGAAAAAAACTTCTTCATGTAATGCCTCTCCAGTCGTTTTATGAAATATAATTTAATGGTATTCTGACATTAAAGATCGTTCCCTCGCCCTCAGTACTAAATACCTTAATTGCGCCACGGTGCATCAGGATCGCATTTCTTGTAATAGCAAGTCCCAGTCCTGTTCCACCGATCTCTCTGGAATGAGATTTGTCTACCCGGTAAAATCTCTCATAAATATGTTCCAGTGAATCTTCCGGGATTCCTATCCCTGTATCCTCCACCTTGAGATAGAAATACTGGTGATCCGCATTCAGCGTAACATGTACCCATCCACCAGGTTTATTATACTTAATCGCGTTTTCGATCAGATTAGTAAAAGCAAGTGTGATCTTTACCTCATCCACATCAGCAGATACCGGTCGGAAGCTCTCAAGAACAAGCTCGACATTCTGCTTCTCTGCAATCGGCTTTAATCTCTTTAATATCTGTTCCAAAAGTTCATTGATATTCAGATTCTCAACGTTTAGATCTGCTGCTGATTTGTCCATTTTAACAAGCGAAAGCAGATCATTGATGATCTTCGTCTCTCTGTCGATCTCATTTCCGATGTCACCCATAAATTCTTTGTATAATTCAACCGGCACATCTTCCATTGCATTCAAAGAATCTGCCAGAACCTTCATGGAAGTAAGCGGTGTCTTAAGCTCATGCGATACATTGGATACAAACTCCTGTCTGGAATCATCAAGAACCTTCATCCGTCCAAGCAGATCGTTAAATTTTGCACAAATCTCCGCTGTTTCGGTATAATCATTGATTTCAAGAACATCTTCTCCATATCCGGTTCTGATCTCGTCAATGGATTTCGACATCTTGTGAAATGGCTTCACCATCTGGATGCTTAAGATCACAGCAAGAAAGACTGCTGCGACTGCACAGATCAGCTGTACCACATATGCGTTTCTTGCCAGATAATCCATATTCAGATCAATGCTGTCCGTTGAAACACTCACAAGCATGACTCCCATGATCTTTCTGGCATTGCTTACCTCGTTCGTTTGAACCAGCGGAACAGTCAGCTCAATATAACGGTTCTCTGCATCGTATTTTTTAATTTCTTCTCCTTTATAACTCTCAATCACTTCTTTGGAGATGATTGTTTTGTTTGTATCCAGATCATACGTATCTTTTATGATATGGAAACTGTGATCAATGACCATAACTCTTCCATCGTAAATATTGGACATCTGATCTAATTCTGCATTGATGATCATAGAATCCGGATGATTCAGATAATTATTCGATACGATCTGGTTCGCCAGTATTTTTGTCTGGCTTAAGATCTCACTTGTTTTAATGGACACAGCACGGTTCTCATACGTCTTCACCACACAGACTTTCAATATGATTCCCGGTATGATCCCAAAAAGAATGAAAAAAAGGATCAGCCTGAACTTCAGGCTTTTCATAAAATCAATAACGCCTTTGAATCTGGACATTTTGCACACCCTGACTAATTCTGATAATAGTAGTATCCCACACCCCACTTGGTATGTACGTATTTTGGTTCACTTGGATTCTTCTCGATCTTCTCCCTGAGACGTCTTACATGGACATCAACTGTCCTTACATCCCCGGGATATTCATACCCCCATACAAGATTCAGCAGATTTTCCCTGCTGTAAACCTTATTCGGATGATTGACAAAAAGTTCAAGAAGGTCAAATTCCTTCGCAGTAAGATTCACTTCCCTGCCAAGAATAAATAATCTTCTGCTTTCGCAGTCTAATCTCAAATCTCCATCTTCGATCTGCTTGGAATCTTCAATCTTCGGCTGGCTTCCGGCAGTTCTTCTCATAATGGCTTTAATTCTTGCTTTGACCTCAAGAATATTGAATGGCTTTGTGATATAATCGTCTGCTCCATATTCAAGTCCCAGGATCTTATCCATGTCATCCCCTTTGGCAGTGAGCATAACGATCGGCATATTGGAGAATTCGCGGATCCGCTGACACACTTCAAATCCATCTAATTTTGGAAGCATAATATCTAAAAGAATCATATCGTAATGATTCTCTGTTGCCATCTTTAAGGCTTCCTCCCCATCATATGCGCAGTCTACTTCCATTCCATCCTGTTCAAGACTGAAACGGATACCCTTTACGATTAATTTTTCATCATCAACAACAAGAACTTTTTTTGCCATTTCCATACCTTTCAGTTAACCTTTATTCTATCTTTGATTTTATCAAAAACTCCCTTTTTGATTCCATCTACATTCATAATATCTTCAATGGAAGAAAATCCGCCTTTTGCCTCGCGGTACGACACAAGTGCTTCCGCCTTGGATGCTCCGATTCCCGGAAGTGTCATAAAATCAGCCACGCTTGCATGATTAATGTCCATCCTGCCATCATCATCTGCCTCTTTTTTCCTGTCCCATTCACTGACTTCTTCCTCTGTCGGAATCCTTATCATCTGACCATCTGACACACGCTCTGCCTGATTTATGGCTTCTGCACATGCCCCTTCTGTCAGACCACCGGCTGCCTTTATGGCCTCATAGACTCTTCCATCTGCCGGAATCTCATAAACACCCGGAACAAGTACAGCCCCACAGACATAGACATAGCAGGATTCCTGCTTTTGTTCTGCCACATCCTGTTCCTCGGTCACTGTTCCAGCCGCCTCTTCTGTCACTTTCTCCATATACACATTATTCCCGGCACCGCATCCCCCTGCCACAAGCAGAGTAAATACAACTGCCAGGAATAATCTTGCTTTTTCCCTCATCGCATTCTCCCTTCTTCTTTTTACACTATAAATGCAAAAGGAATGAAAAGAGTCCTCAAATGCCTGATGTTTTTATTGTAACGAAATTTCGCAAATATGACAAGTATATTACAAAATTTTTAGAAATATTTAGAGATTGTTTCCTTCAATGTCACCCAGAATTCATTGGCATCCTGTGAATCCGGAGCCGGAGTAGCATTCTCATATGCCTGATATGCTGTCTGTTCCATATCATCTGCATCCTCAGACATCCTTACAGAATAATGTCCACTTAATCCATGCAATTCACCGGACATTGCAAGTGTTACAAACTCTGCAAAATCTGCTGCCAGTTCTTTCTTTTCTGAAAATTCATTCACGATCACCATATCCGTAAGTGCCGCTGAACCCGCATCCAGGCTGTCATTAAGCGGAAATATTTCCCGCACGGAATAGTCTGATGCTGTAAGTTTTGAAAGAGAGTCTGAATCTATGATCGCACAGAGTGTTGTTCCTTCATTAAAATCAGAAACAACGCTTTCTTCTGTTACGCTTCCTGCATCAATGGAAAACGACTCAAGTATCTGGCTAAAATAATCAAGATCCTCCTGGTACAGCTGCTCATCATACTCCACCTGCATTGTCTCTAATTCATTCTTTTCAAACCTGACACTGTTTGATACAAATACGTAATCATAAAATGCATCATTAACATCCCACTCCAGAAGATACTGTATATTCTCAGGTGGTTCATTTTCATTCGAATAATCTATGATCGACTGAACTGTTTTTGGTTCCTCCTGAAAATAGCCGTTCTGATAAACAAGAAGGCATACATTGTAGCTTAATGGATATCCATACATCTTATCTCTGTAAACAGATGCACTGATGGCATTTTCTGCAACACTGCTCTCATATATATCTGCAGCGGTATTCTCTGCAGCGAGACCGTATAGATATGCTTTTTCCAACCGGTCCCCTTCGATCATGTATACATCCGGAAATGCATTCTCATTCATCGTGGCATCATATATGGTATCCAGATAATTTGTCACATCCGAAAAACGGACATCTACTACGGATCCTGTTTCCTCATAATACTCTTCTGCTGCACGTTCATAAAAATCTTTATAGCTTTCATCATTATACCAGAACGTCAAATCAGCAGGGTGTGTTTTCACCCTGCTTTCTGATGCCGTTTCTGTACTTTTTACCGGCGTGCCATCTGTCTTCGTGCTCTTTGTGCCTGCGTTACGGCCTGTTGATGCTGCGATCGTTCCGATTATAAGCACACCTATGCAGCCTGCTGCAGCTGCTCTCTTTTGTACATTGTTCATTATAAAATACTCTCCAGCCTGGATATCATCTCATCCACATCTTTTTCTTCAATAATAAGCGGCGGTACAAAACGAAGTACATTAGAGCCTGCTGTGATTACGATCAGTCCTGCTTCCAGAGCTTTTGCCGAAATCTGACCTACCGGTTTCTCACAGACAATTCCCTGCATAAGCCCCATGCCTCTGCGTTCTGTCAGGAAATCGTATTTTTCAACCAGCTGATCCAGCTTTTTCTCCAGATACGGAGCGATTTTTCTGACATGATCTGTGATATGATCGCGTTCCATCATCTCAAGGACTTTGTCAACTGCTGCTCCGACAAATGGATTTCCTCCATAAGTGGTTCCATGATCTCCCGGTGCAAGTGATTTCTCTGCGACCTTCTCTGTCATGAGGAAAGCTCCGACAGGCACACCACATCCCAGTGCTTTGGCACTCGTTAATATGTCAGGTTTTACGCCATAATGCATAAATGCAAACATTTCTCCGGTTCTTCCCATTCCACACTGTA
Source organism: uncultured Roseburia sp. (assembly GCA_934292805.1). Taxonomy (GTDB): domain Bacteria; phylum Bacillota; class Clostridia; order Lachnospirales; family Lachnospiraceae; genus Roseburia. The sequence goes on along the minus strand of CAKQXQ010000012.1, from coordinate 15,705 downwards.
TCTCATCCAGGATCAGAAGTATGTCATGTTCATCACACAGTTTTCTAACCCCACGGATAAATTCTTCCGTTGCAGGGTAAATTCCGCCTTCACCTTGTACTGTCTCAAAAATAATAGCACAGGTTTTCTCATTAATCAAAGCTTTTACGCTATTTAAGTCATTAAAATTTGCAAACCGTACTCCCGGAAGCAATGGCTCAAATGGTTCCTGATAGTGTTTGTTTCCAGTTACAGACAGTGCACCGATGCTTCTTCCGTGAAAAGAATGATTCATGGCAATGATCTCATGTCCGGCATGTCCATCTCTTGTGTATGCATATTTTTTTGCTGCCTTTATTGCACCTTCAATCGCTTCCGTTCCACTGTTTGTGAAGAAAACGCGATCCATACCGCTTGCCTTTAGCACACGTTTTGCCGCATTCATAATAGGTACATTATAATACAGATTTGATGTATGTAAAAGCTTATCGATCTGATTTTTCAATGCATCGTTATATTCTTTATTGTTATAGCCAAATGCCTGTACTGCGATCCCCGCTGCAAAATCCAGATATTCTTTTCCGTCTGTGTCATAAAGATACACTCCGTCTCCATAATCCAGTACTACCGGAAAACGATTGTATGTATGGAGAAGCGTACTTTCCGCACTGGATATATAATCCTGTTTATTCATTATAAAACTTCAACTCCTTATCTCCTATGATTGCTGTACCGATTCCTTTGTTTGTAAAGATTTCAAGTAAAAGACAGTGTGCGATCCGTCCATCTAAAATATGTACCCTGGAAACTCCGTTCTCAATTGCATCAATACAATTATTCAGTTTTGGCAGCATTCCGCCACCAATGTATCCGTCTGTTATCAGCTTTCTCGCACCTTCCACTGTCAGTTCCGAGATTAATGTAGACGGATCCGAAGGATCCTGATATACTCCCTCAATATCTGTCAGAAATGCAAGTTTTTCTGCATTCACAGCTCTTGCGATCGCACATGCCGCATCATCTGCATTAATATTATAGCTGTCGTAGTTTTCGTCCATACCAATCGGGCAGATGATTGGAAGAAAATCTTTTTCAAGAAGGTCATATAAAATCTTTGGATTTACTTCTGTGATCTCACCGACATATCCGATATCCTTGCCATCTGAATACTTCTTTTCAACCTTTAAAAGTCCGCCGTCTTTTCCGCTTATACCTACTGCATTCACTCCCAATTCCTGAACCAGCTTTACAAGCGACTTATTTACTTTATTCAAAACCATCTCTGCGATTTCCATTGTTGCTTCATCTGTCTTGCGGAGACCATTTACAAATTCCGGTTTCATTCCTGCCTTTTCGACCCATTTACTGATCTCTTTTCCACCGCCATGGACAATGATCGGTTTGAATCCGACAAGCTTTAACAACGTCACATCCTGGATAACATGCTGTTTTAATTCTTCGTCTACCATCGCACTGCCACCGTACTTTACAACAATGATCTTACGGTTAAAACGCTGGATATATGGCAATGCCTCTATCAGCACCTCTGCTTTTTTCAAAAGATCCTTCATATTTTTTTCTTCCATTTTTCTAGCCTCTTTCTTTCATTATGAATCTGGTTTCTGATCTTCAAAATTAACGTTCTTTCTCGTCTTTTTATTTTTCTTTACATTCTTTAAGAACGGTAATCTGCGTTAATCTTCACATAATCATATGTCAGGTCACAGCCCCAGGCTGTTGCAGTGGCATTTCCCATTTTCACATCCGCAATTGCCGTAACTGCAGGTTCTGAAAGGATTCTGGTTGCCTCCTGCTCGCTGTAATCTACTGCCACACCGTCTTTAATGATCTGCATTTTTCCTGCTGCACTCTCAAAGAAAAGATCCACTTTCTCCGGGTCAAAAACCGCACCGGAGTATCCCATTGCACACAGGATTCTTCCCCAGTTTGCATCATGTCCATAGATCGCAGCTTTTGTAAGATTTGATGTAATAACTGATTTACTTAAAATCTTTGCCTGTTCTTTTGTTTCTGCACCAATGACCTTCACCTCAAACAGTGCTGTTGCACCTTCTCCATCACCTGCCATTTTCTTGGCCAGTGTTTCATTAACAAAATTAAGTGCTTTGCAGAACTTTTCATAATCAGCATTTTTCTCTGTGATCTCTGGATTTTCTGCCAGTCCATTTGCAAGAAGCAGGCATGTATCATTTGTAGAAGTATCACCGTCAACAGAGATCATATTGTATGTATCCTGTACATCAGTACTCAATGCTTCCTGCAATAATTCCTGGGAAATCGCAGCATCAGTAGTGACAAAGCTTAACATTGTACACATATTCGGATGGATCATACCCGAGCCTTTGCACATGCCGCCAATCGTTACGATCCTGCCTCCAAGCTCGATCGTTACTGCAACCTCTTTATTTTCCGTATCCGTTGTCATGATCGCTTTGGAAGCTTCTGTACCACTGTTTATATCATCCTTTAACTGTGGTACCATGGTATCTATGCCATTACATATCCTGTCAATCGGAAGCTGCATGCCGATCACTCCGGTAGATGCAACTAACACCTTATCTGCTGCAACATCAAGTATTTTTTTCACTTTTTCGGCTGTCTGCCTGCAGTAATCCATTCCTTCCTCTCCGGTACAGGCATTGGCAATTCCTGCATTAATAACAACTGCCTGTGCAGCTTTACTGTTATAAACAATATTCTGATCCCATTTGACCGGTGCTGCCTTTACGATATTGGTTGTGAAGGTTCCTGCTGCTTTGCACAAAACAGTACTGTATATCATTGCCATATCTTTTCTGTCTTTATACTTAATCCCTGCTGCTGTACTTGCTGCCATAAATCCTTTTGCTGCGGTCACACCGCCTGTGATCTGTTTCATAATCTGTCTCCTCTCAGTTTCTTCCATCTGTTCTTCTACATTTTCCTATGGATTAAACACTGTTACATTTTTGTCATTCAATACATACTCATAATAATTGACGTTATCACAATATTTCCATCCCAATCCCTGCCAGAAACGGTTTCCGGTTTCATTTTGCTTGAATGCGATCAGATTTACTTTTGAAATATTTTCTGCCTCCAACGCCTTCAGGCAGTGTTCCACGAGTTTCTGTCCTATTCCGTGTTTTCTGTACTTTTCCTGTACACAGACGTGATACAGACCGGCTCTTCTTCCGTCATGTCCGCACAGGATCGCACCGATAATTTTCCCTTGATATTCTGCCACCATGCTTGTTGTCGGATTTCTTCGGATAAAACGTTCCACACCCTCTCTGGAATCATCTATGCTCCGGATTCCGAATCCGTGTATTTCCATCCACAGATTATGTACCTGTTCAAAATCTTCCAAAAGCATTGGACGGATTTTTAAATTTTCATCGTTCATGTTATTTCTAATCTCCCTTATTACCTGCCGCCTGTATCTTTTCTCTGAACTGTTATGGGAACATAGGTACAAGTTCCAGGCCTTCTGACTCATTGAACCCGAATAAAAGATTCATATTCTGGATTGCCTGTCCTGCCGCACCCTTCACAAGGTTGTCAAGCGCACCCATCATAACAATTCTTCCGGTTCTTTCATCAATTTTAAAATTGACATCCACATAATTGCTTCCTTCCACCCACTTTGTTTCAGGGCAGACATTTTTTTCCAGTACGCGGACAAATTTTTCATTTTTATAATATTTATCGTAAACACTCTTTACTTCTTCATAAGTTGGAAGTGTTCCATCTGCCTTTTTCACAAGTGAGGCATATTCTGTCGCAAGAATTCCCCTGTTCATAGGTACGAGATGTGGTGTAAAATTCACTACAATCTCTTTTCCTGCTGCATATCCTAACTGCTCTTCTATTTCCGGCGTATGTCTGTGATCTGTCACACCATATGCTTTCATGTTCTCATTCACTTCGCAGAAAAGATTCGGAAGCTTCGCACCTCTTCCCGCACCGGATGTTCCTGATTTTGCATCAATGATCAGTGTATCCGGATCGATCAGTCCTTCTTTCACAAGCGGATAAGCGGTCAGAATAGAACATGTTGTATAACATCCCGGATTTGCAATAAGTCTTGCACCTTTTATGCTTTCACGGTTGATCTCGCAAAGACCATAAACCGCTTCTTCAATAAACTGTGGACTCTTATGTTCTATTTTGTACCATTTCTCATATGTCTTAACGTCTTTGATCCTAAAATCTGCACTCAGGTCAATGATCTTTACCTTAGATAAAATCTCTTCCGTCAGAACTCCTGCAAGAAATCCCTGCGGAGTCGCAGTGAAGATCACATCTACCATCGATGCCAGTTCTTCCATATTATCGTCCAGACAGGTGTCTTGCACAATTTCGAACATATTCCGGTATACATTGGCATATTTCTCATCTATATAGCTTCTTGACCCATACCATTTAATTTCTACATCTTTATGTCCCATCAGTAATCGTACCAATTCATTTCCGGCATAACCTGTCGCACCGATAATTCCTGCTTTTATCATCTTTCGTCTCCTGCTTTCTATTTTTTTCACTAATACTTTACAACGTTAATTTGTACCCATGATAGTACATCTTTTTTTATAAGTAAAGTGTTTTTTGTTTCCCGGTTATTAATTTTTATTGCATAATTATACATTCGTTTTCTTGTTTATGCAATGGTTTTTTCAATTTTGTTTATATTATATGAATATTTACACGTATTATCTTTATTTTATGCACTTATGTGTATATATATCTGTCGTAATTGTATAATTTTAATGTATTTTTATTATTACATTATGTATATTTTTACACTTGATTTTCTTTTAAATGTGGTATATTATTTTTCAAAAGTGATCGTTCTGCAGCAATGCAGCCTGCTGTATGTCAAGGAACGTTTTATTTTATCAGATTCCACTCAAAGAAAGGATATAGACTTATGAAAGAAAAAGTTATTTTAGCGTACTCCGGTGGTCTTGATACCACAGCCATTATCCCATGGTTAAAGGAAACTTATGGTTATGAAGTTGTCTGCTGCTGTGTCGACTGCGGACAGGAAGAAGAATTGAATGGCCTTGACGAAAGAGCAAAGTTATGCGGTGCTTCCAAATTATACATTGAGGATATCGTAGATGAATTCTGTGATGACTACATTGTTCCATGCGTACAGGCAAATGCTGTATATGAAAACAAATACTTATTAGGTACTTCCATGGCTCGTCCTGGAATTGCCAAGAAATTAGTTGAAATTGCAAGAAAAGAAGGTGCTACTGCCATCTGCCACGGTGCTACCGGAAAAGGTAACGACCAGATCCGTTTTGAGTTAAGCATCAAAGCACTTGCTCCTGATCTTAAAATTATCGCCCCATGGCGTGACAGCAACTGGAAATTACAGTCCCGTCAGGATGAGATCGATTACTGTAAGGCACATGACATCCATCTTCCATTCTCCGTTGATTCCAGTTATAGCCGTGACCGTAATTTATGGCATATCAGCCATGAAGGTCTGGAATTAGAGGATCCATCCTTAGAACCAAATTATGATCATCTTTTAGTTTTAACCACTCCTCCTGAGAAAGCTCCAAACGAGGGTGAATATGTCACTATGACATTTGAAAAGGGTGTTCCGACTTCTGTCAATGGAAAGAAAATGAAAGTTTCTGATATTATCCGCGAATTAAACACACTCGGCGGAAAACACGGAATCGGCATTATCGATATCGTTGAAAACCGTGTTGTAGGTATGAAATCCCGTGGTGTTTATGAAACTCCTGGTGGAACAATCCTTATGGAAGCACATGAGCAGTTAGAGGAACTTGTTCTTGACCGTGCCACAATGGAAGTAAAAAAAGACATGGGAAACAAACTTGCCCAGATCGTATATGAAGGAAAATGGTTCACACCACTCCGTGAAGCAGTACAGGCTTTCGTAGAATCCACACAGGAATACGTGACCGGTGAAGTAAAATTCAAGCTTTACAAAGGAAACATCATCAAAGCCGGAACCACTTCTCCATATTCTCTTTACAGTGAATCCCTTGCAAGCTTCACTACCGGTGATCTGTACGATCATCATGATGCTGACGGATTCATCACATTATTTGGACTTCCATTAAAAGTTCGTGCAATGAAAATGTTAGAATTACAGAAGGAAAACGATAAGAACAATTAAGACTCTTATAAAAAATCCTTACATAAGAAATGCCCGGAATGTGTCCGGGCATTTTTTTATAAATAGAACTGTAAAATCTTCTGTTATGTTCTATCGGGAAACCGTTATCATCTGTTCCAGTCTGTCAAGTCCTTCCGATATCTTTTTTTCATCCAGTTTTCCATATCCGAGAAGAATAACCGGTTTTTCAATCGATGGCTTATGAATATAGTATTCTGAGATTCCTATCAGGTGGATTCCCTGCTCTTTTGCCAGCTCGCATAATTCCGGTTCACTTATTGCTGTATCAACCTGTACAAGAACATGAAGTCCGGCATTATCACCTGCGATTTTCTCTACCCAGGATCTTTTCTTTAATTCACTGACCAGAAAATCGTGCCTGCTTTTGTAAATTGCACGCATTTTATTTAAATGACGCCCAAAATATCCTCCGCTGATAAATTCACACAATACTTCCTGTTGGATTTTGGAAACAGTCGTAGAATAAAAACCACATGTATCCTGATATTTTTTTAACAAATGTTGTGGAAGCACCATGTAACTAATACGAAGGGATGGTGCAATACTCTTGGAAAAAGTGCCAAGATAAATCACTTTCTCCTCATGGTCAATGCTCTGCAACGCAGGGATTGGTTTTCCTTTATAACGATACTCACTGTCATGATCATCCTCAATCAGATACCTTCCCTCTTTTTTCGATGCCCACTGTAACAATTCCAACCTCTGCTTCAACGGCATCACTGTTCCAAGCGGGAACTGATGTGATGGCATTACATATAAAATATCTGCATTTTCCCTGTGTACTGCTTCAATTGGCATGCTTCCCTGCTCTGCCGGTATATTTTTTACAATATATCCCATATTAGAGAACGTACGATATGCCTGTAAATAAGTTGGATCATCCATCAGCACTGTCTTTTTTTCCCCAAGTACCTGTGCAAGCAATATTTCCAAATATTCATTTCCTGCACCGATCACAATCTGGGATGCATCACAGTTGACACCTCTTGCCTGATGCAGATAACCTGCAATTGCCACACGAAGTTCATAATCTCCCTGTCCGTCTCCTGAAAGAAGTATGTCCTCCCTGTCATCAAGAAGAATATTTTTATGAAGTTTTCTCCAGACATTGTAAGGGAAATTCTGCGTATCGATCGTATATGGTGAAAAATCAATGATATTTTTCTCCATTTTCTGTCGCCCGCCAAACTGTACCTCCATAGATGGTGATACCCGTTTGTTCTGTTCCAGCTGATATAAAGCCTTCACATCGCAGACAAAGTATCCTCTGCATGGTTCTGCTTCAATATAACCCTCTGCCAGAAGCTGGTCATATGCCAATTCCACCGTACTGCGGCTTACCGAAAGATTTCCTGCAAGCAGACGGGTAGATGGCAGCTTCTCTCCCTCTGGAATCCTGCCATCTACAATTTCGTCCCGGATATACCGATATATTTTTTCATAAAGAGGCGTTTTCCCATCCTCCTGAAGATCGATCATAATTTCAATCATTTTATATGATTCCTTTCAAAAAATCCTGCCCGAATTACTGTTTCATGTAATTACAGGCAGGAATTTTTACGGATTATTAATTATTAGCTGGAAGCTTAAATGAGCTCTTCAGTGAAACAATACGGTTAAATACAAGATGTTCTTCTGATGAGTCTTTTGCGTCTACACAGAAGAATCCCTGACGTACAAACTGGAAGCTGTCATAAGCTTTTGCTCCGGCAAGATTTTCTTCCACATAACAGTTTTTCAGAACAGTCAGTGAATTTGGATTCAGGTTAAGACTTCCATCTTCGTTATATACACCCTTCTCCTCATCCACAATATTTTCATACAGACGTACTTCTGCTTTTACGTTCTTCTCTGCAGATACCCACTGGATCGTTCCTTTTACTTTGCGTCCATCCGGGCTGTTTCCACCGCGGGATGCAGGATCATAAGTACAGTGGATCTCTGTCACTTTGCCATCCTCGTCTTTTACAAAGCTGTTGCAGGTAACAAAATATGCATTCATAAGACGTACTTCATTCCCAGGGAACATACGGAAATATTTCTTAGGAGGCTCTTCCATGAAATCTTCACGATCAATATAGATTTCACGTCCAAACGGAACCTTTCTACTTCCGAGTTCTTCATTCTCAAGGTTGTTCACAACATCAAGATATTCGATCTGTCCTTCCGGATAGTTATCGATCACAACTTTTACAGGATCCAAAATAGCCATCATACGTGGTTTCTTCAACTTCAGATCCTCACGGATACAATACTCAAGCATTGCATAATCAACTGAGCTGTTTGCCTTTGAAATACCGCAAAGTTCAACAAACATTTTGATAGATTCCGGTGTGAATCCTCTTCTTCTTAATGCTGCGATGGATACAAGGCGAGGATCATCCCATCCATCTACGATGCCCTCTTCTACCAGACGTTTGATATAACGTTTTCCGGTCACAACATTGGTAAGATATAATTTTGCGAACTCTATCTGTCTTGGAGGCATCTCCTCTTTATTTGGGATCATATCCTTTCCGACTTCTTCAATGACCCAGTCATATAATGGTCTGTGATCTTCAAACTCAAGTGTACAGATGGAATGTGTAATTCCTTCGATCGCATCTTCGATCGGATGTGCAAAATCATACATTGGATAAATGCACCATTTGTCTCCTGTTCTGTGGTGTGACATATGTGCAACACGATAAATAACAGGATCTCTCATATTGATATTAGAAGACGCCATGTCAATTCTTGCACGGAGTACTTTCTCTCCGTCTGCAACCTTGCCGTTCTTCATATCTTCAAACAAAGCAAGATTCTCTTCTACAGAACGTGTACTGTATGGATCTTCCTTTCCCGGTTCTGTCAATGTTCCTCTGTATTCGCGGATCTGTTCTGCCGAAAGATCTGATACATAAGCTTTTCCCTTTCTGATAAGCTTCACTGCGCCCTCATACATCTGTTCGAAATAATCAGATGCAAAGAACAGTCTTCCTTCCCAGTCAGCTCCAAGCCATGCGATGTCTGCTTCAATCGCCTCAACAAATTCTGTTTTCTCCTTAGTAGGATTCGTATCATCAAAACGAAGATTAAACTTTCCGTTATATTTCTGTGACAAACCATAATTTAAAAGAATAGACTTTGCATGTCCGATATGAAGATATCCGTTTGGTTCCGGTGGGAATCTTGTATGGACTTCCTGACAATGTCCTTCCTCAATATCTTTATCAATGATCTGCTCAATAAAATTCTTAGAGACAGTTTCGTTTTCCATAATCATTCTCCTTTTCCAATTATTTGCTGACGCCTCATCAGCAATTCTTTTAACATCATACATTATGTATGATTTCTGTGCAAGTATTTCCTTGCAGGAAAATGTGTTTTTAACCTTATCTGTCCTCACGGAAATAAGCTGTACCGAGGCTTGCCGGTGGCTGGTTTTCCTGTTTGTTTCGTTTACTTGATATAATAAGAACAATGATCGTCACAACATAAGGGAGCATCTTTACAAGCTCCTGTGTTGCCCTTGTAAGTCCCGGAAGATAAATATATAAAATATATAATCCACCAAAAACAAAAGATCCCCAGATTGCATGATCCGGATTCCAGAGTGCCAGAATAACAAGAGCGATGGCAAGCCATCCACGGTCTCCAAATCCATTGTTTGTCCATGTTCCGCCAAGATACTCCATAACAAAGTACAGTCCTCCAAGACCTGCAATGGCTGATCCTGTCACAGTTGCTATATATTTGTATTTTGAAACATTGATACCTGCTGCATCTGCTGTGGCAGGGCTCTCTCCTACAGCCCTAAGATTTAATCCCTTCCTTGTCTTTTTGAGGAAATATGTCATAACAACCGCTATGATAACAGACAGATATGTAAGGAATCCATAGGAGAATAAAAGATTGCCAATCACCGGTATCCCTGATAATCCAGGAATGCTCGCTCTGTAAGCTGCTGCTGTTGTAGCAACTGAGATCTGTCCTACACCACCGGCCAGTTTTGAGATGGATCCGCCAAAAAAGTTACCAAAACCAACACCAAAGGTTGTAAGTGCAAGACCGACAACGTTCTGATTTGCACGAAGTGTGATCGTAAGAAAACTATAGATCAGACCGCCAAGTGCAGCTGCGAGCAAAGTGCATAAAAATGAGATCAAAAGTCCGATCAGTCCGTTTGGATTTTCCGTTCCGTTTTCATAGAAGAACGCTCCCATCAATCCTGCAATACCGCCCATATACATAATTCCCGGAATACCAAGATTTAAGTTTCCGGATTTCTCAGTTACGATCTCACCGGATGCTCCAAACAGGATCGCAACCCCCTGTCCGATCGCTTTCTGGATAAATGTCAATAATAATGTCATCTTATTTGTCTCCTTTCTTACGGAACTCCAATTTGTAGTTTATAAAGAATTCACATCCGATAAGGAAAAATAATATAATACCTGTAATAATATCTGATGCATTTTCGTTTAATCCATACTGGGAAGCGATCTGAATGGATCCCTGCTGCATAAATACAAGGAAGCCTGAAACAAGGATCATTGCCCATGGATTAAACTTGGACATCCAGGCTACAATAATCGCTGTAAATCCCCTTCCGCCTGCTGTACTGGTGGAGATTGTATGGCTTGCTCCGCTTACGATAATACTTCCTGCAATACCGCAGATGGCTCCTGATATCATCATCGTACGGATAATGACTTTTTTTACATCAATACCTGCATATCTGGCAGTATTCTGGCTTTCACCAACAACGGATATCTCATATCCCTGCTTGGAATATTTCATATAGATAGAAATCAGGGCTGTGATCGCCAGTACAAGGATCACATTTAATGTGTATGCGTTTCCGAAAATCGTTGGGAACCATCCCTTTCTTGTAGCCGCATTAATAATTCCTACTGTATTGGATCCACTTGGATTTTCCCAGAAAACAATACAGAAAGTTACGATCTGCATTGCAACATAATTGAGCATTAATGTAAACAATGTCTCATTTGTATTAAAATATGCTTTAAATATAGCCGGAAGTACTCCCCAGACCATTCCTGCGAGTGCACTTGTTATAAAAATAACAAGCAGGAGAACTCCATTCGGCATTTTGTCTCCAAAATAAATCATCATGGCTGCCGTAGCTGTACCGCCCATTAAAATCTGTCCTTCTGCACCAATGTTCCAGAATTTCATTTTAAATGCCGGAGTAAGACCTACCGCAATACAGAGAAGAACCATCATCTCACGTATTGTTACCCAGATTCTTCTGCTGCTTCCTACTGCTCCGTCAATAATTCCGAGATACACCTGGATTGGATTCTGCTTTGTGATAAAAACGATCACAATTGCCACCACTATTAATGATAATGCTGCAGCGGCCAGACGGATTGCCCATGCTTTTTTTGCACTGATATGATCTCTTTTTATCATACGTGCAAATGGCTCTTTTTTCGAAATCATATTATCCTTACTCATTCTTATCCTCCGTCATACCGGTCATCATCATACCAAGTTTTTCTTTTGTTGTTGTACGTGCATCCACGATGCCTGATATTTTTCCACTGTTTAATACAAGGATTCTATCGCAGAGATCCAATAATACATCAAGGTCTTCTCCGACACAAATGACCGCAACACCCTTTTTCTTCTGGTCGTTCAGCAGATTATAAATTGTGTAGGAGGAATTAATATCCAGACCTCTTACCGGATAAGCTACCATAAGAACCGTCGGATTGTTTGCAATCTCTCTTCCGACTAAAATCTTCTGTACATTTCCACCTGACAGCCTGCTGACCGGTGTATCTACTCCCGGTGTAACAACATCTAATTTTTCAACAATCTCTTCTGCAAGTTTTTTCGGTGCCTTGCGGTCTGCAAAGAAATGTCCGCCTTCTTTGTAGCTTCGGATCATCATGTTATCCGTCAGATCCATGGAGCCAACCAGTCCCATTCCAAGGCGGTCTTCCGGAACAAAGGATAATGAGATTCCAAGATTTTTAATATCTTCTGCTTTCATCTCAGAAATCTTCTCCGTAGTATTTTCCGGAGAATAGTATAAGATCTCTCCACTTTCAATCGGCTGCAATCCTGCTACAGACTCTAACAGCTCCCTCTGTCCGCTTCCGGAAATTCCGGCAACTCCAAGAATTTCTCCACTATAGGCAGTAAAGGAAGCTTCTTTTAATACCGTAAGTCCCTCTCTGTTTTTACATGTGATGCCACGCATCTCGATACGTTTTTCTACGCCGACCGGTTCTGTACGGTTAATGTCTAATGTCACCTTTTCACCAACCATCATCTCTGTCAAAGACTCTACCGTTGCCTGTGCTGTCTCTACCGTATCAATGTATTTTCCCTTTCTAAGAACAGCTACGCGGTCAGAAAGCTCTAACACTTCATTTAACTTATGGGTAATGATAATAATGGATTTTCCGGATTTTCTCATGTTACGGAGCACTGCAAAAAGTTTTTCTGTCTCCTGCGGAGTCAGTACAGCAGTCGGTTCATCCAGGATCAATATATCAGCACCTCTGTATAACACTTTTACGATCTCAACTGTCTGCTTCTGGGAAACTGACATATCATAAATCTTCTGGGAAGGGTCCAGATCAAAACCGTATTTGTCGGTAAGCTCTTTGATCTCTTTCTCAATCTGCTTCATGTTCAGCTTTTCTTTGCCAGGCAGTCCTAAAATAATATTCTCGGCGGCTGTCAAAATATTGATCAGCTTGAAATGCTGATGAATCATTCCAATTCCGAGTGCGAAGGAATCTTTTGGGGAACGGATCGTCACTTCTTTTCCATCTACTAAAATCTCTCCTTCATCCGGAAAGTAAATTCCGGAAAGCATGTTCATCAACGTAGTCTTTCCACTACCATTCTCTCCCAAAATTGACAGAATTTCACCTTTCCTGACAGTCAGATTCACGTTATCGTTTGCTACAACATCACCGAAACGTTTGGTCACGCCTTTCAGTTCAATCGCATTTATTGTTTCCACAAATAATCCTCCTAATAAACACGAAAATCCTTCCGCCTGTTTTTGCACGGTTTCCGTACAAAAACAGACTAAGAAGGCATTTTCTTTTTCTCTCTGTAATTTTATGACAGTCTTAACGTACTAGTTTGTTTTGGATGTAATACCATCAATGATAATATCAAAAGATGGTGCAGATGCTAATTCTGATTCATGATAATATCCGTCTGATACATAATCAGCATATTTTGCATAATCGCCACCCTCAGCGATCAGATCTTCCAGAGAAGAGCCATTCACTGTAAATGTGGATGTATCAAATACATGAAGAGAACCGTCTTTAATTGCTGCTTCTACTTCTTCTACCTTCTCATTTGTTCCTTCTGCTGCTACTGCCTCATTTACAGGGGTGATTCTTACAGCATCCTCAGAAAATCCTTTGCACCAGTCTGTGTCGATTGGTGTTCCGTCTAATACACACTGTACTGCATATGTATAATATACACCCCAGTTATTGGTAGGAGATGTAAGTGCTGCATCCGGAGCAACAGATGTCATATCAACATTGTAACCTACACATGGAACTTTTGCTTCTTCACATGCTGTCGGAGCTCCTGTTGTATCTGCATGCTGGCTGATAAGAACGCAGTTGTCTGCGATCAGCTGAGTTGCAACTTCTTTTTCACCGGCCATATCTGCCCAGCTGTTTGTATACTGAACTTCCATTGTTACAGAATCACACACACTCTTGGCACCAAGATAGAAAGATGTGAAACCGGAAATAACTTCTGCATATGGATATGCACCTACATAACCGATTTTTGCCTGATCTGCTGTGATATCGCCATTTTCGATCATTTCGTTTAATTTCATACCTGCAACAACACCGGATACATAACGTGCTTCATAAATTGCATCGAAGTAGTTGTGCATATTAGAAAGACCTGAGCCTGCTGCCTGATAACCTGTTGCATGACAGAACTGAATGTCAGGGAACTCTGCTGCTGCCTGCATTACATATGTTTCATGTCCAAAGCTTGTTGCAAAAATAATATTGCATCCCTGATCTGCAAGATCAACTGCTGCATCATAAGCGGATTCATCTTCCGGAACAGTTGTCTTCTCAATTACCTGGCTTTCATCTAATCCAAGATTCGCCATCATCTCATCGATACCTGCCATATGTGCTGCAGTGTATCCTTCATTTTCATCCCCGATATAAATAACACCAACTTTGATGTCAGATGCCGAAGCCGCACCCTCGGATCCTGCTTCTGTGGATGTTTCATTGTTCGTCTTATCTGCTGCGTTATTTTCTGAAGCAGAAGAACCACATCCTGCAAACATGCTGACTGTAAGCCCCATTGCCAATAAAATGCTTAATGTCTTTTTCATATTGTCCTCCTTGTACATAAGCTATTTTCCAAGTACATGAGTCAATCTATCACAGCAATTTTTCTTCGTCAATACGATTTGTGTGTAAATTTTATATTTTGATAGATTTTTTCAAAATATTTTTTCATTCATAAGAGAATCTAATATAATTATCCCAAAAAGCTAATGATATTGTGAGACTTCCTGTCAGGTTCTTCTGATATGCTGATGTGTAAAGAGATGATCCTGACAGTATTCATAATTTCCTTCACACTTGGAGCAGAACCTGAATTCCAGAGTCGGATCATCCAGCTCTGTCCGTCCGCATACTGCACACTTATGCTTTGCAATGCCAGAACCCGGTCTTGGTTCACGCATCTGTGCCTTAAACTGTTGTCTTCTGTGGATCTCATGCGGCGTATAGCGGTTTAAGTTCCGTGTTGACAAAAAGAAAATAAGGAAATTAAGCAGTGACAGTACAATGCACAAAAGCATAATTCCTGCATACCAGCGTGCAGAAGATGCGGACTGTGTATAAGAATAAATGCTCTGATAGATCTCCCATACATTGGATACCATCATCACTGCATAAAAAACAGCCATCCATTTCATCTTGATCGGAATCACAAAGTAAAGCAGGATCTGCATATCCGGATACATTACGGCAAACGCAAGAAAAATAGACATATTAATATAAGTTGTACTGATCAGCTGTCCCATGATCGAGCTTGTGGCGTATGCCATCCCCTGTCCTGCAAACAAATAGATCAGTCCATAGGCTGCCAGGCTTCCGATCACAGTCAGAAGGATTCCTCCTATTATATAGACGTTAAAGCGGAATGTTCCCCATGTCCGTTCCAATGTTGTACCGAGCTGATAATAAAACAGCATCATAATCGCCAAGAGTATAATATTCGTATCTGTCGGCATAAAAATCCATGTAAAAATCCGCCAGATCTGTCCGTGCAAAATATAGTATGGCTGAAAATTAAGGTAACTTAAAAATCCCGGTGCTGCCATATTAAGAACAAATCCTACGCAATATGCTCCGATCAGATACACAATAAGATTCGGTATCGCATATCTTCCAAATTTGCGTTCTAATTTATTTAACCAGTTCATGATTCATTTCCTCGTATTATAAAGTAGTAGTGTTTATAGACCCTCTCCAAGGTCTGTATGCTATACTATTGGAGATACTGTG